>JBQTIE010000037.1:0-2712 GCA_052389315.1 Acidobacteriota bacterium
GCCCGCGCTTCTCCGAGGGCAAGGTGCTCGCCCTCGCGCACGCCTTCGAGCGGGCGACCGATTTCCACACCAGGCGGCCGCCCATTCGCCCGGACACGCCGGTGCCGCCGCTGGCGACGACAGACGAACGTTCAGGCCAGCCATAAGGGTGCAAATGGATCGCCCTACCGCGTCGTCACCGCCGCGCGCGCCAGCACCATCCGCATCGGCTGCAGCGTCCGGCTGAGGGGATTCAGGATGAGTCCCAGCGTTTCGAGCGTGACTGCGCCAAGGAGCGCCTCGTCTTCGGTCTCACCGAGCACGACCGGGGAGGTGGCCTTTCGGCCTTTCAGCTCGAATGTACACTCGCTCACCCCTCGGGTGAGCGTGGTGCCGTCGGCGAGCACGAACTCCAGCTCGCGTTCGGGCCTCAGGCCCAGGGCCTGCCAGTCGGCACGCCGCAGCACCGAGTACACGGCGCCAGAGTCGACGAGAAAGCGAACGGATCGAGGGCGACGACGCTGACCGGCAACGCGCACGCGGCCATCGACGTACGTCAGGCCCATCGGCGCATCGTCGCACGCGGCTCACGGCCGCGGCGACCGCCTCGCGATTCCACTGCGTGTCGTGAGCCTCAGCGAAACTGGCGCAAGACCGACGGCGGAATCACGCACGAGAGCTGGCGCTGGCTCGACGAGTTCCAGCGTCACGGCGGCAGTTGCCGCGTGCCTTTGTCCCAGGCCGGCGATGGCCGCCGGACGCGCACCAGCGGCGTGTGGAGCGGGCCAGGCGCGACCGCCATGGCTGCCGCGCACGCTGCCCGCATGACCCACGCGAGCCCTGTGTGACGGCTCGACCGGTCGTTTCCGCTCACTCGACAGCCGCCACCGGCGTCACGATCAGCCGCCCGACGATGTCGTAGATGGCGTCGTTGTGATCGCGGCGCTCGCGGCTCACATCCGAGCGCGATGAGGTGACCACCACCAGGTCGAGATCGGGCACCACGAAGATGAACTGGCCGCCGTAGCCCCATGCATAGTAGGTCGCGTAGCCGCCCAGCTCGCGAATCCACCAGCCGTACCCGTACTCCCGGTCGCTGCCCCACCGCGATCTCCCGCGCGGGACGATGGTGCGATCGATCCAGGAGGCGGGCAGCAGCTGGCGATCGCCGACGCGACCCCGGCGGGCGTACAGCTCGCCGACCGCGACCATCTGTCGCGGCGTCATCACCATCTCGTTGCCGCCGAAGAAAACGCCCTGCGGATCCTGCATCCACGGCGCCAGGGAAAAACCCAGCGGCTTGGCGAGCTGCTCCTGCGCGAAGCGCCACGTGCTCATCCCGGCGGCTTTCGTGACAATCGCCGACAGGAGGTGCGAGCTGCCCGTGCTGTACTCCACGCGTTGGCCGGGCGCGCCGGTCGCCGGCCGCGCCAGGACGTAGCGGACCCAGTTGGGGCTCTGCACCCACGCGCCGTATCCCCGCCCGCTCGTCGATTCCAACCCCGAACGCATCGTCAGCAGGTCTTCGATGGTGATGGCGCGCTTGCGCGCGTCGCGATCGCGAGCGAGCTCGGGAAAGTACTCGACGATCGGCTGATCGACGCCGGGGATCAGGTGGCGGGCCACGGCAATGCCAACGAGCGCGGAGATCACGCTCTTCGAGACCGACTTGACGTTCGCAGGGGTTGTGGCGCGGGCGCCGTGGTAATACCGCTCCAGTACGAGATCGCCGCGCCAGCTCACGAGCAGGCTGCGGAGCCGAGGCAGGGCCGCGGCCGCAGCGCCGGCCGGCTCGAGCGCCGCCGCGAGACGCGTCGGCGTCGAGGCCGCAGGCGCCACGTGCAGAATGGCGAGCGCGAGGATGCCGCAGGCGGCGTGGCGCATCACCGCCCCGCCGACAGCCTGGCCATCACGATGTCGGCCTGCGTATTCATGATCATGACGAAGATCTCGGTGCCATCGGCGGAGATCTCAGAACCGACGAGCGTCTCGCGGTTGAGCGCGAACACGGATCGGACGTCGCGCGTTCGCAGATCCACGGCTCTCAGCTCTCGGTTGGCCCCGGCACGATAGATGACCTGCCGCCCGTCCGGCAGCCAGACCGGCTCGCTCCCATCCCGCACGAGCTCGGTGTATTGGAGCGTCTCGTGGTCGTAGAGGAACACACCCCCTTGCGACCGACACGACCGACACGACCGACTCGACGGTGACTCCATCCGTCAGCGCATCCGGTGACTGCACCGCGGGACCCGAACGCGACTGCCAGGCCATCACGTCCACCGCGATCACCGCCAGCGCCCCGGCCCGAGCGCCCACCGAGGTACGCCGGCGCTTTGTCTCCGGGTCGGCGCCGAACCAGAGGCGACGAACGCCGCGTCGATCGACGACGGCCCAGCACCTTCACGTGGCCGTCCGGCGTGATCATCACGTTCGCCGGTTTCAGATCCCGATGGGTGATGCCTCGCCCGTGCGTGGCGCTGACCGCGTCGGCCAGGGGCACGCCGATCGCGAGCAGGCGGCGCGCGCTGACGATCCGCTGCGCTGGCCTCGCGTCGGCGGCGCGGGGCCGGGCCGCGCCTACGGCGTCACCGTCACCTTGATGTACGCGTTCGTCCAGCAGCACTGGTTGCCGGCGGACGTGTCGAGCCGACCGAAATTATCGGCGCGGACACGAAGGACATACTCGCCAGGCTGCTTGAAGGTGGCGGTCGAGCTGGACGTGCCCTCGAGCTG
>JBQTIE010000038.1:0-36195 GCA_052389315.1 Acidobacteriota bacterium
TTTGCCACCAGGTCGAGCCGCCCATAGCCAAACCCGTACTGCTGGACCAGGTACGTCCACCACCCGTCACGCCAGCGGTGCAGACTCTTCGCATCGCGGCGGATGACCAGTCGATAGCCAGCCTCCGCCAGTCGGTAGCTGACGTCGTTGTCGTAACCGTAGCCCAGGGCCTCGTCGAAGCCGCCGACCGCTCGGAGGGCCGACGCGCGGTAGGCGGTGTTGCCGGTGCAGACGTGATCGACCATGCGGCCTTGCAGCCGATGATAGCGGTGCTCGAGATCGAGGCCCATCACCCGCGCCCACATCGTCCCGCCACGCACGCTGACGTAATACCCTTGTGCCGCCCCGACCTCCGGGTCGCTCAGCGCGTCTAGCAGCGCGTTCAACCATCCCGGCAGCAGGACGACGTCCTGGTCTACCTGGCAGATGATCGGGTGCGTGGCGTGTTTGAGCCCTTCGTTGAGCGCCGCAGTCGCGCCGCGACGGGGCCCTGGGATCACGAGGATCTCCCCGTGCGCCGCACGGCGCGCCAGCATCTCTGGCGAGGCGTCCGTGCTGCCGTCCTCGACGACCACGATCTCCATCGGACACCCTTGCTCTTGGGCCAGGATGGCGTCCAGCACCTCGTCCAGCCAGCGCGCCCCGTTGTGGACGGGGATGAGGAACGTCACGCCCGTGGCCTGATCGTTCATCCGGCGACCTGCGCGAGGATCGGCGCGGGTTCCACGACCAGCTCACGGTAAAGGTCTTCGAGCACTCCCGCGATCCGGTGACTGTCGTACTGGCGTATGTTGACCGCGGCATCTTGGGCTCGCTGACGCCAGGTGTGGCGGTCGTCGAGCACTCGTGACAGGGCGACACGCAGCTGGTCGACGCTCCCAGGGTCCACCAGCAGCCCACCGCCCGCCTGACCAACGACATAACCGCAACCGCTGTCGTTCGCCACGATCACCGGGGTGCCGCAGAGCAGCGCCTCGACCGGAACCAGGCCGAAGACTTCCTGCTCGGACGGATATGCCACCACGTCGGCGTCGGCCAGAGCCGCCAGACGGTCGTGCCCGACGAGAAGGCCGGGCAGGAGCGTCCGATCGGCGACCCCGAATTCGGCGAGGTGGGCCTGAAGCGTGTTTGCGTAGCCCATGTCGTTGCCAGCGATGACGAGGCGTGCGTCGGGACGATCGAGGGCTGCGAACGCCTTGACGAGCACGTCCAGGCGCTTGCGCGGCGTGAACTTTCCGAGATACATGACCAGCGGCGTCTGGCGATCGAGCCCGACGCGCCGGCGGAATTCGTTCGGGACCGTGCGGCCGAAGTGGTGAAGCTCGATGGGATTGGGGATCACGCGGATGGCGTCCGCAGGCACACCGAACTCCAGCAACTGGTCGCGCTCCGAGTCGGACACGGCGATGACTCGGGCGGCCCCCTGCAGGACGCCCCGGCCAACCGTCAGATCGAAGACACGCTTGGCGACGCGCCGCCGCTCGATGTAGGGTGCCGTGCCGTGGGTTGTCTGGACGTAAGGGACGCCTGCGCGCCGGAGGTGACGCGAGGCGAAGGCTCCGGGCAAGTGATGACAGCCGTGCAGGTGTGCGATGTCGAAATCGCCGGCATGCGCCTCGAGGTACCGGTTCATGCCGCGCGGGGTGAAGAACTGCAGATGGTACGCCAGGCGGTTCGACAGGTTCGAAAACACGCGGACGTCCACCGCAGAGGCGTGGATGGCCTGAAGGTGGGGGGTGGGGGCACCGGTGGGCGGCGGAGCTGTTCGGCTGGCCAACCGGCTATCGGCGCTGCAGGCATCCGTGGTGCAGACGGTGACGTCGTGGCCGCGGTAGGCCAGCGCGCGCGCCGTGGCCCCGGCCACGCGCGGGATGCCGCCGTAGGCCCACGCGTCCTCGTAGTAGGAGGTCACCTGGAGGATGCGCATGAAGATTGAGACGGCTGCAAGGGCCGCGCCCCTTTTGTGTGGGCCGAGACCCAACAGCCTGGACGCCGCTCACCCCTTGCCATCTGAAACGAGCGACTTTAGTCGGCGAAACAGTGACTCCCTGTCACGGGAGTCATCCTTCGTCCTGCAGATTACTCAACTTGTGCTCGATCGGCACTCGATCCTGCTCAGGCGCCAGGCATCGTCAGGCCTTGCCCGAGACGCTGGACGGAGCACGCCCGAATCGACTGGCCACCCAGTCCTTCACCCCAACAAGGAACCCGATGAGCCCGGCCCGTTTGGGCACCTCCGATGTGATCAACACGTGCGCGAGGTTGAGCGCGATCACGCAGACGATGCGGGCCCACCGCAAGGGCGCGGCGCCCGGGCCGAACCTCGTCGCCAGCAGCAAGTGGTTGCGGGTGGCGAAGTAGATTCGTTCGCCGGATCGTCGACCAATCGTGAGGCTCCCGTGATGGCGCACGGTCGCACTGCCGATGCACGCGATCCGAAACCCCGCGGCGCGAGCGCGAAGGCAGAAGTCGAGATCTTCGAACCCGAAGAAGTACTCCTCGCGTAGCAGGCCTACTCGCTCGAATACCTCGCGGCGGATGAGCATCGCGCAACCGCTCACGCCATCGACAACGTGGCTGTCCGGTTGACCAACGGCCGTCTCTGGGCGGTCAGACCCAAGGTGCCGCATTCTGCCCGTCCAACGCGAGTACCGGATGCCGATGGATTCGACGTGTCCCGGCCCAACCGATGATACGATCTTGGGGCCGACAATGCCCAAGTCGGGTGCAGTCTCCAACGCGTCTTGCATGACACCCAGGCAGTCAGCATCGACCGTTGCGTCGCTGTTCAGCAATAACACGCGGTCAGCGTCGCCGCCCATCGCGTGGCGAATCCCGAGGTTGCAGCCGGCTGCGAAGCCATTGTTGATGGGAGCCGCGATCAATCCAACTCCGGCGAGCTGCCTTCGCAGCATGTCGAGCGAACCGTCCTTCGAGTCGTTATCGATGACAACAATGCGGGGCGGGAGCATGCCGGAGACCAGCAACGATCGCACGGCTGCAAGCGTGCTGGCGGCTGTCCCGTAGTTCACAACGACTGCGGCCGTCTCCGATGTCGTCACAGTCTGTTCGACTCCCGCAGCCTTCTATAAGGCGACTTCGTGGGGCGTGTCGGTTCGGCACCGTCCGTGCTTGCCGGTCCGCGGCGGCGATTGTCAGGCGGCATCGTGCTTGCAGGCATTACGGTTTGGCGAGCAGGCCGCCGTTGAGGCTGAGCCTGGACAATGACTGGCCCTGACACGCCCGAGTGCTGATGCCCGCCTTCCCGCTTTCCACTGCGGCTCCCCCCGTCGGCCTCAGGTCGTTTGTCCCAGCCGGCCTGATCTGGACGCTGATCCGCACGGATTTCAAGACCAGATACCACGGCACCGTTGGCGGGTTCCTCTGGGCGTTGTTGAAGCCGCTCGCAATGTTCGTCGTGCTCTTGAGCGTGTTTTCGTTCGTCTTCGTGGCGGAACCGGCGTACCGAATCAATTTGATCCTGGGCATCTTCCTCTACGAGGCCTTCTCCGAAGGCACAAAATCGGGGCTGCTGTCGCTCTTCACCAAGGGCTACCTGCTGAACAAGGCGCGCTTCCCGTCCTGGATTGTGGTGGTGACGGCCGGAGCGAACGCCCTCATCTCGCTGAGCATCTTCAGCGTGGCGCTCATCGCCTTCCTGGTGTCCACCGGCCGGCCGCTCGGTCTGCCCCACCTCGGCCTCTACCTCGTCTACGTCGTGTCCCTAGTGCTGATGGCCACCGGCATCTCGCTCGCCAGCAGCGTGCTCTTCCTCAAATACCGCGATTTGAACCAGGTGTGGGACGTGATCATCCAGGCCGGGTTCTTTCTGGCCCCCATCATCTATCCACTGGGAACGATTCCCGAGCGGTTCCACTTCTACCTCTACCTGTGGCCGCCGACGCCGATCATCCAGTTTTCACGCGCGGTGCTGATCGAGGGATCCGTACCCACGTTGCGCGCGCACTGGTTGCTGCTGTTGATGACGGGGGTCATCTTCGGGGCCGGGCTTGTTCTCTTTCGACGTCTCTCGCCGCGCGCGGCTGAATACCTCTGAACGGCATGGCCATCATCACGGTCGAGGGCGTCAGCAAGAGCTTCCTGATTCCGAGCGTCCACCGCGCGACGGTCCGCGAGCACGTGCTGGATCTGTTCCGGCCGCGTGCCGTCGAGCGCCTGCAGGTTCTCGACAACATCGCCTTCTCGGTCGAGCGCGGTGAGACGCTCGGCATCATGGGACGGAACGGATCGGGCAAGAGCACTCTGCTGAAGATTCTCGCGGGCATCTACCAGCCCGACTCGGGCTCGGTCCGCGTACGAGCGCCCCTAACGCCCATCCTCGAGCTGGGGGTGGGATGGAACCCCGAGCTCGACGCGCTCGACAACATCCTGCTGCTCGGGTCGGTCATGGGGATGAGCCTGGTCGAGCTCCGGGCGGCCACGGACGAGATTCTCGCGTTCGCGGAGCTGGAGCGCTTTGCGCGGATGAAGTTGCAGCACTACTCCAGCGGGATGGCGTCCCGCCTGGCGTACTCGATTGCGTTCAAGGCCGTGCGCGAAGTGCTCGTGCTCGACGAGATCTTCGCCGTCGGCGATGCCGGCTTCAAGGCTCGATGCGAGAGCCGCTTCCGCGAGCTCAACGCATCGGGGCACACCATCCTGCTGGTGAGCCATAGTGACGAGACCGTCAATCGGTTCTGCGATCGCGGCATCCTCATCGAGAAGGGGCGGATAGTGCAGGAAGGCAGCCCTCGCACAATCACCGAACGGTACCTTAAGCTGCTTGGCGGAACCTCCGCGCAGTTTCCGTTGGCGGGTCGTGTGGCCCACGCCGGCCATGTCGGCGCCCTGACGGGATAGGTGCGTTGCGGCTCACGCGGCATGGACGACGCCGTCGCGGTCATCATTCCCTGCTACAACACTGGGCGCTTCGTACGTAGCGCGCTGGAGAGCGTCCAGGCGCAGACGCGGCGTGCGGCGGAGATTGTGATCATCGACGATGGTTCCACCGACCTCTTCACGCGGCATGAACTCGCCGAGCTTCGCGCCCACGGAACCACCGTGATCACGACTCCGAACGGCGGCGTCTCGGCGGCGCGCAACTGCGGCATTCGTCTCACATCATCTCCCTACATCATCACGCTGGACGCGGACGACCGCCTCACCCCGGACTATGTGGAGGCGACAGCCGCCGTATTGGATCAAGACCCCGGCAGCGGGTTCGTGACCACCGCGATTCAAGCGTTCGGGGACGCTTCGTATCTATGGATCCCCGAGCCGGGATCCGCGGCGTCGGCACTCATACGAGGGCCTGCCCATCCTGCCTCGATCTTCCGTCGCCGGCTCTGGGAGGCAGTGGGTGGGTTCGACGAGACGCTGCTCGGAGGCTGTGAAGACCTGGACTTCTGGGTATCCGCTCTCGCTGCAGGTTTTTCCGGCCACGTTGTCCCTGAGCCGCTGCTGCAATACCGGGTTCGCCGGGATTCGGTCCACCATACGCTGGTGGCGAGAGGCGGGCAGCTCCGCGCGATGGAAACGGTCCTCTTGAAACATCGCGCGGTCCTTTCGGAGGCCGGGCCCGAGGTCCTGCTGGCCAAGGACGTGCTGATCCAGGAACAGCGACAGCATCTGGCCGGACTGGCGCGGCGCGACGCTGCACTCCGTGAGGAACGACAAGCGCTCGAGCATCGAATCGCCGAGACCACCGGCGCCTTGCGGAGCGTTGGGTGCCCGCCCCTCGAGTGGGGCGACCTAGCGGGAATGCCGACCGGCTTCGACGCCACGCGACGTGGAACATCTGTGGCGGAGTGCTACCTGGATCTGTTCCTGGCCCAACATGCGGCAGACATCGCAGGCCGGGTCGCGTGCATCGGCTCATCGTCCAGGCTCCGGACATTGGCGGCGGCGAACGGCCCGCGAACGGATACCACGATGCTGGAGGATCCGAGCAGCCTTGCTTCGCTCGCCGAACAGTCACTGGATTGCATTGTCGCGATGTCGGGGCTTGGCGCACCGCGAAGGGCACGTGGCACGCTGGCTGAAACCCGCCGGGTGCTCCGCACCGGGGGCATACTCCTGTGGATGCTGCCCCTCGCGCCTGGTTTGATGACCGCCAGTTCCCGCGAATCCACGTCCTGGGGCTGGACCGAAGCGTCGGCCAGGCGGCTGTTCTCAGAAGTGTTTCCCCTCGACGGCTTCAGCGTCCGCCCCATCGGTTACGCCGCGTCGTACGTCGCCTCACTTCACGGCCTTGCCGTCGAGGAATTGCCGGACTTCGATCCGGCGTGTACGGATCAATGGCATCCGTTGCTCGTCGCGGTCCGTGCCACACGAAGCTGAGGCCTGACAGATGACGAGTCCCACGAGCCCCCGCGTATCGTTGGTGCTTCGCTGTCACGATCTAGGAAGGGCGCTCGAAGATGTGATGTCGCCCATTCTGGCCCAGACGTGGCAGGACTTCGAGGTACTGATCGTCGACGACGGGTCGACCGATCCGGAGACCCGCCAGTTGCTGGCGGCAGCGCCGTGGCCTCGGACGCGGGTGATTCATATGGAACACCGAGGACCCGTTCGAGCGTGGAACTGCGGAATCGACCACGCGCTTGGCGCGTACGTTACGATTCTCGATCCTAGGTGCCAGCTTTCCGGGACCTTTCTGGAGCGCGCCGTGGCGCGACTCGACGCGGACAACGGCGTGGCGTTCCTCTCCGGCTGGGTGCAGGCACGTGCAAGCGGCGACGGCGTGTGGAGGCCAGAGCGCTGCGACTTTCCGGCGCTGCTCCACGAATGCACGGTCGCGCCGGCGGCGCTCGTCCGAAGACCGGCGCTCACGGCGGTCGGCGGCTTTGACAGCACTGTACCGATCCCCGGTTGCGAGGCGTGGGATCTTTGGATCACGCTCGTCGAGCAGGGGTTTCACGGCTTGATTCTGGCCGAACCGCTGTTTATTTCGGAATGCGAATGGCCTCCCGACGATGGCGTGCCGGACAGCCAGCGCCTCGATCACCTGCGCCGCCTCATCGCCAAGCATGAGGTGAGCTACCAGCAAAACTTGTTCGAACTCCTGCTCATGCGCGAGTCGCTGAGTTGCGATCTGTTGAAGATGACCTACGAGCTGGACCGGACGCTCGACGGTTGGTTGGCGCCGCTCGTTGCCAGGCGGCGCGAGGAGCTCGCCCGTCTGGAGCGGAAGCTCGAGGAGGCACGAGCGGACCGCGAGACTCGGGCGAGCGTCGATGCGCTCCATCGCGAGCTCGCGAGGCTGCGCGACAAGGCCCAGGATTCGGAGCGCAGACTCAGCGCCGCGATATCCGAGGTCGCCGCGCTGCGCCGATCGCTGAGCTGGCGCCTGACGGCGCCGCTTCGCGGCGGCTTGGACCTCCTGCGTGCGGTACGCCTCTTTCGCCGGAAGCGTGCTGCTGGTGGCGAGAGCACGCGGCCACTGCCGCCGGCCCCATGACTGCCATGGAGCAGCCGCTGAGCGGGACCGCCGTCGTAATCCCGTGCTTCAACCTCGGACGGCTGATTGCCGAGGCCGTGGAGAGCGTCGTCGCGCAGACATGCCCTGCATCGGAGATTGTCGTCGTCGACGATGGGTCGACCGATGTCGACACACACCGGGCTCTCGATCGGATCGAGGCGCCCCGCGTGCGCGTGTGCCGCCAGCCTCATCTGGGACCAGGCGCGGCGCGCAACTGCGGCGTCAGCCAAACGTCGTCACGGTATCTGCTGTTCCTCGACGGCGACGACGTGCTCGAAGAGGAGTACCTGCAACGGACCTGCGCCATGCTCGACCAAGAACCGACGCTGGACTTTGTCTCGACGGCCGTCCGCGGCTTTGGCGAAGCGTCGTACGTCTGGACGCCGCCGCCCTGCGCGCTCTCGACCGCGCTTACGCGCGGCACAATCCCGATTACCGCGCTGATGCGGCGGCGCGTCTGGGAGACGCTCGGCGGCTTCGACACGACGCTGCCAACGTCGATGGATCTGGATTTCTGGATTCGCGCGATGGAGCATGAGTTCAGCGGCACCATTCTCGACGAGCCGCTCCTACTCCAGCGCGTGAGGCCGGGGTCCCTCCATCAACAGGCCGTCTCGCGGCGAACGCACCTCCCCGTGCTCACTCGCATCCTCGCCAGCCATCGCCAGACCGTTGTAAAAACTGGCACCAGCCTCCTGGTGGCGAAGGAACAGTACCTCCAGGAGCAGCGGAACAATCGGCGCGATCTTGAGCGCCGCCGCGCGGAGCTCGACCGCCAGCTCCACATCGTGGACGCGCGAATCCGCGATGTCAGGACCTGGCTCGAGCAGACGGGAGTCGACGCTGTGAATCGTGGCGACTTCCGCCGGTCCACGACGTTCAGTCCGATTTGGGGGCTCGATCGCGGACAGCCGGTCGATCGCTATTACATCGAGCATTTTCTGCGGCGCCATCGCGCGGACATCCGAGGTCGCGTCCTCGAGATGAAGGATGCCGGCTACACACGGTGGTTCGGTGGCGACGCGGTCTCGGGGTCTGAGGTGCTAGACGTCGACCCGTTGAACACCGACGCGACGATGATTGCCGACCTTTCGGCCGCTGAGACCATTCCCGACGAGTCGTTCGACTGCTTCATCCTGACGCAGACACTACACCTGATCTACGACGTCGAGGCTGCGGTCTCACACGCGTTCCGGATCCTCAGACCGGGATCCGTGCTGCTGGCAACACTCCCGGCTGTCACCCGGGTCGACTACGAAGACGACGGCATCGACGGGGACCACTGGCGCTTCACGGAGTCCGCCGTCCGAGAATTGTTCTCTGGCCCTTTCGCGCCGGAAAACGTCGAAATCGAGGCGCGTGGTAACCGCAAGGCGTGCGGCGCGTTCATCTACGGCCTCGCCTCGCAAGATTTGAGCCAAGCCGAAATTGACACGCGCGAGCGGGCGAGCCCCTTAATCTTCTGCGTGCGGGCCGTCAAGCATGGCAGCTCGCGGATCGCCATGAAACGGCCTCCGCGCACGGCCTCGCCGGCCAGCCCGCGGGGCGTGGCCGGTATCTTGATGTATCACCGCGTGGCGGATATGGATCCGGATCCCCACGGGCTCGGCGTCAGTCCGGCGGAGTTTCGCGGGCACCTCGAGTACGTCGCCGAGCGGTACCGCATCGTGCCGCTCGAGGCGTTGGCGCAGGCGGTCTCGCAAGGCACCGTGCCGAATGAGTGCATCGCGGTGACCCTGGACGACGGGACGATCGACGCTCTGGAGACAGCCTCCGACATCCTCGTGGAATTGGGAATCCCGGCAACGTTCTTCATCACAACACATCGTCTGCAGGAAGCACACGAGCCGTGGTGGACCACGCTCGCGCGCATCATGTTGACCGACCAACCCACGCCATCAATCCTGACGCTGGACCTGGCAGACGGACAAGAGTCGTTTTCGACACGAGATCGGTCGGAGCGGGCCAAGGCCTACTTCGAGATCCACCGCGCGCTGATCCGCGCAACGCTCGATGAGCGGGACCGGGCCATGGCTGCGCTCACTGCGTGGAGCGACCGGGACCTCTCCCCACGACAGGCCGACCGTCTGTTGTTGGCTCATGAGATCCGCAAACTCGGCGCGCGTCCCGGTCACTCGATTGGCGCGCATTCCGTCCACCACCTGCTGCTCCCCGCGCAACCATCCGACGTACAGGCACAAGAGGTCGCGCGGAGCCGTCAGCACCTTGAGGCGGTCCTTGGACGTGCGGTCACCTTGTTTTCGTACCCCTATGGAAGCCGTGACGAGCACGTTATCGCGCGTGTCCGGGATGCGGGGTATGCCGCTGCGGTGAGCACGCGACCGGGGGCGGTCCGAGCCGGGAGCGACCTGTACGATCTGCCGCGTCTGGACGTGAAAAACGTCGGCGTAATGCCGCTGGCCGAATCGCTCGCGGGGATGCTCGGCACCATCCAGGGCTCCGCGTCGTGACCGAACACCCACAGGCCGATCTGGCTCAACTCTTCAACCGGCACGGGAGCGACAAGGACCTCGGCGGATACACGCCGGTCTATCATGCGCTCCTGTCGTCCAGGCAACTCGAGCCGCTGCACATCCTCGAGATCGGCATCGGCACGATGGTGCCGGACGCGCATTCTTCGATGGCGTCCTACGCCCTCGAGGGCTACCGTCCTGGCGGCTCGCTTCGCGCCTGGCGAGACTATTTTCCCAATGCCAGCATCCACGGCATCGACGTCCAGCCAGACACGCAATTCCACGAGCCGCGTATCACGACGCACCTGTGTGACTCGACAGACGCCCGTCAGGTGGAAGCGCTCTTCGAGCGACTCAACGGCCTGCGCTTCGACATCATCATCGACGACGGCTCGCACGTGGACAGCAATCAGCTCGCCACGCTGCGGCTTTTCTACCAACGTCTCACCGAGGGAGGCTTGTACTTCATCGAGGATCTCGACCCGAACTGCATGCTGAACACGACCCCGGCCCTGATCGAAGAAGCCTGTCATGGCAGCCCCTTCTTCTACGCCGGCCTGCACAGTAGTCTCTGCGTGGTCTTCAATCGCCCCCTCGTGAGAGGCTCAGGCTGCGGCTACTGATCCATGGTCGCGGTCGACAGCCCGAGCAGGCCCAGGAGCTTCGACCGCTCCGTCGCCCAGGTGAATCGAGTCCGCGCCACATTCCAACCCATGTGCCCCATCGAGAGCCGCAGGTCCCGATCCCGGAGGAGACTGCCGATCCGTTCTGCCATGGCTGCCGTGTCGCCCTCATCGACGAGGAAGCCCGTCATGCCATCGTCCACCGCCTCTGGGATGCCGGCGTGCCTCGTCGCCACCACGGGCAGCCCACTGGACATGGCCTCGAGAATGGCGACCGGCAGCCCTTCCTCGTCACCGGTTTCTGGATCGGTGACGCTATGCTGCACGAAGATATCAGCGCCTGTCATGAGCTCCTTGACTCGAGTGTGGTCACAGGCTCCGTGCAGCGTCACGATCTGTTCGAGCGCGTGAGTCGCGACGAACTGCCTTGCTCCGGCATCCAGCGGGCCTGTACCGACGAGGTCGAAACGAATCCGGACGCCACTCCTCTGTACCTGCCGAACGGCGTCGAGCATCAGGATGGGCCCTTTCTTGGCTACCATCCTACCAACCGCGAGCAGGCGTAGCGACGCACGCGGCGGGCGCTGCACGAAGCGCTCGGGAACGTCGACGCCGTACGGGATGCAGTGTGTCCTCTCCGGTGCCAACCCTAGCGCGATCAGGCGATTTCGGCTGGCCTCGCTCATTGTGATTACACCTGCACACCGTCTATAGCGTAGGTACTCGATACGGTAGTACGGTTCGCGCAGGCGGAGGGAGACGTCGTAGCCATGCGCATGCGCGAAGAACGGGATGCCGAGCTCGCGCGCGAGGCCCAACCAGGGGAGCGAGGCGTCCAGGTATTCGCCCAGCAGAACCGTCACGCCGTACTCCCGCAGCCAGCCGGAAACCGTCCGCGGGTCGCTGACACCATCCAGGTCGATCAGCGGGCCGGTCGCATCCCAATGCTTGGCGGCGCCGTCGGCCAGGCGGCCAGCCAGTACCACTGTCCGCCCGGGGAGAAGCTCGGTGGCGTGCCGACGGATGAACGTCTCGGAGCGGGCGCCGAGCCCGGGAACGAAGACAGCGAGCGGACACCTCACGATTGCAGGAGCTCCGGGCAAATGCGAGCCGCCACGTCCCGGTCGAGCCGGGCATTCAGGTGCATGCCTTGAGATGCCAACACGCTCCACCAGTCCCTCACGAGGTCCGAAGCGGCTTCCGGGGGGCAGCCTTCCGCCAGAGCCCGAGCAAGATGGGCGTACTGGTACTCCCGTTGCGCGAGGGCCATTCTCGAGTCGTGCGACTGGTCAAACAACGAGCGGTAGACCGCGTGGTTGAACGCGCACGTCGCAAACCAGCACAGCCTCAACCGGTTGAGACGGGGAATGTGGTCGCGGCAGTGATAGACGCAGACCGGCATATCCACGTGGGCAGTGGGGCTGCTTCTGAATACGCGCACGTGGAGATTGTAGTCTTCATGAACCGGCAGATCCTCGCGGTAGCCTCGAAGGGACTCAAACAATTGCCGTTTGATGATGAAACTTCCACAAATGATGGGGTTCTCCAGATGGAGTTCCTCGAGCCGTTCGCCGGCACCGGATCGTTGCTCGATCGTGTTGGGCCGGCCGGCTTCGTACATCTGGCGTAGGTGATCTCCGAAAATAAAGCGCGCCGATGGGACGATGCGAGCGTAATGCAACAGTTCCGCCAGACCTCCCTCGACCAGCGTGTCGTCGTCGTCCAGCATCACGAGCCATTCCCCGCGTGCCAGCGACGCCCCGGTGTTCCTCGCTGCACCGAGACCCAGGTTTCGGCGATGCTGCACAACGGTGACGCAGGCCGCTCCCGACCTCAGCTCTCGCAAGAGACCGACAGGAAGATTGGCGCCGCCGTCGTTGACGACCATGATTTCGATCGGGATGCCTTGCTGAGCTGATGCACTTGCCACTGCCGCCGCGAGGTACTCAGCCCGGTTGAAGGTGGGGATGACGATCGACACCTGTGGCAGACGTGCGCCCGGTTCCGGGCGTAAAACGACGTCGTAACGCCCGTCAGCCGGAATCGCGGCGCCGTCGGAAGCGCTCGGCCGCATCCGCCCCGCCATGATGGCCGCCGCGAACTCAAACAGCGGTGTGGACGCGCGCTTGACAGCCTCACGGTCATTCTCTGCTGGAAAACCGGCCGTCCGCGATTGATGACTCTCGTGACGCTCCCTCGAGTGCAGGGCAGGCCTCCTGTGGTTTTGACACGCCCGAAACAGGCAAGACATGGGCCGTCGTCCGGGTATCGGGGCTGCCTGGCTGCCCGGCGGCCCGGCGCTTGGCAACATCGGCAGCGGCTAGAGGTTGAACGCCTCAGCGCGGGACAAAGTTCGCCACTTCGTCTGACTTTCGCCGATGTCCGTCCAACGTGATCGGTAGACGCCGGCGCTTGCCTCATCGCATGTTTTGGCGCCTGCTGGTCCCAGCCCGGCCCGGAGCCTCATGGGTACAGCGCCTGATGGCGGATGCTCCCCGCCACCCGGCCGACCGAATACCCGAGCTTCACGACAAGGGGGGCAAGGTCTTCCTTGGAACTCGCGGCGAACACACCGCTCAGAATGGCGCACCATTCGCGAAGGGCCTGCGACAAACTCCGGCCAGGCATACCGTGATGCCGGAATTTACGGAACAGCGCGACGTTCGACGTCCCCCAGCTTCGGCTCTGGCGGTACAAACCGAGCAGCGTGTCACGATAGCGGTACCAATACACCGCCTCTGACACCAGTTTCAGCTGGCAGCCGGCAAGCTGCGCAGCCCACGAAAACGCGATGTCCTCTGAAGGCCAGAGTATCTCCTCGAAGCCGCCAAGAGTGGCGAAGAGACTCCTGCGGACGCCGATATTGACGCCTGCAGCCGGCAGGAAGTCGAAGAACACCGCCACGCTCGTTTCCTGCCAAGGCGGGCCATGCGCGGCACGCACCCATTCGGAATTGAGACGGGTCGAATCGACGCGCGACGTCACGAGCTCGTGTGCTTCCAGGGCATCGGCGATCGCCCTCAGATAGCCCGGGGCCAACTGGTCGTCAGCGTCGAGAAAGACGATCTTGTCCGCAGACGAAGAGGCGACCCCTGCGTTGCGCGCGTAGGCTGCGTTCGCCCGGGCTGTCGCCTCAATCGTCCTCAGCGGCAGTGTGCCGGCGTACGAGCGCGCGATGGCTGCGCTAGTGTCGGTAGAACCGTTGTCTACGATCACTACTTCCCACGAACGGTCAAGATCCTGAACGAGCAGGGACTGAAGGCACGCCGGAAGATATCGTGATCCGTTGCGGCACGGGATGATGACGGCGATGTCAGGTCTCGCGAGCGGGCTGGACACGGCTGCGTCTCTTGGATGGTACTCCGACCCTCGTTCGCTTCCGCGCCAGAAACATCACCTGCTCTCTGCCCAGGTAGGCGAACTCCTCCGACCAGTACAACAGGGCGTCGACCCGATCGTAGCCGACCGCCGCCATCTCCTCGAGGAGATCCCACGCGAAATGCCGCAAGCACAGGATACCCTCGCTCCGGAGCGGATCGCCGTGAAACTCAGGTTCAAGCAGGTGGGTCACCGAGCCGTCGGGATTCGCACGCGCCCGCACGAGCGTCGATTGAGACTCGATCAGGAAGGGCACCGTAAACAGAAACCGGCCACCAGGTCGCAGGACTCTCAGCACCTCGGCCAACGCTGGGGCCGGGTCGGGCACGTGCTCCAGCACGTCGAACGAGAGCACAGTATCGAAGGACCCGTCAGGGAACGAGAGCGACATCAGGCTCTCGTGTCTCACCCCGCGGGCGTCGGCTACTCCTGGTGGATTGCCGTCGCCCAGGAACTCGCTTCGGGTCACGTTGACAAATCGCCGATTCACGTAGGCGGAGAGAGCGGTCAGGGCCTCCGTCAGGTAGATGGCCGCGGGCGGGGCCGTCGTGCTCTCCTGCTCGAGAATCTGAAGGGCTGCACAGGCGATTGTTAAGTCCCCAGGAGGGGCATTCGAGTGATTCCCGCCAGTTGGGCACGGCGACCCCTTCGACCTCGTATGCATAGCGGTAGTCGACGAAGGCGCACTCGCGACGCACACGGATAGCAAAAGGCCCAGACGTGAAACGGGCGGGGCGGGAGCGCCGACAGTCGCCGCTCGAGCGCCGTGCGTCGCTCGTATTCTCCGCGCATCGACGCCGCGTGCCGTTGGTACTCCTCGAAACTCGCGATCCGCGTCACGTTCAGCCACGGGACGCGACTAATCGAGTGTGGCCGGGAAGCTTCCGGCCGAGTCTGGTTTCGGTTCACTGGTTCGCAAGGTGCCGCTGCGGTCACCGCCCGGACGTTGCAAAAAGACGCCGCAGCCCCTGTCCTGAGTCAACACAGCCTGAGGCGAGCCCTCGCTACGGCTAGAGTATACGAGCATCGAAATGGAGCCTTCCGTCAGTCACGAGCCCGCCCGCGGATGGGCGGCGTGGGCGGTCACCGCCATCGGCGCCGGAACCCTTGTCGCGCCGTCAGCCGTGTGGATTGGCCACGATCGCTCTGTCTGGTCGTGGGATCCCTCCTTTTACGGGTTCGGCGCCGTCGACCTCTGGCACCGTCTGACCGCCGATCCCGCTCGCTGGTGGGAACTCCTTACCACGGTGTACTCCGCCAAGGCACCTGGCATCGGCTGGCTCGGTCAGTTCTTCGTGCCTGTGGGTCTCTGGATCGGCTCGATCGAGGCCGGGCTCCTCATTTCCGTCCTCGCGCTCCAAGCTCTTTCAGTGATGCTGGTCTTTGGGACGTCTCTCGCGCTGAAGGCCTCTCGGCTCCACGCCGTCGCGGCCATGTTGCTGGTGGCCGCCGGTCCTCTGTTCATCAGCATGTCCCATCACTTCATGACTGAGGCCTTTCAGCTCTTTGCCGTCAGCTACATGTACTGGGTAGCCGCCCTCTCGCCGTCAAAGCCCCGCGCCTGGACCGTTGGCCACTCCGCCCTGAGCCTCAGCGCGGCCCTGCTCGCCAAGATCAACACTCCGGCTTTCCTCGTGATGCCACTGGCCATCGCGGTGTACGAGGTCCAGCGCGGTCGCCTGTCGGAAGGCAGGGTCCGTCTCCGAGATCTCGCTGTCTATGCCCTCGGGCTGCTCGTGACCGTTCCAGGAACTGTCTGGTATCTGCGAAATGGTAGCGCCACATGGGATTTTGCGAGGCTCAACGTCGCCAGCGACGTCGCGCTCCTCTATGGGCACGAAGCCGCCTTCCTCGACAAGGTACCGTACTGGCTCGGCGTCCTGGGGCAGAGCCTGGTCTCGGTGCCGGACCTCGCGCTGGTCGCGATGGCAGGCGCTCTCGGTGCGCTGATGTATGCGCTCAGCAGCCCGGACACCGCCTCGCCGGTGCGATCTGTCGCCCACCCGCGCCTGGTGGTAGCCGCTGGCCTGCAGGTACTGCTAGTCATCACTCTGCTCTCGCTCGCGGTGAACGAGGAGGCGCGATTCGCCCTCGCCCTGGTACCGTCCATCGGTGTGCTGTTCGTGTGGATGCTGAGCCGGCTTCGACTGCAAGCACTCGCCGCCGGCTGTATCGTCGCCCTCTTGGTGCAGTGGGGAACCGTGCACGCACGGCAGCTCGGAGTGTTCGGGCTTCACGACGAGTCCTACTGGGCGCAGCCACCCCGTCGCGACGACTGGCGTTCGGCCGAGGTGGCAAAGACGGTTGCGGCGACATGCAACGAACAGTCGCACGGCAGATACGTCATGACCGGCGTCAATCTCGACTGGCTGAACTTCTACACTCTGTCGTTCTACTCCTGGAAGGCGCAGCTCTCCAATCACAAGCGCTGCCACTATTGGTACCTCGGCCTCGCGGAGCGAGACCCAGAGGTGGCCTGGGCGCGGGTAATCGAATTCGACGCGCCGTATTTCGTGTCTCTGGAAGAATCGGCGATGCCCGAACCGCCGGACATCCTCAACCTTGTTGCGGCAGACGTGCTGAGGCGCGTCGCGTCGAGCGCGGCGTTCGTTCGCGAGCGCCTCGAATCGACCGCCGGCATCGTGGCGTACCGCCGCGTTGAGGGGTCCGGCGGGGTACCGTGATCTACGGGCGCCTGACACGCCCGCTCTCCCGGATCCGGTCTTACATCGCTTTCCTTGGCGACTGCTCGCCGCCAAGTCGTGTCGCCTCGTCGATGCCCTTCAGCTTGGCGGCGCGAAACACTGTCCAGTAAGCGTGGTGGAGCCACTGAACTTCGGATTCGACGAGCGGCAACCCGACCTGCCGCTTGCAACGCGCCATCCAGTCGAGCCATCGGGCCGAGCGCATCATGGCCTCGTAATCGGGCGCGATGCGCCGCCATGACTCCCCCGCTCCAGTCACCTCGGTCCACCTTTGCACCTCGTCGTCCGCGTGCAGCCGACTGAACGCGGCGTTCGACCGTCCCTGCCGCACGAGGCGATCGCAAAAGCCCTCCACCGTCATTCCGCGCACCATCGTGCTGATCGCCCGCGCGTCGAACACGACGCGGAGATGGTGCCGGGACAGGCGGAACCCGAGCTCGATGTCCTCACAGCCGAAGCGGAACACGGGATTGAACACGCCGTGCCTGAGCAGGAACGACCGCTTGCAGGACGATCGGCCACCCCAGAAGTACGAATAGTCCAGGATGTCCCCATCATTGATGTTCGGATACGAGAAGAGGAAGCAGCCGACCTCCGTTACGAAGTGCATCAGGGGGTCATCGGCCAGGCCGGCGTCGAGCGCTGTGTATCCCAGCACGGCGTCGTGCTCGGCGCTGAACCGCTCGTGCATCCGCACGTGACGCTCGAGAAGCTCCGGATGCGCGAGGTCGTCGTCGTCGAGGAACAGCAAGAGCGCGGCGCGGGTAAGGAAAAGTCCGTGGTTCTTGGCGGACGCGAGTCCGGCATTTCGCTGATATGCGTACCGCAGCGGGAGACGACCTCGGAACGATTCGACGACCTGCCGCGTTGTGTCGATCGAGCCGTCGTCGACGACGATCAACTCGAACGCCTCCCGGTCCAGCGTCTGGCGAGTGAGGCTGTCGAGCATCCCCGCGAGCAGGGACGCACGATTGTAGGTGCAGACGACCACGGCCAGCCGCGGCGACGGGGCCGACTCCGAACCCGTCACGCTATGCATGCGACTCGACGATGAAGAACGCGTCGCCTGGGGACAGGTGTGAATGCCTCTGGAGGTACTGCTGCATCTGCTGATCGGCCGTGCGGTGATCGTAGTGCGCCACCGGCCTTCTGACGGAGTGCGCCACGGGGGTAGCGTCGACGATTCCCATTTTCAGGCCGATGGACTCTATGACGCGAGGCCAGACGAGGTCGTAGCCCCAACCCATGGGCGACGACTCGTCGAACGGGAGAAGAGCGGAGAAAGCATCGGATCGAATCGAGAACAACGGTCCGATCTCGACGAACCACGTGCGCCGGGCGACGAGACCGTCGAGCTGCTCGACGAACGAATGATCGATGTAGCTGTCATGCGTGCGCGCCGGCTGGCAGAGGGCGAGATCGTACTCGCGCACACATTGCAGGTATTTGTCCAGGAAACCGGGCGGAAGCAGGATGTCATCATCGCAGACCAGAATGAAGGCGTAATCGCCAAGTCGAAGCGTCGAGAACAGATTGTTGAGCAGAACGAACTTCGGGACGACCGATTCGACGGTCTTTGCGGTGACCGGGCTCAGATCGCGGGGAACTGGGTGTATTCCTGCCGCGACCCACTGCTGATCGACCTGCCAGTCGGCGCTGCGGGCGAGCTCGGCCACGACGTGAGACGCCGTGTTCTCCCTTTCCGTCAGGAACACGCCGGCCACCAGCACCCGCGGACCGGGATTCAGAGGCGGGCCTTGAGCGGCCATGGTTCACCCATCGTTGTCGCGCGTTCCGGGGCGTGGCTGGCGCTGCCCGGCAGCGGAAAGAGTTCCTCGACCCGCCGACGCACGACCCCGTCGGAGAAGTGGCTCTCGATGTGCGCCAGCGAACGCTCGGCGACGTGACGCCACAACTGCTGGTCCGAGTAAAGTCGAACGACCGCTTCGGCGAACACCTCCGGGCCGTCGGCAATCAAGGCGGTCTCCCCGTCGGTCAGGAGCATGCCCTCGGCGCCGACGGAAGTCGTGACCACCGGAAGGCCGTGGCTCATGCTCTGCCCGACCTTGCCTTTCATCCCGGCGCCGTACCGCAGGGGCGAGACGAACACGCGAGCCTCCGCAAAGTATGGCGTGAGGTCGTCGACGTACCCGACGGCCCGCACCGCCGACGACGCAAGCGATTGGACATGCTCCGGCATGTGACTGCCAATGATTGTAAGGACGACGTCGGGAAGATCGCGCCGGATCATTGGTAGGATTTCCGCGACGAAATGGCGCACGGCGTCTTCGTTGGGGTGATGCCAGAACCCCCCGACAAACAGAAGGCCCGAGCGCTCCGCCCATCCGGTGTCTGGGCGATGCACAGGGTGGATATTCGGGACGACCTCGACGCGAAGCTGTGGGTCTTCCGCCAGAATCCGTGCCCTCTCGTCCTCGGTCACCGTCAGGACCAGATCGCTGCTTGATGAGGCGAAGAGTTCCATACGCTGGTACTCCCTTGCCTGTTGCATGAGGTCCAGGTCTCCTGACAGCTCCGCGCGCCGTGACAGACGCACCCAGTGCAGGTCGACGGTATCGTAGACGACCGCCGCATGAAGCGCGTTGGCTCGAATCGGAAACAGATAGTGACTTGCCACTTCGGGCCTCGAGATGATTGCCCAGTGGTACGCCCGACCATCCGACACCAGGTGGTCCACAGCCCGCTGCGGCCCGAGCACGATTGAGATGCCGAGCCGGGCCAGTTGGTCGACATACTGCGGGCGGGTGTCTTCCTTGTGCGAAATGAACGTAACCTCGTGCCCGATACCGCGGAGGATCTTCAGCAACTGAATCATGCGAAAGGACCCTGAGTCGAGATCCGGAGTCGGCACCGAGTCGCTGACGACGAGAAAGCGGGGGGTGGTTGCCGCCTGAGAGTCGGCACGCTCGAGCACCGGGCTGTCCGCGTCAGCGGGAGCGGCCGTCGCTGAACTCGGCAATGGCGTTGGCGCGATCTCCGCGTAATAATTGCGCAGGTGGCGCCGCCAATCGGCAGGCGACGGGCGCAGCCGACCCTCCAGCCACGCGACCCATGCCTTGCGTGCGGCTCCGACCACATATCGCACGGCAAGCGGCCTGAGGGCAATCTGGACAACCCCCGCGCGAGCGTTCAGGTAGGTGCTGAAAACCGCGCGAGGGGCGGCCGTCCACCTCCACGTTCGGGAAGCATAGAGGGACCGAACGTCCGCGGAGAGGCGCTCGACCTCGGCCGACCTCGCCTGCACGAGCGCCTCTGCGGCCTCGAGCGACTGCGCGGTGCGGAGCAGCCGCTCCGTGTCGACTTCGTGCGCGTGCGTCTCATGCTCGAGGCGTCCCCGCAGGGCTTGGATGGTCTCGCGGTCTACCTGTGAGTTCGCGCGCGCACCCGCCAGGTCTGCCTTAAGCGCCTGTCTCTCCTCCACGAGGCGCGCCCGCTCCCGGCCGGCCGCTTCGCGGTCCGCACGCACGCCCGCCAGTTCCGCCTCAAGCGCCTGTCTCTCCTCCACGAGGCGCGCCCGCTCCCGGCCGGCCGCTTCACGGTCCGTCCGCGCGTCCGCCCGCACGCCCGCCAGTTCCGCCTCGAGCGCCTGCCGCTCCCCCACGAGGCGCGCCCGCTCCTGGCCAGCCGCTTCACGGTCCGTCCGCGCGTCCGCCCGCACGCCCGCCAGTTCCGCCTCGAGCACCTGCCGCTCCTCCACGAGGCGCGCCCGTTCCTGGCCAGCCGCTTCGCGGTCCGCTCGCGCGCCCACTTGCAGACCCTCCAGCTGCGCGTGAACAGTCTCCGCCGCCCTAATCGCCTCGTCGCGTTCCTGCTGGAGCGCCTCCACGCCTCGGTGACCGATAGCCAGCTCTGCCCGCACGACGTCGGCGTCGTATCTCGTCATCTGATCCACGTCGCGCTCGAAGCTGATGCCAGGCGTGTATTTGTCGTACTGCACGTGCCAACCCCGGTCCCGCTCGTCGGCGGCGAACCTCGGCCGGCGCTCGGCAAACACCTTGCGCTCCCCGTGGGCCTGACTGCGGATGGGATAGTGCCGGAGGATGAAGCGTTGCGGGTAGATACGCCGGCCCTGGAACTGCACGTCATGGCCGCCGCTCGTGACCAGATCGACGGCGGTGGGCCCTCGCTTCCAGCACTTTACCTGCTTGCGATCGAACGACTCCGCCCGCTCGAAGTACGCGGAGAGTCCATCGGGGCCCGGCTCCGGCGGCGCCACCGTCGTGGGCCAGAAATTGAACACGTCGAAGTCGACCGCGTTGTATCCAAGGCGGTCGACGAGGCGGATCCCGTCACGCAACGTCAGATTCGGCCAAGGTGATTCCCGGAACTCGTCTGCGTCATGGTGCATCACCCAGTCCGCAGCCATCTCCTGCGCAAGCACCTCCTTGCGCTTGAGGATCCGGCTCCAGCGGAACTCAGCGGCCCGAAGCTTGGCCCCTGTCCCGGGAAACGTTTCCATGCCGATCACGCCGTGCCCCAGGTGTTCCTCCACGACGCGCCGTGTGTCGTCGGTAGAGCAATTGTCGATGACATAAACGTCGACTTGCTGCTTGACCAGATGCGTGATGACAGCGCCGATAACGTCCGCTTCGTTGTACGCGGCGATGAGCGCGACGACCCTGAACGGCGTCGTCATCGCGTCGCCTCCCCCAGCTGACGCGTCATACTCCGGCTCGTGCCGCCAGACGAAAGTCGTGATAGGAGTCCGCGGACCAGACCCGAAACGAGCCCCACGAGCACGAGCGCTTCGGCGGCCGACAGGATGCGAAACGCGCTGCCCCGCGGCGACATCGTCGGGTACGGGGACCAGATCGGAGGCTCTGCCAAGGCCGCCGCAAGGATACTCGCAACAGCCGCCATGAAGACGAACCTGTTTCCGAAGGACCGGCCTGCACCGACGCGTCCGCCCGCGCACAGCAGCACCACCCCCCACGCCGCCCCGATCGCATTCAGCACCACATCATTCCAGTCGAAATACTCCGGCCTCCCCCGCCGCAACAGCCCCCACTGAAACCCCTCGTCCAGCGCGCCCAGCCCGGTCGCCGCCAGCCATGCCACCTCCAGCGGCACCCCGCTACGCCCCAGCAGATACGCCACGAGCGCATACTGCGGATAGTGGACGTACTCCACCGGGGAGATGATGAGCAGCATCTGCGCCAGCGCCACGAACAACAGCAGGAACACCGCCGTCCGCACGACCGGCGTCGCCGACCATTTCTCCCTCCACAGAATCGTCGCCATCGCCGCCGCGCCCATCACAACAGCCAGGGATGACAGCAGCCGGTCGTAGGCCGCAAAGCCCAGCCGATTGAGCAGCCCCGTCATCGCGTCCGTAATCGGCAGGTGAAGGACGATCCAGGCGACGAACAACCCAAGGGCGCACACCAGCCACGTGAATCGGACTCGCCGGGGCGAAGGCGCGCCCCCGGGCGCGGGAGCCCTGCGGGGGGCGGCGGCGGTGTGATCCACGGGCGCGCCCTCAGGGGTTCATCGACGACAGCCGCAGCTGCAGCTGCTTCACCTGCGGATCCTCCGCCAGCGCGGGATTCAACTGCAACGCCTCCTTCAACTCCGTCTCCGCCTGCGCGCGCGCACCGAGCGCCGCGTACACGATGGCGGCGTGCAGCCGGATCTCAGGGTGCTCGGGGTCGCGCCGAATGGCTTCGGCCAGCCGCTTGGCCGCCGTGAGGTCATCGCCGAGCAGGTGTTCGATCCACGCCAGCGTGTCGAGCACGGTGCCGGTGGCCGGCGACAGTGTCGCCGCCCGACGCGCCAGCGTCAGCGCCTCGGTGGCCTGACCACGGTTGACGGCCATGGCATAGGCGAGGTTGTTGAGGGCGATGTAGTTGCGCGGCTGCATCTCCACGACGCGTTCGTACTGCGCGATGGCCTTGTCCACCTCACCGGCCTGCTGAAGGAGGATGCCCAAATCAAGCCCAGGCCCCGCCTCGAGTGGCGCAAGCTCGACGGCCTCCGCGAGCGCCGCCAGGGCGCCGGCGATGTCACCCCGTTCCCGCAACCCGGTCGCCCGTACCCACTTCGCGACGGCCACGGGCGTCAGGCTTCGATTGACCTTTGCCACCTGTGCCATCCGGCGCTTCGCGAAGAACGCGGGAAGATCCGTCTCTGCGTCGAGTGCCGGCACCAGGCTCGCCGACTCCGGAGCCATGCGCGGGAACGGTGCACACAGCGGATCGCCGATGACGACCGCCTGCCAACTCAGATCGGGCATCGCCAGGTAGAAGGACTCGATCAGGTTGTGCCCGGCGAGATAGGCGCTGAAGAGCACCTCAGGGCGGATTACGCTTTGAAAATAGGGCTCCGAGACGTGGCCCGCCACGCCGGTCACCCCCTCACGGACCAGATCGCCGATCAGCGAGTGCGGCGACCCCTCGAACCACGTCGCTCGATTCGCCATGTTCCCTGTCGGAAGCCAGCTCACGGGTGGTTCGCGCAGCGTCCGGGCATCGACGCTGCCAAACGTGGCCGCAATTGCCCCCGGCGCAAAGCCCATCCCGTAGCTCCGGACGCGGTTCTGGGGATCGATCGATCCCCACGAGTAGTAGCCAAGGACGGGCGTGACGGCACGTACGGGCGTGCCCGTGGGCTCCAGCAACACCCGGTCCGCATGCCCCGCCTGGGAGAGGCGCTTGCTGGCTTCGGCGAGCCACCGGTCCCCGAGAGAGTTGGTCAACCCGCCGCGCTGATCGAGCACGACTCGCCCTTCGCTTGAGGGCTCACCTGCGCGATCGATCAAGGCAATCGCGTCTTCCTCCGTGAACCCATCCAGGCGGGACACCAGGTAAATGTCGTGCTCGCGGTGCGTGAACGGCCGTGCCGTTGCCAAGTCGCGGTCGCCGAGATAGTAGGGGTTGGAGACCCTGCCGCGCGTCAAGACCGTCTCCCCGACCAAGCGGCGGTACAGGAGGGTGAGCTCTGAATCGACGCTCGAGCCTGTTCCCTCCTGGCCCGTCGTGCCGGCGATCCGCAACGGGATCCCCTTCGAAAGGACGATGTACAAAACGCGATCCTGCAACTGCCCGCCGGCCAGCTTGCCAGCGATTGCGGTTTCGATCGTGCGCAGGTAGGCGCCTCGCTCAATCGTCTCGTCAGTGCTGGTTCGCACCCGGATCACGTTCTCCACCGGGAGACCGCGGACTTTCGCGTAATACTCTCCGACGCGGACCGACACCTCGGACGCCTCGTTGATGACGATGGCCACGTTCTCACCGGTTTGGGCGTGTGCCGCCGCCGGGACCGTGGCCCACACCACACCAAGGAGGGCAGCGTTCACACAAGCTCGACGAGTGAGGGGACACATGCAGTTACGCATCTCCAGTAGTCTGACCATGATCTAACCCGAGGACCAGGTCCCGTTGTCCACCGAATACGGTCATCCCTCCACGGGTCAGCGCTGAAGCAAGGTCAGCAGGCGCCGAGCATCGTCGTAGTTCGGGTTGATACTCAACGCCTGCTCCACGGCCCGGCGCGCCTGGTCCTGAACGCCCTGCTTCGAATATGCCAGCGCGAGGTGGTAGTAATACAGAGGATTCTCCGGCGCCTTGGCGATGCTCTTCTCGAAGACTGGTATCGCCAGTTCGGGGAAGCCTTTGTGGAAGTAGATCCAACCGATGGTGTCCTGCACGTCGGGATGATCGGGAAGTTCGGCTTCCGCGGTCCGCGCGAGCCGCATGGCCGCGTCCAGATCCTTTCCTTCCTCGGCGTAGATCCACGCCAGATTGTTCGCGGCTACCGCCGCGCGAGGTTCCCCATTCAGGATCTGCTCGTACCGCACGCGCGCCTCCGGGATTCGATTCTGCTGTTGCAGGATGATGGCGCTCATCGTAGTGGCTTCGAGGTTCCTCGGATCCCGCTTGGCGATCTCGTCGAACTCCGCACGCGCCGCGTCGAGTCTCCCCTGAGCGACCAAGACGGCGGCCAGCATCGAGTAGCCCTTGGTGTTGGCGGGATCCAGTTCGATTGACCGCCGAAGAGAGGACTCGGCCCGGTCGAACTCGCGCTGAGAAGCGTAGACGCGCGCCGCGAGCAGCAATATCTCGGACCGGTCTGGGGACGCTGCGAGTGCGGCGTCCACCCGCGCTCGCGCCTCCGACGCGCGACCGGATCGCATGTCGATGGTGACGAGGCCGGCGAGTGCGTCCGCAAGCCCGGGGGCTATCTGCAGCGCGCGCTCGAACGCGGCGCTGGCGGCCGTCAACTCGTTCCTCTGCAGCTTCAACGTGCCGTCAAGCGCTTGCACGACAGCCGAGGACGGATTCCCTTTGAGAAGTGTCGCCAGCTCCGATTCAGCCCGACCGAGCTGTTGCCGAGCGATCAGCCCGCGGACGAGACTCACCCGCGCCTCGGGGTTCCCAGGCGCGTTCGTCAAGGCATCGCGCGCGAACTGAACAGCGGCCTCGGGAGAGCCGTCGGCCAGGTGCAGCTGCGACAAATGGAGCTGGGCTGCTGACGCGCGCGGATTCAGACGTAACACTTCGTTGAACGAGGCGATCGCATCCTTCGTTTTCCGGAGAGTGGCCTGGATCGTTCCCTTCAGGAAATGCGCTTCGAGCGCACGGGGTGCGGCCGCGACCGCGGACTCGGCCCTGAGAAGCGCTTCGGCGGGCCTTCCCTCGGCAGCCAGCCACCGCGCCTTGAGCAGGAGAGCCGCGACATTGCCTGCCTGGCGCGCGATGACTCGGTCGATCATCTGATGGGCCCCCACCGTGTCGCCGCTCTCGTACGCGATGGCCGCCAACCGTGGCTCGGCGGCACCAGCAACAGCCGGTTGTTTCGCGAGCGGCTCGAGAATCCGCGTAGCGTCCGCGGACCGGCGGGTGGCGAGGTAATAGTCAGCAAGCTGGAGCTGTGCGGCCGGCGCACCAGTCGTCTCCACGACTTTTTTGAGGTACGGTTCGGCTTCAGCCGAACGCCCCGACCCGACATAGAACGCCGCCAACGCCCGGTTGACAAGCGTATTCGTCGGGGCGAGTTCGCGCGCGGTCCTCAGGGACTCCTCGGCAGCCACGACGTCGCCAGTGACCAGGTGAAAGTTAGCCAAGGCCATTCGCGCCGGCACGGATCGTGGGTCGATGGTCACAGCCTGTTCGAACGCCGCTTCGGCCTGATCCCGATGCCCCTGCGCCAGCTTGAGCGTCGCCAGGGTGGCGTAGGTCAGGGCCCGCCCCGGATCCAGTTGGACGGCCTCCTCAATCTCTTCGACGGCGCCGTCGAGGTCCTTGAGGCCCGCGAGCGCATTCCCAAGAATGATCTGGCCGTCGACATTGGTCGGGTGTTCCTCGAGCACTTTCTGCACTCGTGATTTCGCGTCCTCGAATCGCCCTGCAATCAGAAGATACCGGGCCGCCATGACCTGCGCGCTGGCGTTCTCCGGCATCAGATCCGCCGCCCGTATGTATTCACGTGCCGCCGCACCGACGTCGCCAGCGGCAGCATGAGCGTCCCCCAGCTTGTACCGCGCGCCGCCATGGCGAGGATCCGCCTTGACAGCGTTGCGATACTCGACCACGGCTTCGGGGTACTTGCCGTCGGCAACAAACCGGTCGCCGCTTTCGATGTGCCTCGCCGTGCTGGTGTCCGAGCACGCGGCTAAGACGAGCACCGTCACAATCGACGCCAAGGACGATGCCTTCACTAGAATGCTCATCGTCCAGGGAGAGGCAAGGACCCGGCCAGCTCCGGCCGCGGAAATGACGTCAATCTCCCCGAGGCACGCGCCGGGCGCGGTGAGGCTGAGAGAAAGTCTCTCTGCAGGGCGCCTTTCTTCCCCGGTCCACTCGCAAGGACCCCGCCAGGCAACAACGATATCAGGTGCGTTGGCCAGGCTCAGGCCCGGCGCAACGGGCCGGCTCGCACGCAAACATTCCTGATAGTCTGAACCGCGCCATGTCACGGCCGTTTCGCATTGTGAGCGTTGCTGGTGCCCGTCCAAATTTCATGAAGATCGCCCCGATCGCGGCCGAGCTCAACCGCGTTCCCGATCTCTTCCACTCGACCATCGTCCATACCGGGCAGCACTACGACGACAGGTTGTCACAGGTCTTCTTCGAAGAACTCGGGATTCCGCGACCGGACATGAACCTCAACGTGGGGTCCGGGAGCCATGCCCAACAGACGGCCGCCATCATGGCGGCCTTCGAGCCTGCGTTGATCCAGAGCCGGGCAGACCTTGTCCTGGTCGTGGGGGACGTCAATTCCACCATCGCCTGCGCCCTCGTGGCCGTGAAGCTGGGCGTGCCCGTCGCACATGTCGAGGCCGGGTTGCGCAGCTTCGACCGCACGATGCCGGAGGAGATCAACCGGCTGCTGACGGATCAGATTTCGGACCTTCTGTTCACCACCGATGCGGCCGCCGAGGAGAACCTCCTGCGCGAAGGTGTGGCGCGCTCGAAGATTCATTTCGTCGGCAACGTGATGATCGATACGCTGCTCATGCATCGCGATCGGGCCCGCGCCCTCGACGTGCCGTCCCGGTTTGGCGTACGCCCGAAAGAGTACGCGCTCCTGACCCTGCATCGGCCCAGCAACGTGGATGACCCTGTAGTCTTCGAGCGAATCGCGGCGGCCATCGAAGCCATCTGCCGGGATGGACCCGTCATCTTCCCCGTGCACCCGCGAACACGCCCAGTGGCCGAGCGTTCGGACACTGCTCAGCGACTGGTCGGCCACGGCCGCTTGAGACTCGTCGATCCGCTTGGCTACGTAGAGTTCGTCGGGTTGATGGAGGAGAGTCGCGCGGTCCTTACCGATTCGGGAGGGGTTCAGGAGGAAACCACCATCCTGGGGATACCCTGCCTGACGATGAGGGACAACACGGAACGGCCGATCACGCTGACACAGGGAACCAATACCCTGGTCGGCACCGACCCTCAGCGAATCCTCGCCGCATGGCAGAGCGCTACCTCCTCTCCACGCCGTGCTGCCCGACCACCGCTGTGGGACGGCAAGGCCGCAGTTCGTATCGTCGAAATCCTCGCTCAACGAGCCGGCGTTGAGGGAGTGCCCATCTCAACGACGGAACGCTGACAAGCCGACGGCGCGCGATCACAATTGTGTATGTTCGGCCGTCTTCTTGCAGAGCTTCCATCGTTTTGGGTGGGGGTGCGCCGGATCGCAAGGCGTGAATGGAGGAATCATGGCACTTTCGGCCTGTCCTGTCAGCGATGCTGAGACGTGTCGGACAACCGTCCACCCCATCACGTCGGGGCCGCAGATAAAAGTCTGCCTATGGATTCCGCGCTGTGACTTCCTCTTCTGGACGTGACGTCATGCGTCAGCACGTGACCAGGTCACGCCCCGTCTGAAGAAACCCACCGATGGCCCCGAGCGCCGACGGTCTCAACGCCACTTTCCGTCTACAGCAGGGCCCCTCGGCACTGCTCGTCGATCCCACCTTGGTGGATGCCATGATCGTCGTGAGGGTCCTCGAGACACAGGGCTTCCATGTGACTTTGGCAGAGACCTTCAACCAGGCCAGACAGCGGATGAGCGTTCGGCCACCCGACGTGTTCGTCACCGAGATCCGCCTGGGAGAATACAACGGCCTGCAGTTGGTGCTGAGAGCGAAGTCGCTCCGTCCCGAGGTGGCCGCCCTGGTGGTCACGTCCACGATGGACCCGGTGCTGCAGACCGACGCCGAAGCCATGGGTGCGACCTTCGTCGTCAAGCCGGTCAGCGAAGGCGAACTGTTGGCCGCGATCTTCCGCACGCTGTTCGAGAGCAAGGCCAGTATTCCGCACCCGATTCGGGCCCCCTTCGAACGACGAGTCGCTCAGCGGCGAGGGATCGTGATTCCTATGCCGCAGGATCGCCGTCGCGGCGAGCGCCGCCGCGACTCGCGGTCACTGCTGCGCCTCGTGTCCCGGGGCAATTGATTCCGCCTGCCCAAGTCGGTCAGGGGCGCGGCACCAACTCCAGCACCGCGTGCGACGACCCCCGACGCACGGCAACGTAGATCTCCTCGTCAGGACCGACCGAGACGGCAACGGGAACATCTCCGTTCGGCAGCGTCAACTGGTCCAGGCCACAGGCGGCTTCGCCACCGAGATCTGCCGGTCCGCTTCGGTACAGCTGATTCGCTCCGTCGATGATGAAGAGGCGCGGGCTCGATCGCGTCGCTTCGAGCGCTGGTGGGCACATGACGCGACTCGGAAGGGCACTATCCGGTGGATGCGGCGGACTGTCGACGGAAGCGGCAATCGCCACTGGTGGCATCGACATCGACGATGCCGAAAACGCCAGCGAGCTTCCAATCAGCGCGATTGGCCACGTGGCGTCGCCTGACGGATCCACGTTGAGGACAGAAAGCGGACGGTGCAGACGATCGCTGCCGGCGACCCAGAGGCGGGCGCCGTCCCACGCGAGGGCGGTTGGGAGCCGGTAGCCCTCCCCATAGACCGGGGACGCCCCTCGGCTACCCGCCGGCACGGCGCCGTCCGAGTCGAAGCGGATGACCTGCCCAGCAAACGGATCGACGCGCGTTCCATCACCGCCCGGCATGGCGACATAGATCCGCCCTCGGTCGTCTATCGCGAATGGCATCTCGCGTCCGTCGCGCAGGGTCAGTCCAGAGATGATCGCCGCCCCCTCGCCGAGGACGCCTTGCAGCTCCCTGTAGCGAGCAATGCGCAGCTCGCGGGATCCGTCGGGCTCTTTGGTCGTCGCGGCGATGAAGACACGCCTGGTCTGTGTGAACGCGGGGTCGATAACGAGTCCGGTCAGACGCGTATCAGCGTCGTCTGGCTCGAAGGCGAGCGTCACCGCGCCGCCGCGCGCGACGACCAGCACCCGCCGACCGTCTTCGATCAGGAACAGCCGGCCCGCTTCGTCCACTGCAAGTGCGTTCACTTGCCCCAAGCCGACCGTGCGCTCGTGAACCGAGTAGCAGTCCGAAGGATCCGGCCCGACACAGGTCAGGACGGGCGAAGACGTTCCGGCGGGAATCTGCGTGCGCGACGCTGGACGCAAGTCCTCTGGTGATGGCGTGAGCGGCGTGCTTGCTCGAGACGTGGCCGTCGAGCGCGCAAGGGTCTCTACGACCTCGTTTGACTTCGGTCCCTCGATCCCCTCGTCGGTGTAGGCGGAGACAGCGAAGAAGTATCGCTGGCCTGGAACGCCACCCCGGTACGTGAACGTCGTCACGTGCCCAACGTCGCGACGTTCGGTGTAGACCCGCGACCGCGTGCCAACGTACAGGAAATAACCGCTCACGTTCGGCTCGTGGTTGGCGTCCCAGGCCAACGTAAGGGTTGTGGTCGCTCCTTCCTGGCTGGTGTTCGTCGACGCGGTCGTGACGGGCAAGGCCAGCGCACCGACCAAGGCGACGCGCAAAGCAGTCGATCTGCCGGTCAGCACCGCCACATTATGCCCGAAAAGGGCGCCGGAAAATTTGATCGGTCACCCGGCGCTGGAGCGAGCCCACCGAGGTCCGCCTCAAACGGGCTAGAAGCGCGGCCGGGTGCAGCTTCGCCGCGCTAGAGGCCCTGGGTGGGTCTTGGCTCTGCGGGCCAGACATCTTGAAGGCCGGCCGGAAGAACTTGACTCACGCGCAACCCGGCCTTCAAGACGTCGAGCCTAGCGCAGCAGAATCTCGTTGGACGCCGCGCTCTGGCCGCAGGAGTTGACGGCGATCACTCGAACGTATGCCGTGAATCCCGGCGGCACCGAGGCACTGACCAGCGGGACGCCACCGACGTCACCGTCGAAGAGGTCGGAGAACCCCGGAAGCGATCCGGCTTGCACGACGTAGGATGTGGCGCCGGGCACGACGGTCCATTGGACTGTCGCGACCCCACCGGCGACAGAACCGGTGACACCTGAAGCTGTCGCCGGGGGCACGGTGCAGACGGTGCCGCCTCCGGATCCGATCGTGAAGCTCACTTCGTTCGAGATCTCACTGGTGGAAGCCGACCTCCGGGCCCGGACGCGAACGTAATAGGTGCCTGGGCCAACCTTGCCGCTGAGTTCAGTGGTCAAGCCGACTGAACCGTTGTAGAGATCGGTGCGTCGAGCGGAGGACCCCACCTCGAGCAGGTACTCCAGTACGGGGAGCCCGCCGACGGCACTCCAGGTCAGCGTCACCGTGGACCCCTTGACGACAGCCGGCTGCATGACCACGCCTGTGGTGCCGTCGCCAGGCCCGCCGAAGATGGGGGTCGTGTCGTCGACAGTCCCCCCTCCGCCGTCGCCCGTCGTTCCACCTCCGCCCGTCGTGACGGTGGTCGTGGACGCAATGACTGTGGAGACTTCGTTGGACTTGGGCCCTTCGAGGGTGCTCGAGGCGTAGGCGGCGACAGCGAAGTAGTAGCGTTGGCCCACGAGCCCACCCAGAAAGCTCCACGTCGTCACCTTGCCGAGATAGTACGAAGTGGCATACACCCCGGGAGCAGTCCCGACATAGACGCGATACCCGATGACGCTCGTCTCCGTGTTGGCGTCCCATGCGAGTGTTACTGGCGCGCCGATCTGGGCGAAGGCGGCGGACGGCGACACGATAACAAGCAAGCACACGAGTGCAACACGGCCCAACATGCAAGATCCCCCGAGCGAGACGAGCGAGCCGCGTCGAGGCGACTCCTTCTGTCATCGCGTTGTTGGCGTGGCGAACCGGCGGGAGGGTGACGGCGCGACGCGCTGCCTGAGCAGAGCAAGCAATGCGCCTGCACTGATGTGCAGATGACTGCTTGTTATCGCGTGCGTTCGGGGCCGACACAGTTACACAGTTGGACACGGGATTACGGGATCAGCAGGGGCTCTCAATCAGGTGCAGCGCGTCAGTCCACGACTGGAGCCCCAGTGCGTCACGTCCGGTCAGGGGGCTTCGTGCGTCGCGTGCGGGGGCGTGTGCACTCAGGCATCCGTCGCAACGTCCGATTGCATCCGCCGCACCTCTAGCGCACGACGTTGTAGAGCGTGTCGCGTTCGATCGGCTCGCGCCCGGCATCGCGAATCAGCCCTTCAATCTCACCGGTGGTCATCGCCGTCGGTGTCCGCGCGCCGGCCATGTGGTAGATCGTCTCTTCCTGCACCGTGCCGTCGAGATCGTCTGCCCCAAACCACAGCGCGGTCTGCGCCACGTCGACGCCCGACGAAATCCAGTACGCCTTGATGTGGTCGACGTTGTCGAGCAGGAGGCGCCCCACCGCGTGCACGCGCAAGGTGTCGTTGGCCGACGGCGGCGGCAGCTTGCGCATCTGGTTGTTGTCCGGATGGAACGCAAGCGGAATGAACGCCTGAAACCCGCCCGTCTCGTCCTGCAGCGCCCGCACCCGCATCAGATGATCCACGCGCTCCTCCAACGTCTCGATGTGCCCGTAGAGCATCGTGACGTTGGTGCGCATGCCCAGCCCATGCGCCGTGCGATGGATCGCCAGGTAGCGAGGGCCGTCGCACTTGTCGTGGCAGATCTTCTTCCGCACGCGATCCGCGAAGATCTCGGCGCCGCCGCCAGGCAAGGAGTCCAGGCCCGCCTCACGCAGCTCGACGAGCACCTGCTCGTCCGTCAGGCCATAGAGGTCCGCGAAGTACGCGATTTCGACTGCGGTAAAGCACTTGAGGTGCACGTCGGGGCGGATGGCCTTGAGCCCGCGCAGCAGATCCTTGTAGTAGCTAAAGGGCAACCCGGGGTGCAGGCCATTGACGATGTGCACTTCGGTGAGCGGCTCGTGGGCACGCTGGCGCAGCTTGTCGAGCACCTGCTCCACGCTCATCGTGTGGGCGCCGGCATCGCCGGGGCGCAGGCGAGCGAAGGCGCAGAAAAGACACGAGGCCTCGCAGACGTTGGTGGCCTCGAGCCGAAGGTTGTGATTGAAATACGTCCGTGCCCCGTGCCGGCGCTCACGCTCGCGATTGGCGAGCCAACCGAGGGTGAGGAGATCGGGCGCCTTGAACAGGCGGACGCCGTCCTCGAACGACAACCGCTCCCGCGCGTCGAGCTTATCGGCGATGTCGGTCAGGTGCGACTCGCGAAGCCGCGCGGCGGCAGCCAGGCGCTTCGAGGCCATCCCGAGCGGTTCGGCGGTCTGCTGCATCATGTCGCTCTTTTATCCTATACTTGCCAGAACAACCGACGCCAACCGGGCAGTCAGGGAAGCTGGGTGTAAATCCCACACGGTTTCGCCACTGTCAGCGGGGAGCGCGCGTTCATCTGGTGGTTCACGGCTGGCGTCCATTTCATCTCGGGCGCGCAGGATTCCGAGAATCACCCGTCACCGTCGCCAGGGCGATGGGAAGACGTGAACGTCGCGCGCCGATCCGCGAGTCAGGAGACCTACTGAGCCGGAACGTCTCTTCGGGTCCCGCGCCGCACGCGTGGGCCAACCGGCGCGACAACGCCGGGGAGGGTGCCGATGGCCATTCCAGTTCAGGTGCGCGGGGTCCGACAGGGGCATTCGACGTGTCGCCCCTTCGCCATTGCGGGGCGCGGGCTCAACGTTCTCCTCGTGTTGCTCGGGCTCTTGTTCTCCGCGCCAGCGCTCGCGCAGTCGACGCTCGCCGGCGCCGTCGTGGATCCCCAAGGGAGCCCCGTTTCGGGCGCCTCCGTCGTCGTATCAGGCGGCACCATCGCGCCCCCCTCGGTGCGGACCGATTCGGCCGGCCGCTTCCTGATCGAAGGCCTCGCCGACGGCACGTATGACATCACCGCCTCCGCGCCTGGGTTGATCGGTGAGCTCCGAGGGCTGAGCGTCAGCCGCGCCCAACGCACGTCGGTGGACATGGTGATGCGCATCAGCGCCCTCACCGAATCACTCGTCGTCTCGGCCGCACAGATCGATCAGCCGCTCTCCCGTACCGCCGACAGCGTGACGATCGTCACCGGCGGCGAGATCGAGTCGCGGCAGCTCACGTCGCTTGGCGAGGCCCTCCGCACGGTTCCGGGTTTCACGTCGGTGCAGAGCGGAGGACCCGGGACGCTGACCTCGATCTTCCCGCGCGGCGGTGAGTCCGACTACACGCTCGTGCTCGTGGACGGCATTCGCGCCAATGGGTTCGGCGGCGGCATCGACCTGTCGCAGGTCCCCATCACCGCCGTCGACCGCATCGAAGTCGTCCGCGGTCCTCAGAGCGCCATCTTTGGCGCCGACGCCATCGGCGGCGTCGTGCAGATCATCACTCGTCAGGGCGGCCATCCCACGGCTCATGCGCAGATCGAAGGCGGCAGCCGCGCGACGCGGCGTCTGCGCGCGAGCACCGCCGGCACCGCAAACGCCTGGCGCTGGCAGGGCGGCGGCGACTACTTCAGAGACGAGGGGTTCACCGGCGTCGCTCCAGCCACGCTCGCCGGCATCCGCGAACACGTCTCGAATGACGATGCGAGGGAGAGACAGGGATGGGCGGGCGCGGGATGGCGCGGGGGGACGGGGACGGACGTGCAGGGCGTGTTCCGTTACGTCGACACCGAACGCGGCGCGCCGGGACCGTACGGCGCCGATCCGGCCCGACGATTCTTCGGCGTCGACCGCATCTCGCGCGGGATGACGTCACGCCGATCCGCGGGCCTTCGCGTCGTGCAACCGTGGACCGGCCCCGCGAGCCGGGTGCGCCAGCGCGTCGATTTCGACGTCGCGGACTTCGACCTGTCGTTCGTCAGCGCGTTCGGTCCGTCGGAATCAGAGACGCGACGCGTGCACGGCCGCGTGCAGACCGACGCGGCACTCGACGGAGGCGTCGGCCTGTCAGGCGGCGTCGAGTGGTTCGCCGAGCGGGCGGGCAGCACGTTCATCACGGCGGGCGCCGACACCGTGCCTGTCGAGCGACGCGTGATCGGCACCTTCGGCGAGGCGCGGTGGAACGCGAGCGATCGTCTGACCGTCCAGGCAGGATTGCGCGCCGAACACATCACGCGCGACCCGCTCGCGGCCAATCCCTCGCCCTTCGCGCCTCGACCCGCGTTTGCGGCCGACACCATCGTCTCGGTCAACCCGAAGGTCGCAGTCTCATGGCTCCTGAGCCGTGACGTCCCATCCGGCGGCGCGCGATCCTGGACGCGGCTGCACCTGGCCGCCGGCACCGGGATTCGGCCTCCCGATGCCTTCGAGCTCGCCTTCACCGACAACCCGGGCCTCGAGCCAGAGCGCAGCCGCAGCGTGGACGCTGGAGTGGCCCAGACGCTGGCCGGCGGCGCCGTGCACCTCGACGCGACGATGTTCTTCAATCAGTACGACGACCTGATCATCTCCGTCGGTTCGCTGCGGGACGTCAGCCGGTACCGCACCGACAACGTGTCCAACGCGCGCACGCGTGGCCTCGAGCTGAGCGCCGCGTGGCAGGCGACCCGCGGACTCGGGCTGCGTGCGGCCTACACCTACCTCGACACCGCGATCCAGGCCGTGGACGGATCGGCGCAGGCGCCATCACCGTATCGCGTCGGCGACGCGCTGCTGCGGCGTCCTCGCCACCAGGGATCGATCACTGCAGACTGGACGCGCTCGCGCCTCACGGCATTCGCGACGCTGAATGCCCGGGGTGAAACGCTCGACGCGGAGCCGGCGTTCGGGCCGAGCGGTGGCCTCTACGTCAACCCCGGCCGCCGCGTCCTCGATTCTGGCGGCGCCTATCGTGTCGCGGGCAGCATCTCGGTCTTTGCCCGCGTCCTCAATGTGTTCGATCGCGCCTACGAAGACGCGCTCGGCTTCCCCGCCCCTGGACGCACCGCCTTTGACGGAGTGCGCGTTGCTGCAGGCCGATAGCGTCTCATTCGCGTACCCCGCGGGCGTCGGCGCGCGGCGTCGCGCCCGCGGCTCGGACCTGGTGCTCGACCAGGTCTCGGCCACCATTCCGGGCGGCGCCATCGTCGGCCTGCTCGGCCCCAACGGCTCGGGCAAAACGACACTGCTCAGGCTGATGAGCGGGACGCGAAGACCGACGAGGGGCCGGGTGCTGCTCGACGGCGCACCTCTCGATGGTCTGTCGCGTCGCGCGCTGGCACGCCGGATTGCCGTCGTTCCCCAAGAGACGCACTCCGCCTTCGAGTACTCGGTGCTCGAGATGGTGCTGATGGGTCGGCATCCGCACCTTGGGCTCTTCGAGCTGGAAGGACCCGATGACTTCGCGGTCGCGCGGCAGGCGATGGTGGCCACCGGCACCGAGCATCTGGAGCACCGCCAGTTCAACACGCTCAGCGGGGGCGAGAAGCAGCGCGTGGTGATTGCCGCGGCGCTCGCGCAGGCCTCGGAGATCCTGCTGCTCGACGAGCCAACGGCGTCGCTGGATCTCGGCTACCAGCTCGAGGTGGCCTCGCTCGTGGCGACGCTCAACCGCGACCGCCGAGTCACCATCGTCGTCTCCACACACGACCTCAACTTTGCGGCCAGCGTGTGTCAGGAGCTGATCCTGTTGCGTGAAGGCCGGGTCATCGCCGCCGGCGCGACCGCCGACGTGCTGACACCCGAACACGTAGCGGCGCTGTATGACGTGTCGGCAGACATCGAGACTCATGCCGCGACGCAGCGTCTCGTCGTCGTACCGATTTCACGGAGCAGATCGCCCCGATGATG
>JBQTIE010000039.1:0-13447 GCA_052389315.1 Acidobacteriota bacterium
CCCTTTCCGTTTTGAACATCGACCTGATACCTTTGACGTTTTACGCAGATGTCCTACCAGGTTCTCGCCCGCAAGTGGCGCCCGCAGCGGTTCGACGACGTGCTTGGCCAGCAGGCCGTGACGCGCACGTTGAGCAATGCCCTCACGAGCGCTCGGGTCGCGCACGCGTTGGTGTTCGCGGGGCCCCGCGGCTGCGGCAAGACCACGACGGCGAGAATCCTGGCGCGCGCGCTCAACTGCGTCACCGGGCCGACGCCGTCACCGTGCGGCACGTGCGAGCCCTGCGTGGAGATTGCCGAGGGGCGGGACATCGACGTCCTCGAAATCGACGCCGCGACGCACACCGGCGTGGACAACGTGCGCGAGGTCATCATCGAGGGCCTGGCCATCGCGCCGGTTCGCGATCGCTACAAGATCTTCCTGATCGACGAAGTCCACATGCTGTCCGGCTCGTCGTTCAACGCGCTGCTGAAGTCCATCGAGGAGCCGCCGCCGCACGTCGTCTTCATGATGGCGACGACCGAGCTTGAAAAAATCCCCGACACGGTCCGCTCGCGATCGCAGGTCCACGAGTTCCGCACGCTGTCGTCCAAGACCATTGCTGACCAGCTGCGACGCATCGCCAACGCCGAGTCCATCGAGATCCCCGACGATGCCCTCCATCTGCTGGCGCGGGCCGGGGAGGGCAGCATGCGCGACTCCCTGAGCGCGCTCGATCAGGTCCGCGCGTTTGCCGGCGACACCATCGGGGTGGAGGACGTGGCCACGGTGCTCGGGCTCGTGGGCCGTGACCTGGTGCTCGACGTCCTGGACGCGGTCGCCGCCGAAGAAGCGCCCGCGGCGTTTGCGCTCGTCGAACGCGCCATCGAGCGCGGCTACGACCTCCGCATGCTGTGCCGGGAACTGGCGCGCGCGACGCGCGACCTCCTGGTCTTGTCGGTGGACCCGGCGCGCCTCAACGACGCGGACGTGGCGGCGGAGGGCGAGCGCGGCCGGCTCACCGACCTGACCGAGCGCTGGTCGCGCGAGGATCTCTTGCGCGCCTTCGATGCGCTGACCCGAGCCGAGCAGGAGGTCAAGCAGTCGGACCAGCCGCGCTTCCACATGGAAATGGCCCTGCTGCGCTTGATGCACCTGCGCAAGCTCGTCCCGCTGGCGGATTTGCTCAAGGCGGGAGGGTCAGGGACGACATCGGCGTCGAGTGCCTCCGGTGCCGGCCGGCTCTCCGGTGGGTCTGGCCCGACAAGTGCGACTCGCGCCGTCGCCGTGCCCCGCCCCACGCCCCGGACACCTGCAGCACCGCTGGCCCGCCCCGCACCCGTCGCAGCTGATGTGCCCGACGCCCCTGACGCGCCTGACGCCCTCGACGCGCCTGACGTGCCTGATGCACCCGAGGCCCTCGACGCACTTGCCGCGCCCGATTTGAAGACCTCCTTCCTCTCGCAGATCCGGGCGAGCAAGCGCTTCTTCTACAACACCGTCGTGGCGCAAGCCTATCGGGTGGACGCCACCCCCGAGCGCATCACGTTTTCGTTTCTTCCCAACCAGCGCGTGCCACGCCAGCAGTGCGAGCAGGATCGCGGCTGGCTGGAGGGGCTGGCCCAGCAGATCGCAGGCCGGCGAATCCCCGTCACCGTGGCCATCGTGGATGCCACCGGCGTGCCGGAACCCTCGGCGACTCCTCGGGCCGTACCACAGGCGCCGCCACCGGCCGCCGTCGACGACCAGCTGCGAAGCGAAGCGCTCGCCGACCCCGCCGTCCAGGCGCTGTTCGAGATCTTCCCGGTCGAAAAGACGAAAATAGAAGACGTGAGCTGATCGCGAGACCCGAACCGATGAATCCCCTCGAGATGATGAAACAGGCGCAGCAGCTTCAGGAGCGCCTTCAACAGGAAATGTCCACCCTCTCCATCGAGGGGTCGGCCGGCGGCGGCATGGTCACCGTGGTCGTCAACGGGCACAAGCACGTGCAGCGGCTGACGATCGACCCCGAGGTGGTGTCCCGAGACGATGTGGAGATGCTGCAGGATCTGGTGGCGGCGGCCGTCAATGACGCGCTCCGCAAGGTAGACGAGGCGCTCAAGAGCAAGGTGGGCGGGCTCATGAGCGGTCTCAAGCTTCCCGGGTTCTGATCCTCGCAATGGCGCTCCCCGAGTCGCTGCAGGCCCTCATCGAACAGTTCAAGCGGCTGCCCGGCATCGGCGCGAAGAGCGCCCAGCGCCTGGCGTTCCACGTGCTCCGCACGCCGCGCGAGGACGCCGAACGGCTGTGCGATGCCATTCGCACCGTCAAGGATCGCGTCACCTACTGCTCGACGTGCCACAACATCACCGACGCGGACCCGTGCGGGTTCTGCACGGACACCGCGCGGGACCACCGGATCATCTGCGTGGTCGAAGAACCGCAGAACGTCCACGTCATCGAGAAGTCGGGCGGGTATCGGGGCGTATACCACGTCCTGCTCGGCGCCCTGTCGCCCCTCCAGGGCATCGGCCCGGACGACCTGAAGATCAAGGGCCTGCTCGGAAGGATCTCCGACGGCCCGGTGGACGAAGTCATTCTCGCCACCAACCCCAACGTCGAAGGCGAGGCGACCGCCATCTACGTCGCGCGCCTGCTCAAACCGCTGGGCGTCCGCGTCACCCGCATCGCCACCGGCATTCCGGTCGGGTCCGACCTGGACTACGCCGACGAACTGACGATGGGGAAGTCGATGGAAGGGCGCCGGGAGGTCTAGTAGAATCGCGGCGTCCGGATGCTCCCCTCCGTGTATCAGCTGCCGGTGGCCGCCCTGCTCATCCTGGGAGGCCTCATCTCCTGTTTCCTGGGCTATCGACTGTTCAAGTTCGTCCTGGGCATCTTCGGGTTCATCCTCGGGGCGCTGGCGGCGAGCTCCATCTGGGGGGCGAGCGACACGGCCTACATGGTGGGCGCCGCCGTCCTCGGGGGGCTCGCCGGGGCCCTGCTGCTGCTGGCGGCCTATTTCGTCGGCGTGGCGCTGGTCGGCGCGGGCCTGGGCGCGCTGGCCGCCAATTTGTTGTGGACGCGGCTCGAAGGCGACCCGCACCCGTTCGTCGTGGTCCTCTTTTCGGTGGCCGGTGCGCTGCTCGCCACCTGGCTGCAGCGCTACGTGATCATTACGGGGACGGCGTTTACCGGCGCGTGGACCATCCTGGTGGGGGCCTTGGCTGCGATGGGAGACCGCACGGCGATCGATGCCGCGGCCACCGGAGACATCTGGGTCGCGTACCCCATGCACCCCGCGCCGGGCAAGGCGTGGGTGCCGTTTGCGTGGATCGGCCTGGGCCTGTTGGGCGCGATCGTCCAGATGTTCGTGACCGGCGGTCAGAGCGGGCGCGTCGTCAAGCCCAACAAGAAGAAGAAAGCGTCACAGGACTGACGCCGTCGACGGCGGCGCCAGGCCCGGTGGCGAATCGCGCGTCCGCGCTCAACGCACGCGTTCCACGTAGCTGTCGCCGGTGATCATCCGCACCACCCGGCCGCCTTCTTCGACAAAGCGCACGACCTCGCCGACGGGTCCGCCGCCCGTTGAGGCGACGTAGCGGAACTGGTTGTTACCAAGCGGCTCGAGCCGGATGGGGTTGTCGAGGGTCGCGGCGCTCGGCGTGATGATCACCAGGCGTTGATTGAGCTCGACGACTTGTGTTTCGGCGCCGCGGCCGCGGTACACGCCGGCAAAGCGCGACCAGGACGGGTCCCACGCGACGGTGGTCGCCGGCGCCGGCGCGGCCGCCTTGGCGACGGCTTCGCCCACGGTGTTCATCAACTGCGTGGCCATGGCGCCGGGATTGGAATCATCCGCGTTGGTCAGCACGATGACGGCCACCCTGTCATCGAGCTGCAACATCGTGTTCGTCTGGTAGCCGGGATAGCTGCCGCCGTGCGACACGTAGACCTTGTCACGTTCGCGGCGGACGGCGAAGCCGATGGCGTTGCCCTGGGTCCAGTTGTTCTCGAGCACGCGCACGCGATGCATGTCGCGCAGCGAGCCGGTGCCGAGGATCTGCCGGCCGCCCATACGGCCTTTCCGGAACTGCGCCGACGCGAACTTCGCCATGTCCTCGACGGTCGACGTGATGCCCGTGGCGGCCCCCATCCCGCGGGCGTCGATGAACGGATTGACGGCGCGCGTGCCGTCGGGCATCCGCCGGCCGTAGCCGATGGCCAGGCCGGAGACGTCGCGGTCCACGCTGGAGGAGGTCATGCCCAGGGGCTCGTAGATGTGCTGCTGCACGTAGTCGGCCCACGACTGGCCGCTGACCGCCTCGATGACCAGACCGGCCACCGCGTAGGCGAGGTTGGAGTACTTCCAGCGGACGTCCGGTGAGAAGGGCGCCTGACGCTCGCCCATCAGGCCGCGAAGCTCCTCGGTGGTGGGGAACTGGAACGTCGTCCAGTGGGAGCCCGCCTCGCGTGGCAAGCCTGAGCTGTGGGTGAGAAGCTCTTCGATGGTGATGGGCGGATCCTCGGGCTCGGCCGATTTGACCCGGAACCACGGCAGATGCTGCGACACCGGGTCGTCGAGCCGCAGCTTGCCTTGCTCGCGCAGCTGCATGATGGCGGTGGCGGTGAACAGCTTGCTGTGCGACGCCATGCGGAATCTGGTCTGCGGCGTCATGGCGATCTTCTGGCCGGTGTCGGCGAAGCCGAAGCCGGCGGCCCACACGAGCTCCTGATCCGCGACGACCCCCACGGCGACGCCTGGCAGGTGGCGATTGAGGAGCTGGCCTTCGAGCCAGGCCGTGAAGAGGCGTTGTGCGCCTTGAACGTCGGGGTTACGAGCCACGCGCTCGGCGAGGGAGGTCGATTGCGCGAGCAGATCGCGGCCCGGGGCAGCCATCACGAGCAGACCGAGGAACACCACGGCCGTACCAGAAGGCCGGAGCGCTGAGCACTTCATGACATCCTCCACGTGTGCACGGTTGTTGAGGCACGAGCCACCGGCACCCGGCCGGCGCCCTGGCCACAGACGGCCCGGCTGGCCGCGCTCTGATTATCCCCGTTGGGGGGCCGCACCGCCCCGTCAGCGGCGATTCCGCCCCGGCACCTGCCGGCATCCCTAGCCAGGCGGACGGGGACAGGTCACGGCGTCGCCGCAGTTGTCGCCGCGCGGACTCGGCCCTATGATGCCTGGGTTCCCCAAGGCGATGAATCCAGAAAGCCTCGTCGTCAACAAGGAGATTCTCAGCCTGCTGCCCGGCGACGTCTGCCGGCGCCACAAGGTGGTGCCCCTGGACCGCATCCAGAACAGCCTGCTCGTGGCGATGGTCAATCCGGGCGACGCACAGGCGCTGGACGACATCAGGTTCATGACCGCGCTGGACGTCGAGCCGGTTCCGGCGACCGAGAGGTCCGTGGTGGAGGCGATCGAAACGCACTATCCGTGCGAGCGACGCGCGCCGGAAGAACCGAGCCGGTTCGACGAGGGGCTGGACCTTCTCACCAAGCTGGAGACCGGCACGGCAGGCGCGGCGGCGCCGACAGAGCCCGATGTCGGTGCCGTCGTGGACGCGGCGCACGATACCGACGCCTCCTCGGGTGAATCGCCCGTCGTGAGGCTCGTGGAGGCTATGCTCGCGCAGGCCGTGGAGCAGGGAGCCAGCCACGCCCATTTCGAGCCCACCGGATCCGGCGTGCGCGTGCGGTTGCGCGTCGACGGACTGCTCAGGGACGTGGCCACGCTGCCGCTGGGGCTGACGCTTCCGGTCGTGTCCCGGCTCAAGATTCTGGCGCGGTTGGACATCGCCGAGCGTCGCCTTCCGCAGGATGGCCGGATCACGCTGAAGCTCGCCAACGGACGGCGCGCGGAAGCGATCGTCGGCACGCTGCCGACCAGTCTGGGCGAGCGCATCGTGTTGACGCTCACGGGCGGCCAGGTTCGCCTGACGCCGATCGAGGAGCTCGGGTTTCCGCTGGACGATCTCGAGCAGCTCAAGCAGGCGGCGTGCCTGCCCTCGGGTCTGGTGCTGATCGCCGGGCCGCCGAGGTCCGGGCGCTCGACCACGCAGTACTCTTTGCTGGGATACCTGAACACCGGCGCGCGGTGCATCCTGACGATGGAAGATCCGATTGCGCATCTGGTCGACGGGATCAACCAGGTGCAGGTGAGGGGCGAGGTCGGCTACTCGTACGCCGTGGTGCTCAAGGCGTTTGTCCGTCAGGACCCCGACGTAATCATGGTGCAGGAGATTGCCGACGCGGAAACGGCGACGGCGGTCTTGCAGACGAGCCTCGAGGGCTGCCTTGTGCTCGGCGCAGTGGAGGCTGCCGACGCGCCGGCGGCGCTACTGGCGCTCGTCCGGCTCGGCGCTCCAGCCGGCCTTGTCGCTTCGGCCGTCCGCTTCGTCGTGGCCCAGCGCCTCGTCCGTAAGCTGTGCGACCGCTGCAAAGTGGACGAGGGGCTGTCGGCGCTGGATCAGGAGCGCCTGTCCGCGTTGGGCAAACAGGGGGTGCCGGCCGGGCAGCGCGTCTTCAGGGCCGTCGGGTGCTCCGTCTGCGGACACGCCGGTTACCGCGGCAGGATCCCCGTCGCGGAGATGCTGTTGATGTCCCAGAGGGTGCGGACTGCGATCGCCGACAGCGCGGTGGCGGACGATCTGAGAGCGGTCGCCGTTGGCCAGGGGATGCGGACGTTTGCCGGCCAGGCGCTCAAGCGGGCGCTGTCAGGCGAGACGACGCTGGACGAGTGCTGGAGGCTGATGGCGGCGAGTGCGTCTGACCAGGCCAGGAGCTGAGCGTCATGGGCCGGCGCGTCCGCGTGGCGGTGCAAGTGGGCGACATCGCGAAGCTGGACGCCGACGTCATCGCCTTGAAGTACCCCAACGGCCTTTTTGGGGTTGCGGGCATGGTCGCGAAGGCGCTGGGTATCACGGACGAGGCGCTGGGCCGTGAGCTGTCCTCGCCGGGCAGCCTTTACGTGGCGCCCGGCAACCTGCGAATCGGTGCGAGGCAGGCGGCGTTCCTGCGCGTCGTGCCACTGTCGTCGTTCGGGTATCCGGAGATTCGCCAATTTGCCTTCGACGTCCTGCGCGGGCTGCGCGCGAAGGCTGCGGCGACACGTCATCTCGGGCTGACGCTCCACGGCGTCATGTTCGGCATGAACCTGCACGAGTCGCTGCGCGCGGAGCTGGCCGGCTGCGCCGCGGCCGTCGAGGCCGGCGAATGCCCGCGCGCGCTCGATCGCATTACGATCGTGAGCCTCGACCCCGATCAGGTGCGGTCGCTGCAGTCGGTGTTGAGGGAGGTCCTCCCCGACGGCGTCATTGCGGGGGGGGCAACGCTGGAGGCCCTCCACGCCGGCGAAGGAGCCGACCATGTCGGCAGCGGCTTCGGCTTCGACGTGTTCATCAGCTACAAGTCTGAGGACGCTCGCTACGCGCAGCAGGTGTTCGAGTACCTCCGATCGCACGCGCGCACGGTCTTTTTCAGCCGCGAGTCCCTTCCACGCATGGGCAGCGATGAATACCACGCGCAGATCGACCTGGCCATCGAGAAGGCCCGGCACATGGTCCTGGTGACCAGTTCGGCCAGCCACGCCATGGCGCAGTGGGTGCAGTACGAGTGGCGGCTCTTTCTCGGCGAGAAGCTGGCCGGGCGCAAGGACGGCAACCTCATCACCGTCATCGCCGACGACATGCGAATCGCCGACTTGCCGATTGGTTTGCGAAACCGCGAAGTCGTGGCTTGCGTGCCGGAGGATCTGCCGCGATTGCTCGGCTATACGAACCCCGAGGCCAGGGGCCAGGCGCAGCGTCCGGGGGCGCCAGCCGCGGCGCTGGTTCCGGTTGGCGACTTCGTCGTGGCCGCGCAGGACGTGCTGCACAATACGAGCTGGCCGCAGGCGCGCGAACGCGGCGCGTCGCTGTCCATCGACGGCCAGGACGGCTGGCGGCTGCCGACGCTCGAAGAGCTGCGCCTGGTGCGCCAGGCGTCCGTCGTGGCCGCGACCCCGTGCTACTGGTCTGCGCAAGAGGCCGGCACCGGCGAGGCGCTCTACATGCACTTCGACGACGGTCACGTCGGGCGCGGCCCGAAGTCGTTTTCGAAGGGGCTCTGCGCGGTGTTCGTGAGGAGCCGGGACATGCCGTGAGTCCGGCGGGCTCCCGCCTGCCGGTGCCGCTGGCGACGTCGTTCGCCGGCCGTGGCGCTTGCCCTGGGTCGGTTGTCTGCTTTACGATTTGATCTCCATGCCCTGGCCGCGACAGCAGCCGGGGCCCGCGCGCCCGCCATTCCTCGGTAGCTCAATGGCAGAGCATCCGGCTGTTAACCGGAGGGTTGCTGGTTCGAGTCCAGCCCGAGGAGCCAATCTTTTCCATCAGTTGCCGCGAGTCGCGTTTGTGAACAATTTGCCTGCTGAGTCATTCCGGTTGCAACCGGCTAATATGTTTCAGCAACTCTCAGCGGACCAAGATGTTACGGTTGACTCTGCATTGAGACTGGCGTCGCTACTGCTCGACTTTCACCTGTGGCGTGCTGACCGGTGCCTCCGAGCGCTCGCGTCGCGGGACGCGAGTGCGGCACGCGAGTTGACGCATCCGGTCCGCCGATGGCATCGTCGTCGTTGAGATGTTCGAGAAGCCGTCGAAGGCACTGATGACTGCGCTTCGGGAGTTCGTGTTTCGCCGCGAGATCTTCGTGGAAGCACGTGAGTTCGATGATGGGTTTATCTTCGTCCGACAACCGAATGGCCGGTCGAGGAGACTCGGTCCGCGTCGGCACTTCGAGGTGCTACTTTGCCGCAACAAGCGCCGCGTCCGTTTTTACACTCTGACGTGCGGATCTGAAGACCATGAGCGGTCACAGGTCCCGATCGACTTCCCTGAGAAAGCGCTGCTGCGGCCGGCTGAGGCTGCCATTGAGTACGAAGCATGCGGCCGCGACGAGAAGCGTTACTCGGCACGCTTCCCCAAAGATGCGGAGGCGGGCCGCGCGCTCTTCGGCTATGTGCGATCGGAGTCGCGCCTTCTTGAAAAGCTCCTTGGCGACACTGGTTACCGAGAACTCCTCCGGCTTGTACGCCGTCACCGCCGCAAATCCCGGTCGCGGGCGGCGAATCGGCGTCTCAAAGCCAGGCAACCAGGCCGGCGATCATGAGCATCTACGCAACCCTGTGGCACCTCCAGTTCCCACGCCACGGCGACGCTCACGTCGGCTGCGAGTGGGTGGACGTGTTAGCTCAAGGCGTGCCGGCGCATATAGGAACGCCGACGCCAGGTTACGGCTACGAATCCGGCGATCCGTACGAAGCCTTTCTTCCTCCGGCGCTCCGAATCGAAGGCGGCGCGACTGCGGATGATCCGCGAGCCGTCGTGTTCAGCGCACGACCTCTGGTGCGTTGCGACTCTTCAGGATTTCCCATCCATTGATGGCCATGTGCGATGGCAGGTGCAGCGGTCGATCGGCAGAAGAATACGAGTCGCCGCTTCTGGTGCTCACCGGCACCGAATACGCCGCGATGCCGTTCCAGGTTCTGCACGACCGACTGTGCTCGGCGTTGCGCGGGACCAGGCCGCCATTGGCCCTGGAAGTGTTCGGAGCGGATTTGACCGCGTCGCGGGTATTCGAGGACGGATCCCAAGGCGCCCGGGTCCCCCTATCGCGGAGTGACGGCCATCGGTGTGACGGCCGGCGGCGTCCATGCCAGTGGCGCACCAGCGCACGACCTCTGGTGCGTTGCGACTCTTCAGGATTTCCCATCCATTGATGGCCATGTGCGATGGCAGGTGCAGCGGGGCAGCGGTCACTTTCGGCGCCCGCCCGTGGCCCTGCCGTCACGCGCATGGCCGCCGAACTGCTTCCAGTAACGCTCTTCGATGAACTCGTCCACCGGGAGCTTCCAGCGCTGCTGCGGGCTGGGGCGCAGAGCGGGGAGTTTTCGCGGATTCATGCCGAGCGCGCGCGCCATCTCGACCTGCCGCGCATTGAGCCGGCCGATCCTCCTGGCGTTCCTCCATGCCTCCTCGTCGTGCGCTCCACGCTTCGTCGTCATGCCACCGCCACCTCGCGCCGTCGGTACCGGAGCTCGCGTCGATTGTCGAGTGGGTCGACGACCTGGCGCTGGAGCCGAAATGGCGTCTGACAGCATGGCACACCACGCCAGTGGATGGAGGAACGGAGATCGGCGGCGCCCGGAACCTCGATACACTGCGGACCCGTCTCGCCACCTGCATGGTCCGGCGCGTGCGGCAAGAGGTGCTCTCGCAGCTGCCAGCGCGAGCCGACACGCGGATCCCGATCGAGATGACCGGCGAGCAGATGGACGAGCACGATGCGCTCAACATGCCGATCGCGCAGATCCTCGGCCGCGCGAAGCGGCGCCCGCTCACGCAGCCGGAGTTCCTGCGTCTGATGACACTGCTCACCACACAGCGCATCATCGCCAATGGCCTCGCCCTGCGCTTCGCGCAGATCCGGCCGGACCTGTCACGGATCGAGCGGCCCACGGATTCCACCCTTCGGGGCCTTGCGAGTCCGAAGCTCGTGGAGCTGCGCGAGCTGATCGGGCAGCTCGCCCTGGCCCAGGGCCGCAAGGTGGTGGTGTTCAGCCAGTGGCGGCGGATGCTCCGGCTCGCGAACTGGGCGACGCGTGACCAGCTCGCGAACGAGGGCGTCAGACCGGCGTTCTTCACCGGCGAGGAGGGCCAGAAGCGGCGCACGCAGAATATCGTCGACTTCCACGACGACCCCGCCTGCCGCGTGCTCTTCGCGACCGATGCCCGCGGCGTCGGCCTCAACCTGCAGCGGGCCGCGAGCGCCTGCGTCAACGTCGAGCTTCGCTGGAACCCCGCGGTACTCGAGCAGCGAATCGGCCGGATCTACCGCCTCGGGCAGCGCCGTCCAATCGACGTCTTTAACCTAACCTAGGTTAGGTTAGCTCTGATTCCCGTCGTGCGGAATGATAGCTCAGACCCATTTCGCGCTTGGTACTCTCGGTGGATCGTGCGCAACACTTGCCGGAGAGAACGTTTGAACGTGGTAGTCTCTTGATGGATCTGCGGGCCACGGAGACTTGGCCGGCCGACTGTCACGTAGTGCGCTGAGACCGCCGAGTCTTCGGACGGACGCACGGAAGGTTCCTCCGCACTCAGTCGGCCGCCTGCGACCACCGCTCCAGCCGCCGGAAGAAGGTATCGTGCCCGTATTCGCCTGCCGTTGGCCTAACGGGGACGTGTCGTTCGTTCTGGCTGTCAACAAAGACTCGGCAGTGAAACATCTCGACGAAATCGCGAACGCGGAGGGATGTCCACTCGTACGCGTTGACGAGTGTCAGGTGCACTTTGCGTTAAGCGACGACGGGGAGTTGAAGATGGAAGGGTGGGGTGAAGCCACCGAGGAATTCATTTGGGATTCACTCTATCCGGTGCTCCGCGAAGCGCGAGTCCGAGTAGGGGACCAGGCCGGGGAGCATCAGGACGTCATCAGGGAAGCTGTACGGAAGGAGAGATAACGTGTTCGCCGTCGTGTGGCGGTCCAGCCGGACACGGAACTCGGCAAAGATATCAAGCGCGTATCGGACATGGCGCTTGGCCAGCACGGGTCGATCACCGCCTGTTGTCCTGGGCGCAGGTCCGCGAGACCGAACACCTGACGAGTGACCTTCGACACACCAGCACGGCGGCCACCCGACCTCATCGGCGCCTCGCAGTTCTCGGACGACGATTCGCGTAAAATCGGAGCCGTGTCGATGCGGCGACGCTCCCTTTCAGCACCGTCTTGATTTGGCGCAGGGTGTGATCGTTGTCGGCGGCCGTGTTCGACACGATGCAATCGGCTGGCGCGAAGATCTTGTACTCCTGCATGTAGGCATCGTTGGCCGTGAAGAGCACACAGATATTGCCTGCGATGCCCGTGAGAATGACACGCCAGATGCCCACGGTCTCACGCAACGTATCCAACGTGGTATCTTAGAAACCCGAATGTTTGGGTTTCAGCACGAAGTAGTCCCGTGCGGTCGGTCGGAGACGCGTTGAGACGCGATGGCCTGGAGAGGAGCGTGCGGTGCAGTGCGAGACGGTGCGTCGAAAGTCAGACCGCCACTGTCCAAAGTTATCGTTGACGTAAATCGTCGGCACGCCGGCTGCCGTCGCGCGACGCTTGAGCCGCGCGGGTGGCGCAGCCATCGATTCGGCCTGTGCCACGAGCTCTTCCGAGCCATCGAACGCGAGATCATTGATCACGTCGATCAGCAAGAGCGCCGTCCCCGACACCGGGACCGGAACCGGGGCCTTGCCGGCGTCCGCGCGCGTCTTTCCGTTGCGAGCCGCCGATCGCGCCATCGCCCTGGAGACCTACTTGTTGGCTTTCTCTGCAGACCCCGGCTCGGCCATGCGTCGATGTTGTTCGGCCAGGACCCCGGCGGGCGCTGACCACATCGCCGTCGCCGCGCATCATGGCATCGAAGCCCACTCGTGCGACATCCGCGGGGTCGTCCTCTGTGCCTTGGCCGACCTTGGTGTTGAGCATGTCGGCCCATTCAAAAAAGTCGGTCTCGGTGGCGCCCGGCATGAGACACGTGACGGACACGCCGGTGTCCTTCAGCTCCGCGCGCAACGCAAACGAGAACGAATCGACGAATGCCTTCGTGCCGTTATAGACTGCTTGATAGGTACCGGGCATGAAGCCGGCGATCGACCCGGTCAGTAGGATGCGTCCCTGCCCCCGGCTGCGCATGGCCCGGCCAACCAACTGCACCAGATACACCGTGCCGGTCACGTTGGTGTCGATCACGTGCCATACATCCGCGAAGTCCTGATCGAGAAAGGCACGCCCTAGTCCATGTCCCGCATTGGCCAAGAGCGCATCGACTGGCCTGCCCGCATCCGCAGCTCACAGCCGATCGACGCCCTCAGTGGTCGCGAGATCGGCTTCAACTACGGTGACGGCAGCGCCCAGACGACGGAAACGGTCTGCGGTGGCCTGGATCTCCGGTCGATCGGCGGCCACCAGCAGATCGAAGCCTTCTTGCGCACAAGTCGCGGCCAATTCGAGTCCGATGCCCGACGAGGCTCCTGAGACGATCGCGAATGATTTGCTCATTGATCTCCCTCGTCTAGCATGTCCACCGGCACGGCCCGCACATGAATGGTGTCTTGTCCAAAGCGCTCGGCCAGCGTGACGGCATAGGTTCGCCACCATGGCCGGTCGAATGTGTCTGTCACGACGTCCACCATGACGACGTCGTCCTGTTCCGTGTGGCCGTCAGGCGCGGTCCACAATCCTTTCGCGGGTGATCGCAGGTACGCCGTCAGGCCGTTGAACCGTTCCGCCAGCTCTCGTCGCGTGTCGGCGAGCGGCGCCACGGCCTCCGCACCTGCCACGCCGCTCGTCGGCAACAGCAGCTGAATCAGCACCATGGCGCCCTCGACCGCCGCCCACGCTACCGACGAGCGGCCTTCGCCGAGCCTTTCGAGCACCGCCGGCGGCGGCG
>JBQTIE010000040.1:0-3100 GCA_052389315.1 Acidobacteriota bacterium
CCTCGGGCGACATCTTCCTCGCCTTCTCGACGGCCAACGCCAAGGCTGCCGGGATGGAGCAGCGGGCCACCGTGGACCTGGTGGCCAACGCCCGGATGAACGCCCTGTTCGATGCCACGGTGCAGGCCACCGAAGAAGCCATCCTCAATGCCCTGCTGGCGGCCGACACGATGACCGGAGCCGGCGGGCTGCGGGTCTACGCGCTGCCGCACGATCGATTGACGGCCGCACTGCGGAAGTACAACGCCCTTCCATAGCATCGTGGTTCGCGCGGGACGAGTGCCGCGGATCGTCGTCGCACGACCTCGATCGGGCGCTACTCGGCGCGGAGCGCCGTCACGGGGTTGACGACGGTGGCGCGTCGCGCCGGGATCCACGTCGCCGCCATCGCCGCGGCGATCAGGCCGGCCGGGATCAGCGTGAAGGTCACCGGATCGAACGGGGACAGATCCACGAAGGTGCTGGCCATGACGCGGCCGACCCCGAGGCCCAGCAGCCACCCGACCGCCACGCCCCCAAGCGTCGTCCCGAGACTCTCGCAGAGGAACAGGCGGAGGACCGCGGCCGGCCGGGCTCCCACGGCCATCCGCACGCCGATCTCGCGCGTGCGCCGGGCGACGGCGTAGGCGGTGACTCCGTAGATTCCCAGGACGGCCACTGTCATCGCGAGCAGCCCGAAGAACGCGAAGAGCGACGTCGAGAGCCTGAGCATCCAGTATTCGACCGAGCCAGACAGGTGCGACCGGAACGTCCGCACCCGGAAGAGGGGCACGCCAGGGGCCACGGCGCGGATCTCCTGACCGACCGCGTCCACCAACCCTTCCATCGGACGGCTTGGCCGCACGAGAAAGTGGACGTTGCTCGTGAATCCTTGAGCGAGGGGCACGTAGACGGCTCCACGGGGCTCGTTCTCGAAGAGCTGCGTCCGCGTCGCGGACACGATGCCAATCACCTCCATCGGCGCACTGGCCGGCCGTGCGTCGTCGGTGTCGGCCCATTGGACACGTTGTCCCAACGCGTCGCCGTCGGGCCACAGCCGGCGGGCAAGGGGCTGATCGAGGATGACCACCGGCGGTGCTCCGCGGGCGTAGGTTTCCGCTTCGGTGAACAGACGTCCTTGATGCAGCCGGATGCCCATGACCTCGAAGTACGTCGGGCCGACGGCGTTCCACGCTCCGCCAAAGGCCCGGCCCTCGGCCGCCGTGGCGGGACTGCTCCCCGGCGGCGGGTTCAGACCGGCCCGGCGCACATCCCGGTCGAGGTTGACGATGCCGAGCGGGACGAGCGCTCCGACGCTCGCCGCCTGCACGCCCGGGAGCGAGCCCAGTCGCTGCTCGACACGCGCGTAGATATCGAGGCTCTGCGCCTCGTCCAACCCGCCGAGGCGACTGTCGACCTCCGCCAGGACGGTGTCGTCGGCCCGGTACCCGAGGTCCACAAGGGCCGCGCCGAGCGCCATGCGCAGGAAGAGCCCCGCCGCAATCAACAAACACAGCGAGAGGGCGACCTGCGAGGCCACCAGCGCGTTGCGCGGCACGAAACGCCAACCGCGAGGAGCCGGGTCGTCACCGGCGTGGGCCTTGAGGTCCGACAGGATGTCGGCGCGGGAGTGCTTCAGCGCCGGCCCCAGCGCGAACGCAGCCGTCGCGAGCACACAGAAGAACAGCGTGGCGACCACCAGCGCGGGTGACACGGTGTTCTCGAGGACGATCGTGACCGGGAGCAGCGTGCGCAGGAGCGAGAGCAGCGTGTCGATCGCGAAACTCCCCAACGCGGCGCCCAGCGCGCCCCCGACGAGCGAGAGCAGCAGCCCTTCGAGGAGCAGTTGGCGAACGATGCGCCCCCGGCCCCCGCCCAGCGCGAGCCGTACGGCGAACTCCTTGCGGCGGCCTCGTCCCCGCGCCAGGAGCAGGCCCGCAAGGTTCAGACAAACCGTGAGCATCACCGCCCCCGTCATCCCGAGCAGCACGACTCCGAGCGTGGTCACGGCGCTCTCGTCCGACGGCGACGTGCTCGTGCCGAAGCGAGGCAACGCGGACAGCGAGAGCCCACGATCCCGATGTTCGATCGGGAAGGCCGCGGCCAGACTTCGGCCAACGAGCGTCATCGCTTCTCCAGCCGTCTGCACCGAGATGCCTGGCCGCAATCGGCCGACCACGAACAGGTTGTACGCATCGGCGCGCTCGAGCGTGCGCGAGGCCTCGCCGAGGAAGTCGTTCGACAGGCGGTCGAAAACCCCGAGCGGAAAGAACAGCTCCGGTCCGAACGCGGTCATCGTCCCGGTAAACCCGCGGGGAGCGATGCCGACGATCGTGAACGGCCGTTCGTTGATGCGAAGGGTCTTGCCCAGCAGAGCGGGGTCGAACCCGGTGCGTCTCCAATGGTCGTGGGTGACCACGACGACCGGCACGTCCTGGCGGGGCCGCGACTCATCATCGGAGAAGCCTCGCCCCTGCGCCAACGGGACACCCAGCACTTCGAAGTAGTTCGCGCTGACGATCACCGAGAGGGTTCGTCGCGACTGGCGGCCCTCCCCGATGCCGACGATGGTGGGCATGTGGGCGAGCACGCCGTCGAAGACGTCGCTGCGAGAGGCCAGCACCTGATAGCCAGGATGCGAGAAGGGGCGGTACTGGCCGGTGCGCACGTCACGGTCATAGAGCTGAACCAGCCGCTCGGGATCGTCGAAACGACGGCTGGCAAAAGCCAGGGCGTGCACGACCGCAAACATCCCCGAGTTGAGACCGATTCCAAGCGCGAGAACCGAGACGGCGGCGGCCGTGAAGCCCGGCGTCTTCAGCAGCTGGCGCAGGGAGATCGTGAGAGCATCCATCCGGGAGTTGGACGAATCGGCGCGGACGGTTGTTCGCCGCGCCTCGGCCGGACCGGGTCTAGACGACGAGACCCTCGTCCAGCGCGAAGCGCATCAAGGCCGCGTTGGTTTCGAGCCCCAGCTTCCCGAGGAGGCGAGCACGATAGGTGCTCACGGTCTTGACGCTGAGTCCCAGCGACGCGGCCGCCTCGCTGACCGTGCGTCCGGAGGCCAGGTGATGCAAGACCTGTTGCTCGCGATCCGAGAGCCCCGTACGCGGCCGGCTCT
>JBQTIE010000041.1:0-12161 GCA_052389315.1 Acidobacteriota bacterium
ATCTGGCGTCCGTCCGGCGAGAGGCTGGCCGAACCCTGCGGGTATTCCGGGCCGCCGGGCTCGGGCGTGGTCAGCTCGAATCGCACGTGGTCCGTCGCGGGCGCGTCGGCGGGGCGAACGCGACTGCCCATCCACCCCGCAGCCGAGAGGCTGAGCGCGGCAACCGACGCCCAGATCCACTCGCGCCGGCGCGACCTGCGATTCGACCTGGCCGCGTTGTTCCCAGCACCCGCCATAGCCTCGGCCACCTCGCCGGGTGCGTCACTCATCTGCTGCAGCGCGATTCGCGCCTCACCGATCGCCTGCAGCCGGTTTCTGGGGTCCTTGACGAGACAGCGACCGAGCAGCTCTCGCAGCCGCCCCGGCGTCGTCGCCGGCAGGGCCGTCCACTCCGGCTCCTTCGTGATGACATGAGCCATCGCAGGACCTGAGCCTCGCGCCTGAAGCGCGCCACGCGGTCCGGGTCGTCCGCCAGCGCCTCCGGCAGGATCTTGATCGCCACGACCCGGTTCAAGCGGGTGTCCGTGGCTCGGAACACTTCTCCCATCCCGCCGGACCCGAGGGGCGCGGTGATGTCGTAAACAGCGATGCGCGTGCCCGGGGTCATCGGACTCCTTGCGCCGGGCCTATTATCCGTCATCAGTCGACGGCGGCCGACGATGGGCCCTGAGGCACGTCGTTCCGCAGCCGACCTGCTGTCATACAATCGCGACGATGACGGCCGACGGCCGACGTGGGACCCTGCCAGAGACGACGTCGCCAGTCGTGCGGGCGGCACTGACTGCCGCGTTGTCAGCGTGGACCGAGCTCCTGGGACCACGCCTCGTGTCGCTGGTGCTCTTTGGCTCCGTCGCACGCGGAGACGCGGGGGCCTCGTCTGACATCGACGTCCTCGTCGTCGCCGACGGGATGCCGCATGGTTTGGCGGATCGTGCCCGGCCATTGCGTCAAGCGTGGCAACGGGTCCGCGCCGACCACGGGTTGCCGGCCATTGAGTGGAACCTCGTGGTCAAGACGCCAGCCGAGGCGAGTCATCACAGTCCGCTCTATCTCGACATGGTGGAGGACGCCATCCTTCTCGCCGATCGTAGCGGCTTTTTCGCCGGCGTACTGGAGGCCATGCGGGCACGAATGGCGAGTCTCGGCAGCCGACGGGTCCACCTGCCCGATGGCACATGGTACTGGGATCTGAAACCCGACTACCGCTTCGGCGAGATCGTCGAGATATGACCAGCCAGAACATGGGCCGGCGCTACATCGAGGAAGCGCAGGGGCGGGCTGACCTGGTCAGACTGGCAAACGAGCGCGGCCGCTGGTCGACGGCCGTGCGGGAGGCGCAGGAGTCGGTCGAGTTGTTCCTCAAAGGCATGTTGCGGCTCGTTGCCGTGGAGCCGGCCCGTACCCACGACGTCGCCGAGATGCTGCGGCGTGAGGCACATCGATTCCCCGAGTGGCTGCAGGCGGAGATCGATCACCTCGCGTCGATCTCGACCGAGATGGCGGGCGATCGCGGTCTCGCCTTCTACGGGGACGAGCGTCAGGGACTCGGCCCGCAGGAGCTGTTCGACGAGTCCGACGCGGCGCGGGCGGTGGGCAACCACGAGTACATCGCCGCCCTCGCCGCGCGTCTGCTCGCCGAGCACGCCGAACCTCGCGAGCGCCGGGGGCCGCCGGACTCGAGCACCTGAGGCACCCGAGCGCCGCCCTTCGACAGGCTCCGGGCGGCCCACCCCAAGTACCTGAGCACCCGCACCCGGGTACTCGACCTGGCTCGGCTTTCGATTCGGCTTCCGGGCGAGCACACGCAGGAGGCCGCCGGTATTGCCAGCGAGCGGGGATCACTCCTCCGGACGAGTTCGGCTCGTATACTTGATCCGTGCGCGCCCCGGTCGCCCGCCGCCCCCCGGGTCCCCGCCTCCCGATGATCGGCGCCCTGGTCAACCCACGGCGCGATCCCCTCAAGTCCTTCACCGACCTCGCGCGCACCTATGGCGACATCGTGTATTTCACGCTGGGCGCCGAGCGGGTGTTCTTTCTCAACCATCCGCAATACGTGCGCGACGTGCTGGTGACCCATCAGCGCAACTTCACCAAGAGCCGCGGGCTTGAACGCGCAAAGATTCTGCTCGGCGAAGGCCTGCTGACCAGCGAGGGCGCGACCCATCTCAGCCGGCGGCGCCTGCTGCAGCCCGCGTTTCATCGCGATCGGATCGCGGGCTACGGCACGGTGATGGTGGACTACGCCGAGCGGATGGCGTCGCGGTGGGTGGACGGCGCCACGCTCGACGTCGCCCAGGAGATGATGCGCCTCACGCTGGCCATCGTCGGCAAGACGCTGTTCGACAGCGATGTCGAATCCAAGGCCGATGAAGTCGGCGTCGCCGTGACCGAGGTCATGGACAGCTTCTGGTTCACGCTGCTGCCGTTCCAGCCGATCGTCGAACGCCTGCCGCTGCCAGTGCTGCGGCGCTCCCGGGCATCGCGTGCGCGGCTCGACGCGTTGATCTACCAGATGATCGCCGAGCGCCGCACCAGCGGCCGCGACCACGGTGATCTGCTGTCCACCCTGCTCGCGGCGCGCTACGAGGACGATCCGGCCGAGCAGACCCGCCCAGACGCGGGGAGCCCCCAGACCCGCGCCGGCAGGAACGGCGCGTCCGGGCTCACCGACGTGGAGATCCGCGACGAGGCGATGACGCTGCTGCTGGCGGGCCACGAGACGACGGCCAACGCGCTGACGTGGACGTGGTACCTGCTGAGCCAGTCGCCTCGCGTGGTCGCGGCGCTGCACGCGGAGCTCGATCGCGTGCTGGACGGGCGCTCAGCGACCGTGGCGGACATTCCGCGCCTTCCGTACATCCATCGCGTCGTCACCGAGTCCATGCGGCTGTATCCACCGGCGTGGCTCGTCGGGCGCCGCGCGATTGCCGAGTACTCGGTCGGCGGCTACGTCGTGCCTCCACGCGCGATGCTTTTCATGAGCCCGTACGTCTTGCAGCGCGACGCCCGGTTCTTCCCAGATCCGGACCGCTTCGATCCCGATCGCTGGACGCCGGAGTTTCAGGCCGAGCTTCCCAAGTTCGCGTACTTCCCGTTCGGCGGCGGAGCGCGCCAGTGCATCGGCGAGCATTTTGCGTGGATGGAACTGGTGCTGCTTGTTGCCACGATCGCTCGCCAATGGCACTTCAGCCTGGTGCCCGGCCACCCCGTCGTCCCGTTGCCCGTCGTCACGCTGCGGGCCAAGCACGGGATGCGCATGGTGGCGACGAGGCGGGTGAGCTCAGCAATCGCTGAGTGACTGCAGCGACGCAGAGCCCGTCACACGCGTGTTGCGCGCGGCACCGCACGCACCCGAGCACCTGACACTAGTTCGCGTTCATCACCTTCGTGCCCTCGCTCTCGCCGTAGGCCTTGTTGAGCATCACGGGCACTCTCGGCGCCTTGTCGAGGTCGGCCATCGTCGGATGGCCCATGACCTCCTGTTGTCGTGGTTGGTGAAGCCCTCAGCCTGGTCCCCCTGACGTGACGCGGCAAGCTCAGCCGATGGGCAAGCTCAGCCGGAGGAGCGCAACCACTACAATGGACGCTCATGTCGAAGCGTGCCGCCGCGCTCGGGGCGCTGCTCGGTGTGCTGCTGCCGGTGACGGTGACGGCACAGAAGGTCCGAGCGCTGAGCCTGGCCGACCTCGAGACCTTCACGTTTGAGCTCGGGGATCACTCGAGTGTCGTCGGCGGACGGGTGCCTCTCGAGGCAGGCCGCTGGAAGGATCCAGGGGACAGCGCCGACGGCGGGAGCACGTTCACGCTGCTGCCGGTCCACGCGATTGGCGATCTCGACGGGGACGGGGCCGCGGATGCGGCGGTCGTCTTGATCGAGGCCACCGCGGGGACGGGCACCTTCTATTACCTGTTCGCCGTGAAGAGCCAGGGCGGCAAGCCCGTGCAGCTCGGGCCGCCGGAGTGGCTCGGCGACCGCAGCTCGGTCGAGCGTCTGTCCATCGATCGTCGCGGCGTGCTGACGGTCCGCTATGTCACGCACAAGGATGGCGATCCCAGTTGCTGCCCGACGCTGCGGATCGACGATCGCTATCGTGTGCAGGACGGCCGTCTCGCCGGCATCACGAAGTAGCATCGAAGGCGGAGCCGCGGGAGACGGCTTGAAAGGGCAGAAGGTTTGGACCAGCCATGCTCGAGCGACTTGTCAAGGACCGGACGCGGAAGCTCCTCTCGGACGAGCGCGAGTGGCTGTCGAAATTGCAGCGGGCCCTCGAGCGGTTCGACACTGCCGTGGAGGACCGGGCGGCGCTCGAGCGGTCCATCGCGCAGCTCGACCGCCTGTTCCTGCTCGTCGTGATCGGCGAGTTCAACGCGGGCAAGAGCGCGTTCGTCAACGCGCTGGTGGGAGCGCGCGTCCTCGAGGAGGGTGTGACGCCGACCACCACGAGGCTGCAGGTGCTTCAGTACGGCGAGGAGGCCGATCGGCAGGTGGACCAGTCCGGCGCCGACGTCATCTCTGCGCCGGTGCCCCTGCTCGATGTCATCAACATCGTGGACACGCCGGGCACCAATGCGATCTTCCGCGAGCATGAACGGCTGACCAGCGAGTTCGTCCCGCAAGCCGATCTCGTGCTGTTCGTCACCTCGGCCGACCGGCCGTTCACCGAGAGCGAGCGGGCGTTCCTGCAGGCCATCAAGTCGTGGGGCAAGAAGGTCGTCATCGTGATCAACAAGGTTGATCTGCTCGAGCTCGACGAGGAGCGCCAGCAGGTCACGCGGTTCGTGGCCGAGCACGCCCGGGCGCTGCTCGGCGCCGACCCCCAGATCTTCCCGGTGTCGGCGCGCCGCGCCCTGCGGCGCAAACTCGGCGAGGCGATGGGCGAGCCGGTGCCCGGCGATCGATTCGACGACCTGGAACGCCACATCACGACCTCGCTCGACGAGAAGGAGCGGCGGCGCCTGAAGCTGCTCAATCCACTGGGGATCGGCGTCCGGCTGGTCCTGACCACGCGAGACACCATTGCGGTCCGAGTCGACGTGCTGGCCGAGGATCTGACGGCCATCGCCGACATCGAGCAGCAGCTGGGCGCCTATCGCGCCGATCTGGCGCGCGAGTTCGAGTTCCGCCTTTCGGAGGTGGACAACGTCCTGCATCAGTTCGAGAAGCGCGGCACGGCTTTCTTCGACGACACGCTGCGCGTGGGCCGCATCGCCGATCTGATCAACAAACCGCGCATCCAACGGGACTTCGAGCGCGCGGTGGTCGCCGACACGCCGCAGCAGATCGAGAAGCAGGTGCACGATGTCATCGACTGGATGGTCGCCAGCGAGCTGCGCCAGTGGCAGGCCGTGACCGAGCACGTCAGCCGGCGAGCACGGGCGCATGAAGGACGGCTGGTGGGCGGTCAGGCGAGCGGGTTCCAGTACGATCGGCAGAAGCTGATCGATACGGTCGGTCGTGCCGCGAGTCAGACCGTGGCCGGCTACGACCGGGAGCGCGAAGCCGCGGCGATGGCCGACGGCGTGCGCACGGCGGTGGCAGGGGCCGCGCTCGCGCAGGTGGGCGCCGTGGGCCTGGGCGCGATGGTCGCCGCGCTGGCGTCCACCACCGCGGCGGACGTCACCGGCATCGTCGCGGCCGGCACGATCGCCGTGCTCGGCATGTTCGTCATCCCGTCGAAGCGGAAACGCGCAAAAGCCCAGCTCCGCGAATGCATCGAGCGGATGCGCACCGAGCTGATGACCAACCTGCGGTCTCAGTTCCAGCGCGAGGTGGAGCGCAGCGTCCGGAGCGTCATGGACGCCATCGCCCCCTACACCCGGTTCGTGCGCAGCGAGCACGAGACGTTGAAAGGGATCGATCAGGAGGTGGACGCGATCGGGCACGCGCTGGAGGGGCTCAAGGCGGAGGTCGAACGCAGCTAGGGCTAGGCGAGGCTCCGCCTCGGACCGTCAAGCATGACAAGGTGTGGCTTCGCCTCGCTAGGGGCAGTGCTGGCGTTGCCCGGCCTCCGGCCGGGCGAGAAAACTTGACTCAAATGGTTGGAAATCTGCAGAGTCAAGTTTTCTAGGGCTGTTTGCGGACAGGACCCGCGTGTGCCTCGGACGTGTGAGGCGGAGGCAAGGCTGACGGCCGCTGCGCCGCGTTGGCGAGTGTGGCCACCGCCTCACGGGCGGCGCGTCGCGGGCACGCTCGAGACCGTGGCGGGGCGGCGCGGTGTTCGAGGCCGAGAATCGTCCGCCCGTGGCTCGACCGCAGCCTGCGTCGCCATGTAGGCGGCGATCTCGGTCGCCGATCCCGGCCGGCGGATGAAATGCCCCTGGGCGTAGTCGCACCCGAGGGCCACCAGACGCGCACGCACCTCGTCGGTCTCGACGCCTTCGGCGACCACGTGCAGCCGGAGGTTGTGTGCCAGGTCGATGATGGACCGCACGAGCGTGTCGTCTTCACCCGCGGCCATGCCGATCACGAACGACGAGTCGATCTTCAGCTGGTGCACCGGCAGCCGCCGCAGATAGCTCAGCGACGAATACCCTTTTCCGAAATCGTCCACGATCAGGCGCACCCCCATCTCGCACAGCTCACCCAGGCACCGAGCCGCCGACTCCTGGTCCGACATGATGAGGTTCTCGGTGATCTCAAGGGCGAGCGCGGACGGATCCATCCGGTGCTCGGAGAGCAGCGTGCGCAGCCTCGAGGGAAACTGCGCATCCTGCAGGCTCCGCGGCGACAGGTTGACGGCGATGCTCGGTGGGCGGGCGACCAGATGCCGCGGCCAGTCGGTCAGCGCGCGCTCCAGCACGAAGGTGGTGAGCGGCGTGATGAGCCCGCTGCGCTCGGCCAACGGGATGAAGTCCTTGGGCCACAGCCGGCCCTGCTGCGGATGATCCCAGCGCACGAGCGCCTCGACGCCGACCAGGGCGTTGCTGCGAAGCTGCACGACGGGCTGGTACTCGAGCAGGAACTGATCGGTATCCAGACCTCGACGCAGCGCCGTGGTCATCGCCAGGCGCTGCTCGGTCTGGCTCTCGCGATCCGGCTCGTACACGGCCAGGCCCGACTGGCTGGTCTTGGCCAGATACATCGCCACATCGGCCTTCTGAAGCAGATCCGGCGCCGTGGACCCGTGGGACGGGAAGACCACGATACCCAGGCTGCCCTGCACGAGCAGCGGACGCCCCTCCATGACCACGGGCTGCTCGAGATCCTGCAGGATCTTGCGAGCCGTCTCCACCGCGCCCTGCAGGTCGGTCAGCGGCAGCAGCACCGCGAACTCGTCGCCGCCCAGCCGGGCAATCGTGTCCGACTCTCGCAGGCCGGCGCGCAGCCGCGTCGCCAGCTGCTGGAGCAGGCGGTCGCCGGCGTGATGGCCGTAGCTGTCGTTGATCGCCTTGAAGCCGTCCAGATCCAGCACGAGCAGCGCCAGCGACTTGTCCTCGCGGCTGGTCATGAGGATCGCCTGCTGCAGGCGATCCTGCAGCAGCGATCGATTCGGCAGATCCGTGAGCGGGTCGTGGTAGGCAAGATAGGCCACGCGTTCGGTGGCGCGCGCCCGCTCGCGCCGCACCGTCGCGTCGCGCAGCTCGCGCTCGACCGCCGGCGCCAGCCGCACGATCTGCGACCGCATGATGTAGTCGTCGGCCCCCGCCTTCATCGCGTCCACCGCGACGTCCTCGCCGCTGGTTTCGGACACGAAGATGAAGGGCAGGTGCGGCGCGTGCTCACGCACGATCGACAGCGCCCGCGTGCCGCCAAGCGCCGGCATCGCGTGGTCGGCAATCGCGATGTCCCAGGCCGCTGAGGTCAGAGCCTGGATCAGCGCCTCGGGCGTCCCCACGCGCAACCCGTTCACTGCGAAGCCGGCGTCCTCCAGCGTGCGGATCACCAGCCGTGAGGACTCGTCGGAGTCCTCGAGGATCAGAACATTGATCATCGAATTGGCGTGGGGAGCCGCCCTCCCCCCTGCCAGTTCCATGCCCCGCCCGGGCGGTCTGCCGCGTACGAAACACGCCGGGATTGCTCACGGCTGCTACTCGGCGCCAGGTCTGGTGGTGCCAATTCAGGACAGCTGTGGACACAAGTGTCGTCGGACGGATCACTTGATGATCTGCTGGCGCAGACAAGTGGAGCGAGGTGCCTTCTCCACCCGTCGAGACTCCGCAGCACGACCGACGCGGCTTTGCGCAGTTCCGCAACGCCGCCAGTCCAGCCGTCTCGGTTGAGGCCAGCGGCCGGCGGCCGGTGTAGACTCGGCACCGGACCTCACGCGGGCAGCCGCACCTCGTCTCGACTTGCACGCCCGGGTGAGCGCGCGGCCGCCATGAGTCATCCGCACGCCGCCCGCGGTTCAACGGGTCGCGTCGCCGCCCGCATGATCGACAGGCACCCATGATCGACCTCCGCGTAGAGCTTCGCGATCTCACCCCCCTCATCTGGCGCGAGCTCCGTGTGGCTCCCGGCCTGCGCCTGGACGATCTCCATCAGGCGATTCAGATCGTCATGGGCTGGCAGGATCGACACCTCTACGTCTTCGAGATCGGCGCGGACGAGTACGGCCCGAAGCCGGACCTTCCGGACGAAGACGAGGAAGAGGACATCGATCCCGCCTGGGCCGGGGAAGCCTCGGCGGTCACGGTGGCCCAGGCGCTTTCACGCGGCGCCGGCGCGTTCCACTATTGCTACGACTTCGGCGACGAGTGGCGGGTAATGGTCACCGCCGCGGGCGATGGAGCGGTCCCCGGCTCGCCCGCCGGAGTGGACCGCGTGGCCGCCGCCGGCGCGAGCGAAGACGCAGCCAGCGCCGTGCCCGTGTGCTGCGTCGCCGGGGCGCGCGCGGGGCCGCCGGAGGATATCGGTGGCGCCGGCGCGTATCAGGACATCGTCGACGGGTGGACAGCGGAGCGGGCCGCGGGACAGGCGTCGCCCACGCTGCCGCGCGGGTTCGACCCGGCGGCCTTCGACCTCGCGGCCGTCAATCGGCGGCTGAGAGCGGCGTTTCGCCAGCGGGCAACCGTCGACCGCCCCGCGGGACCGGAGGCGTCGGCCGATCAGCAGCTGCTGGCCGAACTCAGCCTTGCCGTGCTCTGGCTCGGCTCACGGAGTGCGAAGCAGGGCCTGCGGGAGGCGTCGAAGGCGATGCGATTCGAGGTGCTCGAGACGCTGCAGGATGCCGGCTTGATCTACACCGATCCGAAATGGAAGTCGGTGCGGCTGACGAAGGCGGGCATCGCTCGCGCGCGTTCGATCGTCGGGCGCCTGGCGCCGGAGCCGCGATGAGCGTCGCCGTCGGCGCACGCGTCGGTCCGTATCACGTCGTCGAGAAGCTCGGCGAAGGCGGCATGGGTGACGTGTACCGCGCCCGCGACACTCGCCTCCATCGCGACGTCGCGCTCAAGGTTTTGCCAGACGCGTTTACCGGGGATCCCGATCGGCTCGCCAGGTTTCAACGCGAGGCCGAGATCCTGGCGACGCTGAATCACGTCAACATCGGCCACATCTACGGACTTGAAGAAGCGGAGAGCCTGCGCGCGCTCGTCCTCGAGCTGGTCGAGGGCCCGACGCTCGCCGACCGCCTCACGCGAGGACCGATCGCGCTCGATGAGGCCCTGCCCATCGCGTCGCAGATCGCCGATGCCGTGGAAGCGGCCCATGCGCGGGACATCATCCACCGCGATCTCGAGCCGGCCAACATCAAGCTGCGGCCGGATGGCACGGTGAAGGTCCTGGACTTCGGACTCGCCAAGGCGCTGGCACAAGAATGGCCCGGCGACGGTGACGTGAGTGCTCCGACGATGACCGGTGGGATGACGTGGGCGGGCGTGGTTCTGGGCACGCCGGCCTACATGAGCCCCGAGCAGGCCAAGGGCCGCGCGACGGATCGCCGCGCCGACGTCTGGGCGTTTGGCTGTGTGCTGTTCGAGCTGCTGGCGGGGCGCCGCGCATTCGACGGCGAGACCGCGTCCGAGACGATCGCGAAGGTGCTCGAGCGCGACGCGGAGTGGAGTGCGCTCCCCGGGGGCCTGCCCCCCGCGCTCCTGCGGCTCTTGCGTCGGTGTCTGCAGAAGGATCCGCGGCGCCGGCTCCACGACATGGCGGACGTGCGGCTGGAACTGGAGGAAGCCGCCTCGCCCGGTCTCGCCGCGTCGGCCGAAAGCGCCGTAAGCATCGCTGCCGCCACATCGGCGCCGCGACCAGTGTGGCGGCGCCTCGCCGGGTGGGCAGCGCCCGTCGTGCTCGGCGGTGGTGCCTGGGTGGCCATGGATCTGGTGGGCCCGCGGTCGCAGCCGCCAGCACAGGACCGGGGGCAGCCCGTGCGTCTCGACGTCGTCCTGCCGCCGGGCGTCCGTCTCGCGGTTGACAGTGATCATCCGGCGCTGGCGTTGTCGCCCGACGGCAGCACGCTGGTGTTCGTCGGGGAGCGCGACGGGGTCAGACAGCTTTTCGTGCGGCGCTTGCGCGAGCCCGATGCGCGACCGCTGGCGGGCACCGAAGGCGCCGTCTCGCCGTTCTTCTCGCCAGACGGCCGGTGGCTGGCCTATCACAGCGGGAACACACTGGCCAGGATCGCGGTGGCGGGCGGGGTCCCGGTGAAGGTCGTGGCCACCTCGCCCGCCGCCGTCGCTCACGGCGCGACGTGGAGCCTGAACGACACGGTGCTGCTGGCCCAGAGCGCGAACAGCGGCCTGTCGGCGGCGTCTATGGCCGGTGATGAGCTGCGCGGCGACGCGCCGACGCTCTTGACACCCAGGGAGCGCCCCTACGCCTGGCCCAGCGCCTTGCCCGACGGGCGTCATGTCCTGTTCGTGGACCGGTCAAGTGAATACTCGCGCGTGGCCGTGCTCGCCCTGGCTGACCGGAATATCCGCACGCTCGTCAACGGCGGCACGAGCCCGCGATTCTCACCCACGGGCCATCTGCTGTTCACGCGGGACGCCGCGCTCTACGCGATGCCGTTCGATCTGGCGCGCGTCGCCCCGACCGGCGACGCCTACAAGCTGCTCGACGGCGTGCTGACCCACGGCCGAGGCGTGTCGCAGTTCGCCGTCGCGGGTCACGAAACGCTCGCCTATGTCGCAGGCGGCGAGACGTTCACCACACACGAGCTCGTCTGGGTCGATCGGGCGGGGCGTGCAGAGCGGCTCTCGGATGCCCGCGAGACGTTCATGACGCCGCGCCTGTCCCCTGACGGCCGCCATCTGGCGGTGGCGAGCTTCGAGGGAGCAAACCTCGATCTCTGGCGGCTGGACCTGGTCCGCGGCGCCCTCACGCGCGTCACCGTGCATCCCGGCGAGGACTTTGGACCGGTCTGGAGCCCGGACGGCCGCACCCTGGCGCTCAGCTCGGAAATCGGCGAAGACCCGAACCCGGACGAGATGGGTCCGGGCCTGGCCTGGATCGTCGAGAACGGGCCGCCCGAGTCCTTGATGCCGTCCCCCGGCTGGGGCAACTGGGACTTTCCGAGTTCGTGGTCGCCGGACGGCCAGTGGCTGGCGTACCTGCGGACACGGGGTGCCGTATCCCGCGACGTGGTGCTGCTGCCCACCCGGGGGGCGCGCGAGCCGGTGGCCCTGTTCGACGGCCCTGACAGCGAGGTTGCGGCGGTCTTTTCGCCGGACGGCCGCTGGATCGCGTTCGTGTCCGACCAGTCCGGCCGCGCCGAAGTGTATGTCGCGTCGTTCCCGCGGCCTGCGGCGCGCTTGCAGATCTCCTCGTCCGGCGGCATCGAACCCCTCTGGGCGCGAAGCGGCCGGGAGCTCTTCTACCGCGAGGGACACAAGCTGATGGTCGTGCCGTTCGACCCCGGCGCGCGGGACCCGGCCGGCGCGGCGCGGGCGCTCTTCGAGGGGCGCTTTGAATCGGCGGCGGGATACGGTTCCGACGCGGCGAACTACGACGTGGCGCTCGACGGTCGCCGCTTTCTCATGGTGCGCCGCAAGAACCTCGTCCTGCCGAACGTCATACACGTGGTCACGAACTGGCCGCAGACGCTCGGCGCGCAGTAGCGCCTGAGGCACCCCGGCACCCCGCAATGGCCGGCGATGTAGGACTGTTCGGTTTCTGTTATCGTGCGCGCCATGAGGATGAACCGCACGATGTGGGTGGCGACGCTGTGGGCCGTTCTCGTGGCGACCGGTGCGTCGCAGGCGCCCTCCCAGGACCGCCT
>JBQTIE010000042.1:0-6689 GCA_052389315.1 Acidobacteriota bacterium
AGTCCGGGACGCGTTGCGCTTGGGCGAGTTTCCCTTGGGCCGCTCCCTTCTCTCCCCCGCCTCCGCGGCCGGTTCCTCGGCCTTGTTCGGCGGCTTCGTCGATACTACGGAGCGGTCCGACTTCCCCGGTCAACGCTTCACGTGTGCCCTCGCGGACACCCGTGCATGACTCGGGGTCGTCGTGGCTGGCTAGGCCTTCAACGCGTGACTCTTTAATTCACAACATTCCGCCGGTTTGTGCCGGCGCACGCCCGTGGTGAAAGTCCCGGCGAGCACCGAAACCGGCGGTGCGCCCGGATCGCAAGGCGCGACGACCGAGAATATCGGGCCATCTTTGAGGGAGGAGCAACGCCGCGAGGCGGGATGCAACGCCGGTCGAATGCCGTCGCGGCTTCGACCACGGGCTGCTAGTCTGTCGGCGTGGCAGAAGTCCTCGTCCGTGCCAGCAGGCTGACGCGATCGTTCGGCGCACGCATCGCGGTGCGGGATGTGTCGTTCACGCTGGGCGCAGGAGAGATCGTCGCGCTTCTGGGCCCGAACGGCGCCGGCAAGACCACCACGCTGCGCATGCTCGCCGGTTTGATTCCTCCTTCGGAGGGCGAGATCACCCTGCTCGGCACGCGGCTGACCACGGCCAGCTCCGACGGCCTTCGCCAGCACGTTGGCCTGCTCACAGAATCGCCCGGCCTGTGGGATCGGCTGACGGTGCGATTGAACCTCGTGACCTACGCGCACCTCTTCGGGTTGCCTCGGCCTGCGGCGGCGGTGGACAGGGCCCTGGCGCTGGTCGGCCTCACCAGTCGAGGCGACGATCTGGCCGGCACGCTGTCGAAGGGGTTGCGGCAGCGAGCGGCGCTGGCACGCGCGCTGCTCCACGAACCCGCGATCGTCCTGCTCGACGAGCCGACGGCGGGGCTCGATCCAGGCAGTGCGCGACAGGTGCGGGACCTCATCGCGGGCCTGCGCGAGCAAGGCCGAGCGGTCCTGGTGTCGACCCACAATCTGGCCGAAGCAGAGAGCCTCGCGGATTGTGTGGCGGTGCTCAACACCTCCCTCGTCGCGCTCGAGGCCCCAGGGGCGCTCAGACAGCACCGCCAGGGCCTTCGAGTGGACATCGAGCTGGAGGGCCCAGCGCAGGGCTGGCTCTCGCATCTGGCCGATCAATGGCACGGGCAGCTGACCGCCGATGGCTGCGTGTTGACGGGAGTGCTCGCCGAGGCCGATCAGATTCCGGACCTGGTCGCGAGTGTGGTTCGCGCCGGCGCCAGGGTCTGCCGCGTGTCTCCCGCCGTCAGGAGCCTGGAGGATGTGTATCTGTCCCTGGTCGGCGATGAGGAGGCCACTCGATGAGCCGCGTGTCGTTGAGGAGAATCCGCGGGCTGGCGGTCAAGGATGCCGCCGAACTCCGCCGCAATCCCGGCGCCGTCGTTCCGGCGGTGTCCATCGCCCTGGCGTCCCTCGTGCCGCCGTTTCTCATCGCCATCACCGCTCCGCGAATCGCCGGCGAATCGCTCGTGGAGTCTCGAGAGTTCGAGCGCGGCATGGCGGTGGCCGTGTCGCTGTTGCCCGAACTGGCGACGCTCAAAGGCAACGCGCTTGCACAGGCGTTTCTCTTCCATCAATTCGGGTGGCTGTTGCTGGTCGTCCCCGTGGTCGGATCCATGGCTCTTGCCTCTCACGCCGTCATCGGCGAGAAAACCGCACGCACACTCGAGCCTCTGCTGGCGACGCCGATCACGACCGTCGAATTGCTGCTGGCCAAGACGTTGACGCCGTTGGTGCTGGCCCTGACGCTCGGCTGGACGACGCTGGCGGTGTACATCGCAGGCATTCGGCTGTTGGGTGAACCCGACGTGTGGCTCACCTTCCTCGGGGCGCGGACGGGATGGCTGTTCCTGATCATCGGACCGCTGTTGACGCTGTGCGCCTTGTTGCTCGCCGTGCTGATCTCATCGCGCGTCAACGACCCGCGTACCGCGCAGCAGCTCGGTGTGCTGGTCGTGGTGCCGGTCACCGGCATCTTCGTCGCTCAGCTCCTCGGTCAGTTCATGCTCGGTCAAGGGGTGCTGAGCGCCGCGACGCTGGTTCTCATCGTGCTCAATGCGGTGCTGCTCGCGATCGGTGTCCGCGTGTTCGACCGCGAACACATCCTCATGCGCTGGAAGTAGCCGCGCACAGGGCTGGTGGCGGCGCCCCGGCCGGGCACCGGCGGCGCGGAGATCGAGCCGGCACAGCACGGTCGCAACCATGGCCTGACGGCCGATCTCCGCCGTGCGGTCGGCGTCGGCCGACGTCAGGTAGCCTCGAGCACATCCCTCTCCGATCAGGTGGCGGGTCTGCTGCACGGCGCCGGCGGCGACGCCGAGCAGCAGCGCGAGCGAATCGGCGTCGGCACGGCCCAGGCCTTCGGCGATGGCCCGAGGCGCAGACGCGGCCGCTGCCCGCAGCTGGCCGAGGAAACGCCCGGCGCCGGGCGATGAGTGTGCGGCGAGTTGGCCGGCCCTGTGTTCGAGCCGCTTGGCCAGGCGCCAGCACGTGCGTGCGGCGGTCTCTCGACTGCTCATGCACGCTCGTGGGCAAGGGGCGTGCCGGGCGACGCCTTCGCAAAGCCCCGCGCCGGTGGCCCGACACCCCGGTGCCCCGGCGACGGCGGTTGCCGGATTGGCTGCGGTCCGGTGCTGGTCGGCGCAACGCCGGTTACCTGGGCGGTAACCAACGTTGACACGTGCGGGCCTCAGGGACGAGAATGAATGAACATTCATTCAGTCACCCATGCCTGTCGCCGCCCGCAAGTTCGTCGTGCCCAGAACCCCGGTACCAGGACCCGATAAGCGCGAGGCCATCCTCAACGCCGCCACCAAGGTCTTCGCGCGACACGGGTTCTTCCAGTCCCAAGTCGCCGACGTCGCTCGGGAGGCGGGGGTGGCCGCAGGCACCGTCTACCTGTACTTCCGCGGCAAAGACGACCTGCTCGTCTCGCTCTTCGAGCGAACCATGCGGGACGCCATCGCCGAGGCTCGCGAGGCTCTCGCCGAGGTGACCTCGCCGCGTGAACGGCTGGCCCGCCTGGCCCGGGTGCACCTCGAACGCCTCGGCCGCGATCGCGACCTCGCCATCGTCTTCCAGGTGGAGCTGCGTCAGTCCACGAAGTTCATGGAGCAGTTCTCGTCCACGTACCTGCGTGATTACCTGGGCCTCATCCGGGAGACGATCGCCCAAGGCCAGCGCGCACGCCAGTTTCGACCAGACGTCAACCCGACGCTGGCCGCGAAGCTTCTCTTCGGCGCACTCGATGAGATGGCAACCAACTGGGTCCTCAGCCGGCGCCGTTACAGCCTGGCCGCCGACACCGATCTCGTCATCGACATGTTCGTCAACGGCGTGGGCGCGCGGACCACACCGCGCTCCAGGGCGGGTGCGGGCGCATGACGATTTCCTCCGTGGCCGTCCTCGGCGCCGGGACCATGGGCGCACAGATCGCGCTGCACGTGGCCAATGCCGGAATCCCCGTCCACTTGTTCGACCTCACGCCGCAAGCCGCACGCGAGGGCCTGGATAGAGCCAGACGCCTCAAGCCCGACCCGCAATTCACGCCGGACGCTCATCTGCTCATCACCACCGCGGGCTTCGACGACGGTATGGCCCGGCTGTCGCAGGCCGACTGGATCATCGAAGCCGTCGTCGAGCGCCTGGACGTCAAGCAGCAGCTGCTTGCTCGCGTCGATGCGCTGAGAGCGCCACACGGCATCGTCAGCTCCAACACCTCGGGGATTCCGATTGCGGCAATCGCCGAGGGCCGCAGCGACGCGTTCCGCCGGCATTGGCTCGGCACGCATTTCTTCAACCCGCCACGCTACCTGCGCCTGTTGGAAGTCATCCCGACCGCAGAGACGGAGCCCGCCGTCGTCGACGCCATCTCGTCCTTTGCCGACCATCACCTGGGCAAGGGCATCGTCCTCGCGAAGGACACGCCGAACTTCATCGGGAATCACATCGCCCTCTATGGGGTCGTCCGATCGCTCGAGGCCGTCGCCAGCGGCCGCTACACGATCGAGGAGGTGGACGCAATCACCGGGCCCGCCATGGGCAGGCCCGGCAGCGCCACGTTCCGCACCATGGACCTCGCCGGGCTCGACGTCCTGTCAGCGGTCATGCGGAACCTCCGCGATCGGCTCGAGGACGAGGCCGACCGGGCGGCCTTCGCCATCCCGACGTTCCTGGAGCAGATGGTGGAGCGCGGTGCCCTCGGCGAGAAGGCCGGACGAGGGTTCTACCAGCGCCGGAAGTCGGCAACGGGCGAGACCGAAATCTGGACGCTCGATCTTCAGAGTCTCGAGTATCGGCCGAGGCAGTCCCCCCGCGTCGCGTCGCTCGACGCCGTCAAGTCCATGGACCGGGTAGCCGACCGCGTGCGCGCGCTGTTTGCCTCCAAGGACAAAGCGGGACAGTTCCTGCGAGAGACGCTCGCACCCACGCTCGTCTACACCGCGCGCGTCGCCCCCGACATCGCCCATTCCATCGACGACGTCGATCGTGTGATGCGCTGGGGATTCGCCTGGGAAATGGGCCCGTTCGAACTGATCGACGTACTCGGAGCCCCCGAAGTGCTCGCGGCCGCCGAGGCAGTTGGCGGACACGCGACGGCGTCCGGCACACCGGCGCTCTTGAAGCCTCTGGTCGCCGGAGAGCGCCGATCGCTTCGGCAGGCCCCACTGCCGCCCGCCGCGCCCGAGCTCCTCATCCTGCAGACCGCGCGCGCTGGACAACGCGTCGTGCGCCAGAACGCCGGAGCCAGCCTCGTCGATCTCGGCGATGGCGTGTACTGCGTCGAGTTCCACTCCAAGCTGAACACCATCGGTGGCGACACCGTGCAGATGCTCAACGTCGGCGTGCGGGAGGCCACCAGGAACGGGCGAGCGCTCGTGGTGGGCAACGACGCGCCGAACTTTTCGGCCGGCGCCAACCTGATGCTGGTCCTGCTCGAGGCCCAGGAAGGGAACTGGGAGGACCTGGACCTGATGATTCGGGCCTTCCAGCAGGCCACCATGGCGCTTCGATATGCCGACGTGCCAGTGATCGTGGCGCCGGCGGGCCTGACGCTCGCCGGCGGCGCCGAAATCGCGCTGCACGGAGACCGCGTGCAGGCCGCGGGCGAGACCTACCTGGGTCTGGTGGAAGTCGGGGTGGGCCTGATTCCGGCCGGCGGCGGCACCAAGGAGATGCTCGTTCGCGCGATGGCGGCCCTGCCAACGCTACAAGCCGACCCCCTGCCCTTCGTGCAGAAGGCTTTCGAGACCATCGTCCTGGCAAAGGTGTCGGCCAGCGGCCCCGACGCCCGCCGATTGGGCTATCTCGCCGCCACCGACGGCTTCACGATGAACAGAGAGCGGCTCGTCGCCGACGCCAAGGCCAAGGCCCTCGAACGGGTCAGGGACGGCTACACGCGGCCCGCGCCACGGACGACGATTCCGGTCGGCGGGCCGTCGGTCGGCGCCGCGCTGAAGCTGGGCGCGCATCTCGCCTGGCGCGCGGGCCGTGCGTCGGATCACGACGCGCTCGTGGCGCGCAAAGTGGCGGATGTGATGGCGGGAGGCGCGGTGCCGCACGCCACCTTCGTCACCGAACAGTACCTGCTCGATCTCGAGCGGGAGGCGTTCTTGAGTCTGCTGGGCGAGCCGAAGACGCTGGCCCGCATTCAGCACACGCTCAAGACAGGGAAACCGCTCAGGAATTGAGGAGCCCAGGCGTGATCGATCGCGGATCGGGACCACCGGTCGTGCTGATTCCTGGCATTCAGGGTCGTTGGGAATGGATGGAGCCCACGGTGGAAGCGCTGGCTCGCCATTGCCGCGTCGTCACGTTTTCGTTCGCCGATGAGCCGACCAGCGGCTTCGCGTGCGACCCCGCCCGCGGGCTGGCCAACTACCTCGAGCAGATCGACGAGGCGCTCGGCCGGGCCGCGCTGACCGACGCCGTGTTGATCGGAGTCTCGTTCGGGGGCGTGGTGGCCGCCGAATATGCCGCGACGCGACCGGATCGCGTGCGGCGTTTGGTGCTGGTGTCGGCGCTGCCGCCCGGGTGGAAGCCGGATGGGCGCGCGTCCTTCTACCTCCGAGCCCCCAGGCTGCTCAGCCCACTGTTCTGCGTCAGTGCGCCCGGCCGGCTGCTCCCGGAGATCATCGCGGCATTTCCCACCGTGGGCTCCAGGCTTGGGTTCACGGTCTCACACAGCGTGCGAGTGCTTCGCGCCTTCCTGTCGCCCACGCGGATGGCGCGCCGCATCCGGTGGGTCACCGCTCACGCGTTCGCGGACGCCGCCACGATTCGTGTGCCCACGCTGGTCATCACCGGTGAGGAAGGCCTCGACCGCGTCGTGCCGGCGGCGCTGACGCGGCGGTACCTGGAGGTGCTGCCGCGAGCGCGCGCCGTCACGCTGCCTCGAACCGGTCACATCGGCCTCGTGTCGCGGCCCGCGGCCTTCGCCGAGCTCGTACGACAGTTCGTTCAGGACGACAGTCATGACCTGGAACGCATCCCTGCGTGAGATCGAGGGGCCCAGCGGCTCCCTCGAGGCGCTGTTCGATCTGCCAGGCGGCGATCCGCGCGCCGCGGCGGTCTTTGCGCATCCCCACCCGCTGCACGGCGGGACCATGCACACCAAGGCGGTGTACCAGGCGGCGAAGGCTCTG
>JBQTIE010000043.1:0-54365 GCA_052389315.1 Acidobacteriota bacterium
TCGACGATGTTGGCGACGCGGACGACGCCGGCCTGCGAGGCCACCTGGTAGGCGTCGAGCTTGTCGAAGCCGTAGTCGGCCACCAGCCATTCAATCAACTCCACATACGCGATGCGCATGGCGTCAACCAGCGGCCTGACGCTGCCAGCCACCATGATGTATTCATCGTTCTCGATCCGCGGCCAGCGGATGCGCTTGCCCTTGATCACGTCGAACTGAAACGTCACGTCAGCGGTAGACTCCAGACCGGAGCCAACGATCTCTCCGTCGCCCTGGAGCGCGTGGAAATCACCGAAATAAAAGAGCGCGCCCGGGTGGAAGACGGGCAGGTGAATCGTCGCACCCTGGGTGACGTCGGAGGCGTCCATGTTGCCTCCGAAATCACCCGGCCACAGGCCCCCCCACGCCTCCTCGCCCGCCGGGGCGACGGCGACGCGCCCGAGCATCGGCTTGAGCGGCAGCTCGATGCGCTTGCTGGCCGAGTTCGGGAGATCCAGGGCGCCCACCAGCCGCTGGCGATCGAGTCGCCAGACGTAGCGGCGAGCCGGAAGCGGATCGTTCAGCATCCGTGTCCGACCGTCGCCGGCCACTCCGCTGATGCCCGTCGGCGACACGTTGGAGATCGCCACGTCGCGATTGGGGGTCAGCGTCAGGATGCGAACGACGAGCGTGTCGCCGGGCTCGGCACCGTCGATGTGAAACGGTCCCACCTCACCCGGCCACGGCCCGGCTTTCTGGGGGTCGTAGTAATCACCGGGCCTGGAAAAGGTCGAGGTCCTGACCGTATCCCCAGGCTTGATCCTCAGCACCGGCGGCCGAACCGCGAAGGTCTGCACCCCCGTCGTCGGGGTGAAGGTGTGTGTGGTCGCCTGGGCCGCGCTGGGCAAGGGCGACAGGCCCAGCCCCAGGAGCAGAAACGTGATGGTCCGCATGGCCGCGGATCATCTCACAGGTGCGTGGCTGGCGGGATGCTAGCGGTCGCGGCCGACGGCCGGACCCTCACCAGATTCCGGCACCTCGCCAGCCGTCGATTCCGCGGCAGGGCGCATCTGCCCGACCCTGTCGCGTTTGTCCTAAATCGAGCCACAATGTCGTCATGCGCATCTTCGTCGCCGGGTCGACCGGCGCACTCGGCCGCCGCCTGGTCCCGAGCCTCATCAAGGCAGGGCACACCGTGACCGGGATGACCCAACAGGAGGCGAAAGCGGCGGAGCTGAAGAAACTCGGCGCGGATGCCGTGGTGGGCGACGCGCTCGACCGGTCATGGGTTCACGAGTCGGTGGCCGCCGCAAGACCGGAAGTCGTGATCAGTCAGTTGACATCGCTCCCGCAGACGCTCGACGTCAAGGCCACGGCAGCCGCCTATGCAGCCAATGATCGTGTCAGGGGCGATGGGACGGCCAATGTCCTGGACGCTGCCGTCGAAGCCGGCGCTCGTCGTGCGATTGTGCAAAGTATCGCCTATTGGTATGCCCCGGATGGGCGGATGCCGAGGCACGAGGACGCGCCGTTTCACGTGGACGCAATCGAGCCCGTCGGACAAAGCGTGCGCGTGCTCAAGGCGATGGAAGAACACGCCGCGAGTCTGCCCTTCGAGGTCGTCCTGCTACGCTACGGCTTCCTGTACGGCCCCGGGACGTGGTACGGAGCGCGCGGCTCCATCTGGCAGGACGTCAGGCAGCGCAGATACCCCGTCATCGACGGCGGGTACGGCATGTATTCGTTCATCCACGTCGACGACGCGGCGGCGGCCACGGCGGCGTTCGTCGACCGCGGCGCTCCAGGCGCGTACAACATCGTGGACGACGAGCCGGCCGAATCCAAGAATTGGCTGCCCGTGTACGCCGCCGCGATCGCCGCCTCCCGCCCGATCTCTCTCCCTCGCGCCGTCGCGAGCATCGTGGCGAGGGGCTTGATGGAATGGGAGCGGACGATTCCTCCGGCCTCGAACCAGAAAGTCAAGCAGGAGCTGAACTGGACGCTGCGATACCCGAGTTGGCGTCAGGGCTTCAGGGCCGGGTTGTCGTGATCTCCCGCACACGATGGACGTGAAGCCTGCGCAACACGCCGCCAGCGCCACCCGGCGCCTGCGCATCGGCGTGGATCTTGGCGGGACCAAGATCGAGGCGATCGCGCTCGACAGCTCAGGCCGTTCCCTGATTCGACGCCGCGAGCCGACGCCGCGAGGCGACTACGACCGCACCCTGGCCGCCATCGTCGATCTGGTGACGAGCATCGAGCAGGAGGCGGGGGAGACCGGACACGTGGGCGTCGGCATTCCCGGGACGATCTCGGAGGAGACGGGACTCGTCAAGAATGCCAACTCCACCTGGCTCAACGGTCGTGCGCTCGGTGAGGATCTGAGGCGGAAGCTGTCTCGTCCCGTGCGCGTGGCGAACGATGCGAACTGCTTTGCACTCTCCGAGGCCACCGACGGAGCCGCCAGCTCCGCGCGCGTCGTCTTTGGCGTCATCGTCGGGACCGGGACGGGCGGAGGCCTGGTGGTCGACGGACGTGTCGTGTCGGGCGCCAACGGCATTGCCGGCGAATGGGGGCACAACCCGCTCCCGTGGCCCCGCCCCGAGGAATGGCCCGGGCCGGCGTGCTACTGCGGGCGGACCGGATGCATCGAAACCTTCCTCTCCGGTCCGGGTCTGGCCCGTGACTTCACGGCCGACACCGGTGAAGACATGGCACCGCCCGAGATCGTGAAGCGAGCCGAGGCGCATGACGCGCGCGCGGCTGCCTGCCTCGATCGCTATGCCGATCGGTTTGCCCGCGCCTTGAGCAGCGTCCTCAACATCATCGACCCCGACGTGGTGGTGCTCGGCGGCGGCCTGTCGAACGTGGAACGGCTCTACGGCGACATCCGCGAGAAGTGGTCCGCCTATGTGTTTTCGGACACCGTCCGGACGCGTCTGGTGCGTGCGCGACACGGCGACTCGAGCGGTGTACGGGGGGCCGCCTGGCTATGGGATCGCGGGACGCGGAGCTAGGCTGGCTGACGCCTCATGCTCCGCTGACCTTCACAGCTAGCCGGCCGCCGGCGCTGACTCGACGACCACAGACGCCGGCATCGTATCGAGTCGCAACCGAAACTCCCGCCGCAGCAGGCCGAGCACGATCGTCAGGTGAGAGAAGACAGCGAACACCGACAGATACCAAATCCATCGCAGTTCAAATCCCGCCTGGCGAGACAGGATGAGGGCCGGAATGGCGACCAGCACCAGGCGACACCCCGACGCCACGAGGGAGGGCACGGTGTGCCCCATGGCCTGGAACATGCTGGATGCGACGAAGATGACGCCCGAGGCCACGAAGTTCCATGAGATGATCCGCAGGTACTCGACGCCCACCTCGACCACGCCAGGCTCGCTCGAGAACAGCTGGACCAGGGCCTGCGGCGCCACGTTGCAGAGCAGCGCCATCACGAACATGGCACCCGCGGCCATGACACTGGCAGAACGGAAGACTTCCCTGACGCGATCGGCCGCGCGCGCGCCGAAATTCTGTCCGGCCACCGGGGCCACGGCAAACCCGAGGGCGACGACGGGCATGAACAGCGCCTGCACGATCCGCATGCCGATGCCGAACCCCGCCTGAGCCGCCGCGCCGAACGGCCGGGCGATGACGTAGACGAGCATGAGATAGCCCGCGAGCAGCAGGAATTCAGCACCGGCGGGCAGCCCCACCTTGAGCATCGACCCCCACAGGCGAGGCTGCGGTCTGAGGTGTTGCTTGACGAAGGCGAGGTAACTGCCGGTGGCGACGAAATACGTCGTCAACCAGACGACGCCCACCGCGACGGCCACCAGGGTCGCGACCGCGGCTCCCGTGACTCCCATCGCCCACCCGGTGCCCCATCCGAAAATCAGGATCGGCGCGAGCACGATGTTGAGAATCACCGTGGCCGTCTGGACGACCATGCCGGGCTTGAAGAGCCCGATGCCCCGCAGGGCCGAGCCCATGGCCACCATCGCGAACTGCAGGCTCATGGCGGGGATGAACCACCGCAGGTAGGCGCCGGCGACGGCGGCCGTCGCGCCGTCGGCGCTGAGGGCTGTCGCATAGCTGGTGCGCCCCCCCATCGCGAAGGCAAGAAACAGAATGCCCACCAGGATAGAGAGCACCTGTGACTGGTTGAATAGCAGCAGCGCGCGCGGCCGATCGCGTTGGCCTGCCGCATGGGACACCAGGGCCGTCGTGCCGACCCCCAGCATCTGGGATACCGCCAGGACGATGAAGGTGAGGTTGCCGGCGACGCCGACGCCGGCGACCGCCTCCTTGCCCAGACGCCCGACCCAATACAAGTCCACCAGGAAGTAGAGCGTCTGGAAGACCATCGTGACGAGCATGTAGCTGGCGGTGTTGAGCAGGTGCGCCGAGACGGATCCCTTGGTCAAGTCCTGCATGGGCTGGTCACACTATAAGGGTGAGTTGGCGTTCGGCTCAGGCGCCAGCGAGGGGCCAGGAAGGGCCTGGTTCCGCTTTTCGCTCGAATCGGCCTCAAACAATGGGAGAATCAAAAGCGCGGCCTCCCGCATCCCATGACCCCGACACGAAAGCAGCCAGCACAGCAGCAGCCGCCCAAGGGGCGACGACGTCAAACCCAGGGCGACACCTTCATTGATTGGGACGACGCGGACCGCCAGTCGCACGTGCTCGACTGGCGCGCCCGGGCCCATGAATTCGGCCTGAATCCAGTTGGTGGCCGGTGGCGGCCGTCGACGGTCTCCGAGCCCGTGGACCAGTTGCTCGAAGAGGAGGAGCCCGAGGCGTTCGAAGAGCAGGAAATCCCGCGTGACCGGGTTGAACCGGTCGAGCTCGACGAGGACCGCCAGGAGCCACAGGCCACGCCGGGTCGCGCGACAACCGACGATGCCGACCTGGTGCGGTTGTATCTGCAACACATTGGCAAACGCAAACTCCTGAAGGCCAAGGACGAACAGGCCATCGGGTTGCGGATCGAACTTGCGATGGGCGAACTCATGGCGGCGCTGGGCACGATGGCTTGCGTTCGCCGGTGCGTGCTCGGTCTGGTCGACAAGGTGCGTCGAGGCAGCGTCCCGCCGGCGGAGCTGATTCTGCTGCCGGACGGCGGTGAACTGGCACCGGCGCGCGTCGCTCCGGTCTTGCGAGCCCTGGCGCGCGTGGCGCGCAGGCACGCCGAGATCGAAGCGCTTGAGCGGCGCCTCGGGGACTATCGGGCGACGGCGGCCTCGCGGGCGAGGATTCGCAGCGCGATCGCTGCGCACGAGAGCGCCGTCGGGGCCTCGCTCGGCGAGCTGCCGATTCGACCATCCCTGATCGACGAGATTCTCGGCAAGCTCCGCGATCTCGAGCAACGATTCGCCGAGGTCAACGCCCTGCCAGGTGGCGCAGCTCGAACAGAGGCTCGTCGGGCTCTCGAGGCGCGCGTGGCGATGACGCACAAGGCGTTTGCCGGCCGCCTGCAGAAGATCGTCGCGCTCGATGAAGGTGTGCGCGAAGCCAAACGCCAGTTGCTCGAGGCCAATCTCCGCCTCGTGGTGTCGATCGCCAAGCGCCACGTCAATCGCGGCTTGTCGATGCTCGATCTCATTCAGGAAGGCAACATCGGCCTGATGAAGGCCGTGGACCGATTCCAGTTCCGTCGCGGATTCAAGTTCTCGACCTATGCGACGTGGTGGATTCGGCAGGCCATATCTCGAGCGGTGGCCGACTATGGGCGAACCATTCGCCTGCCTGTGCACGTCATCGAGTCCTTGAACCGCCTGCAGCGTGAGCGCCGTGCGCTCCTCGTCGATCTGGGTCGCGAGCCCACGCCGGTGGAGCTCGCCGGTCGGCTGACCATGCCCGTCGACAAAGTCGAATTGCTCCTTGAAGCCGCCCGGCACCCGGCCTCGCTCGACGCGGCGGTCGGCGAGGATGAAGAGACGGCTCTTGGCGATCTCGTGCGGGACACGAGCGCACGATCGCCCGAAGACCAGGCGATCCAGAGCGACATGGCCAACGAGGTCGAGCGGGCCATGGCGCCGCTCACCGACCGGGAGCGCGAAGTGATGCGGCTTCGGTACGGCCTGGGCACCGAGCGGGAACACACGCTCGAAGAGATCGGTCGGCGGCTGTCGCTGACACGCGAGCGCGTACGCCAGCTCGAAGCGCAGGCCTTGAAGAAGATGCGCGCGGCGCGCGGCGCGGCTGCCTAGGAGCCTTGACGGCCCCGAATGTTGACACGATGAGTCAAGTTTCTCCGTCAAGGCGACTGCCCCGCCGGAGGCGAGGCAAAACGCGATATGAACGCTAGCGAAGCGGAGCTTCGTTTGGGGGTCTTGGCGGTTTGACGCGGAGCTTCGCTAGAAGCCCGCCGCCGCGACCCAGACGCCGAGACCGATCAGGCACCCGCCGCTCACGCAGGTGGTCCAGCGGCCGACGACCGCCAACTTCTCGACGAGCACGAACACGGTCAGTGCGCCGATCACCGCGAGGTTCATCACGCCCCCGGCGAACAAGAGGAGCATCAACGCCCAGCAGCATCCCAGACACGTCACGCCGTACTGGACGCCCATGCGGAGCGCACCGCTCGTCCCTTCGCGCCAGCGTCGTACGAGGAACAGCACAGGGTTCTGGCATGTCTTTATGCACGCCCACTTGAGCGGCGTCAACTGGTACACGCCGGCGACGACCAGCAGCACGCCGGAGCCCACCCGACCGCTCATCTCCATCATGGGCGTCAACAGCGATGTGAGACTGAGCAGCCACTGGAGGGCGGTGGCGAGCACGCTGAACAGCGCCCAGACCGCGAGGTGTCCGGCCGCCATCACGTAGACGCGCGCGCGCACGACGCTTCTTCCCCCGGAGCGCTGGCGCAGCGTGAGATCGAAGACCCCGAGCATCGGCAACGCGGACGGCAGCATCATGCCGGCCATCATGACCGCCCACATGACCCACAGCCACCAGAGGTAGGTCACGCTCCATGTCGCCGGCATCATCCACGCCGATGGCCCGGTCATCGCCCCGTACATATCGAGTGCCATCGGGGCGATCCACGCCCAGGCAAGTAACGCGAGAAGTATGGGGCCAAGCAGCGCCGATCGGTGGCCGCGGAGCGTGCGCGAGGCCATCACGTCGAGCCGGTGGTCGAGGGCAGGGTCCGCGCGGCCCGAGCGCGCATGATCTCCCTCAGCCGGTCGAGCATCGCCGGCTCGTTGTTGACAAACCGAGCGGCAAACCCCTGCACGCGGTCCAGATACACGACCTCGGCTTGCAGGTGCGCCTCAATGTCCCCAACGTGGATCTTGATTTCAAGACGACCGCCCGGCGTGAGGGGACTCAACATGTCGACGAAGCAGCCGCCCTCACTCAAGTCGACGATGCGTGCCTCTCGCTGGGTGGCGGCGCCGTGGCAGATGCACATGAACGGGCCGGAGACACGGGGGTGATACCGTCGCTCGGGGTTCATGTGAGAATCTGCCTGGAAGGGTACAGGGCGGGGAAGAGGCAAATCAACCGAGGGTTCCGTTTGGTTGTCGCCCCTCAGTTGATGCCGTGCAGGAGATCGTTCGGCGGCAGCCCGGTCGGCCGCGGTCGCCAACACGGTCAAGATGACAAGCGATGCGCCGGCGTTGCGGCCAGCTCGACCTACGAGGTCGCCCACGATCTCTGACCATGTTATTCATGGGACACTCCTCTTGTCCCATATAATGCCGGTGCTCCGACATGGCGGCCTCCCATCAGTGGAATGATGCCAAGAAGCTCTTCCACACGGCAGTCGGCATGGATCCCCTCGGGCGGGATACGTATCTCCGCGAGGCTTGCCGTGACGCGCCGGAGCTCCTGGCCGAGGTTCAATCTTTACTTTCGTGGTCTGAGGAGTCCGATGGGTTTCTCGAGACACCCATCGCGCGTGTGGCCGACCTCCCCCCACCCCCGGAGATCCTGGACCCCCTGATCGGGCGCTCGCTCGGCGTCTGGAGAGTGGTCGAAGTGCTTGGTCGCGGTGGCATGGGCGTGGTGTATCGAGCCGAGCGCGCCGATGCCGCGTTTCGCCGGCCCGCTGCCATCAAGGTGATTCGGCAAGGAGGCGCGGCGAGCGAGGTCGTCTCGCGTTTCCGTCGCGAGCGCGAAACGCTGGCCAGCCTGGACCACCCCAACATCGCGCGTGTCCTTGACGGGGGATCGACGCCCGAGGGCGAGCCGTACTTCGTCATGGAGTTCGTCAACGGGCTGCGAATCGACAAGTACTGCGACCAGGAGCGGCTGACCCTCGAGGATCGGCTGGAGCTGTTCCGGACGATCTGCGCTGGTGTTCGCTACGCGCATGAACGCCTCGTGGTCCATCGCGACATCAAGCCCGACAACATTCTGGTGACGCGCGACGGTGTGCCGAAGCTGCTCGACTTTGGCATCGCCCGGATTCTGTCGGAGGATTTCCCGCAGGCGTCCGAGGAGATGCTCTCCGCGCCCACGTGGATCATGACGCCGGACTTTGCCAGTCCCGAGCAGGTGGGCGGCCGGGCGGTCACGACCGCGACCGACGTGTACTCGCTCGGCGTGCTCCTCCACGTGCTGCTCGTGGGAGCCGCGCCGTATCACCTCACCGGGCAGACCCCCACGGAGATCAAAGAACAGCTTGACGAGGCACGGGTCGTACGGCCCAGCCGACGGCTCGCCGAGCTCGGCCCGGCTGCCACGACGGTGTCGCACCTGCGGCGGACGACGACGGCGGCCCTGACCCGCGCGCTCGCGGGCGATCTGGACGCCATCATCCTCAAGGCGATCGACCACGAACAGCGGGTCCGTTACACGAGTGTCGAGCAGTTGACCGACGATCTCGAGCGCCACCGGACGCTCCGCCCGGTGGCCGCGCGCGAGCACGACGTGACGTATGTGGCCGACAAGTTCGTGCGCCGCCACGCGCTGGCCTTGTCGGGCGCCGCTGTCATCATCGCGCTCGCCGTGTCTGGTGTGGCCGGCGTGTTGTGGCAGGCGGCCATCGCCGCCGATGCGCAGGCGCGCGCGGAGCGTCGGTTCGAGGACGTGCGTCGTCTGGCGCATGTGTTCATGTTCGACGTGCACGACGAGATCGTCAATGTTCCCGGCACGACACGCGCTCGCGCGCTGATGGTGCAGACGGCCAGTGAGTATCTGGGCAGCCTGGCGGCCGAGGCTGGTGGCGACCTGGACCTGCAGCGGGAGCTGGCGGCCGCCTTCGTCCGGGTGGGCGATGCGCAGGGGCATCCGACGAGCGCGAACATCGGCGATACGGCGGGCGCGCGCACCAGCTACGCGCGTGCCATCGAATTGGCCGAGGCCGTGCTCCGAACGGCTCCGGGCGACCTGGCCTCGGAGCGCACACGGGCCATGGCGCACCGGCGGCTTGCCGACGTGTTGGCGTGGTCGGGTGACCCGTCCTCGGCGTTGGGCCACACCACGCTGTCGAAGGAACTGTTTGCCAACGTGGCCAGACACCCAGAGGCCACGCCGGAGGACGCGTTTCAGGCGGCGGTGGGCGAGCTCAAGATGGGCGATCTGCAGGGCAACCCCAATCTGCCGAACCTCAATCGTCGAGCGGAGGCGAAGGCCAGCTATGCTCGCGCGCTGTCGATGCTTCACGCGCTCGGCGAGGTATCCAATCAGGTCAACGTGCAGCGATACCTCGGGCTGATCTACGAACGCATCGGCACGATGGCCGAGCTCGAAGCGGAGTGGGCATCGGCGCGGGCGGCGTATCAACAGTCGTTCGCGTATCGTGAAACGCTGGCGCGAGCCGAGCCCATGCACACCGACATCCAGCGCGACCTGGCCATCGCGTTCGAGAAGCTCGGCAACGTGGAGCTCGCGGAAACACACGTGACGCGAGCCGTGGCAAGTTATCGGGGAGCCCTGGCGCAGTTCGAGCGACTGGCACACGCGGATCCGTCCAACGTCATCGCCATCAGATCCGTCGCCATCAGCCAGGAACGCCTGGCAGGGTCGCTCAGCGTGCTTGGTGAGCGCAACGAGGCGGTTGATCTGCTGGCGGCCGCCCTCGGGGCCCACCAGAAGCTGGCGGCCGGCGACGCCGCCAACGCGCAGGCTCGGTGCGATGCCGCGCGGCTTTCCGAGCTGTTGGGCGATACGTGGGCCGCCGTCTCGAGCGGCCGAAGAAGCGCGCGCGCGTGTCAACTGTGGCAGGAGGGCTTGACGGCTCGCCGGGCGATGCCCGCCACCAGCTCGTGCGGAGACGAGTCGGACCGCTCACGGCTCACCGTCAAACTTCAAGCCTGCCGCTGACGAGCCGATCCGTGAGCCACCCTGAGCGCTTTACCGAACTGCTCAACGACGCTTCCCACGGAAGCGAACGGGCCTCCGCCTCGCTCTTCGAGCTGGTCTACGAGGAACTCAGAAAGGTGGCGGCCAGCGCCCTCAAACACGAACGGCCGGATCACACCCTGCAGCCGACGGCGCTGGTGCACGAGGCCTACGTCCGGTTGGCGGGCGAGCCGCAGGGTCGATGGAGCAATCGGGCGCATTTTCTGGCCGTTGCCGCCCGGGCCATGCGGCGCGTGCTGGTCGATCACGCGCGCGGCCACAGGGCGCGGAAACGCGGCAGCGGCGTGCCCCGACTCTGCATCGAAGACATCGAGGCGCCTGGCGCTGATCCCGATCAGAACCTCGACCTGATCCGCCTGGACGAAGCCCTCCAGCAGCTCGCCACCGTCGACGAGCGCCAGGCCCGCATCGTCGAGCTGCGGTTTTTCGGAGGGTTGTCGGTCGAAGAAACCGCCGCCGCCGTGGCGCTGTCGCCGCGGACCGTCAAACGCGAGTGGCAGATGGCGCGGGCGTGGCTGAAGCGTCGGCTGTCGCGCGTTGCTGCGCCCTGAGCCCCCGCCCCGCCAGCAACTCAACGGCATGGCGGCGGGCTGCCGGCATGCTGGCCCCTCCTGGACGCGGTTCACGCTACTGTCACTAGGGGTGTCCGCGCTCGCCCGCGGCCCCCGGATGGCCCCTCGCATGCGCATCTCGCCCGATCAAGCCTTGGTTCTGGTCACCCGCCGGCTGGTCTCCCTCAGGCACGGCGCGTCGGCGCGTCCCGGTGCCCTCGCCGTGAGCCTTGTCGACCGCGATCGCCTCATCCGATGGGTCCGCTCGTCCAGCACTCCGACACGCATCCTCGTCCGGGTCATTGTGGTGCTGATGGCGGCGGCCGGGTGGTCCAACGCCCGATGCGCCGCGGAACTGGGCATCAGCCGCCGGACCGCGGCCCTCTGGAGAGCGCGCTTTACCGCCGGGGGATGCCCCGCGTTGCGGGTGGATGCACCCGGCCGCGGCCGCAAGCCGGGCCGCGACCCGCAGGTGGTGGAGCGAATCATCCGGCTCAGCCAGCAGCGCCCTCTCTCGGGCAGCCACTGGACCGTGCGCACGCTGGCCTGGGCAGCCGGGACCAGCCACTCCACGGTTCACCGAGTGTTGCGCGAGCGTTCGCTGGTCTCCACCTCGCGCAAGGCCCAGGCGACCGGCGACCTGACCCCGAACCGCGCACACCGGCGGACCGACACCGCGCGAGCCCACCCGCCCCGGCGTGACGCCCTCGTCTGATCCCTCCTCGTCTCTGATCCCTCCTCTTCTTTTGACCCGGGTGCCTGGTGCGGTTAGGGTTGCACGCGTGGTGCCCCGTGCGATGGCCTCGGGGCCGTTGTCCTACACGGAGGTGGTCATGAGCTGGCGTCGCCCTTGGTGTCCTTTCGGCCGCCACGCCACTCGCCGCCCAGTCCACTTCGACGATCTCAGGCGTGGTCGTCGACACGGACGGCGGCGTGATCCCTGGCGCGGATGTCGTGGTGCGCAACGAGCGCACCGGCGAGGTCTTTTCGGCCGTCACATCGGGACAAGGCGTCTTTTCGGTCCCGTCGTTGATCACGGGCACCTACAGCGTGACCGTCTCCATTCAAGGGTTCAAGACGGTCGTCTTGAACAACGTGGTGGTGAATGCCGGGGTGCCGGCCAGCGTGCGGGCGACCCTCGAAGTGGGCGGCCTGGCCGAAACGGTCCTGGTCCAATCGACGAGCGAACTCATCCAGACACAGAGCGCCACGGTCGCGACGACACTGAACTCGCGCCAGGTGGCGAACCTCCCGCTGTCGAGCCGCAACGCGGCCGACTTCATCACCTTCCTGCCCGGCGTCAGCACCGCGGGCGGCTCCCGCGACTCGATCGTGAACGGCCTGCCCCAGAGCACGATCAACATGACCTTGGACGGCGTCAACATTCAGGACAACACGCTCGTCGGGCGCGTCACCGCCGAGGTACGTCTGGATGCCCTCAACGTGTTCAACCACGTCAACTTCTCGCCTGTGAGCGGGATCAGCATCGCGTCGAACCGCTCGAGCGGCGCGGCGCAGACGGCCTACGAGGTCACCGGGCTGACGGGTACGAATACCGCGCGCGTGGTTCAGCTGGTGGCCCGCCTGCGGTTCTGACGAGCGCAGGCGCGCGGCTTCCGCAGACGGTTTCGTGCGGGGGGATGCCGTCCAGGGTGGTGTGAGAAGAGCAAGGCGCCGCTTCGTTAGAACTGGTAGCGGACGCCGATCTCGATGTCGCGGGCGCTGGCGGCCGAGGTCGGTATTCCGAAGAAGCTCGACGTCATGACGCCGCTCGGGTTCCGAAGGTTCACCAGGTTGAAGGCGTTGTCGATGTTCGCGTAGACGCTCAGCTGCCGGCCGCCGTCCCCGCCCTGGCCGCCGAGGCGGAAGGTCTTCGACAACGTCGCGTCGATGTTGAAGAACTTCGGCCCGTTGGCGCTATTGCGGGAGACGCCTGAGGGACGATCGTTGGTGTTCTGGTCGCCGTTGTCGTCGCGGCCCGTCGTGATGTTGTAGGGCATGCCGCTGTGGCCATTCCCGCTCACGGTCACCAGCGTGCCGAACGGCGCGCGGGTGTTGACGGTCAAGTTGTAGCGGTGGCGGGAGTTGAAGCCGGCGCGTCCCCAGTCGGCACGCGGATCGTCGTTGTTCATCGGCAGGTAGAACGGATGGTCGCCGTCGTTGTAGTCGGACGACAGCGTCCATCCCGCGTTGTAGGTGAGGAACGTCAACCGCTGCCGCACGCCAATCCGCAGGCTGCGCGACTGGGACCGGCCCTTGGACTCGAGCTGCAGGACGTTCCCCTGGTCCGGCATCGGCCGAACCGCCGTGTCAGGCAGAGGCGCGTTCAAGTTGCGGGACAGGTGGCGCGCCGCCACGCGGTTGAACTCGAACGCCGAGTCCACGGCCAGGTTCCACCGGAGTGTCCGCTCCACCGAGAGCGACATCCGGGTCTCGTATGGAAGGTCGAAGTCCGGCGCCAGGACGCGCCGCGATGTCGGCCGGACCGCGGCGCTGCCGGTGACGAACGGGTCCGGGTAGGACGGGTTGCTCACCACGATTTCGTACTGGCGCTGGCCGTCCAGCCGGATGACCTCCTCGTAGGTATTGAGGTTGAAGTTCTGATGGAACAGGCCCACGCCCCCTCGGAGCACCGTGGATGACCCGAGCGCGTACGCGACGGCCACGCGCGGATCCAGGTTGTTGTAGTCGGACACGTTGCTCTGCCACTCGTAGCGCGTGCCTGCGAAGAACGTGAAGCGCCGGTTGATGCGCCAGTCGGTCTGCAGGAACAGTCCGGATTCGTTCTGGCGGACGCGAAGGTCCGGGTCCCCCTGCACGATGCGATAGGTCAGCGGAAGTCCCGCCCGGAAGTCGTCCAGGTTCGAGAAGGTGAAGTATCCCAGGAACCCTTCCTCGGAGAACGACGTGGACTTCCGGATGTTGAACTCGGTCCCGGTCTTGATCGACACGCGCTCGCCTTCGTACCACAGCAGGTTGGTCAGCGTGTAGTTCCGGCTGCGGCGGCGGTTGTCCTGGCCCGCGCCGCCGCTGCGAAACGCGTCGAGGACATCGATCTTGACGGCCCGGGTGACCGAAGCGTTCTCGCTGTTGTTGCCGAACACGCTGAAGATCACCTCGTGCATCACCCGCGGGGACATGGCCCACATCTCCCGCAGCCCGGCGCTCATGTCGCTGCCCTTCGCCAGCCATCCGCGCTCCGGAAGCGTGAAGCCGCCGATGCCGTTGTTCTCGCTGTTCCGATTCGAATACCGCGCTGTGAAGTGCAGCGCGTGTGCCGGGCTGAGCTGCATCTGCCCGTTCCCGCTGTAGGAGCGGTTGACCGCGGGGCGCACGATGCCGAGCGAGAGATCGCCCGTCGGGGTGGTGGCCACCACCGTGTCCGCGTTCTCCTGCTCGTTCTGGTTGAACGTGAGGCTCGCGGTGAGGACGTTCGGGATGAACGGTCCGCTCACGTTGGCGTTGATGTTGCGTTGCTGGAAGGGCGGCTTGTTGTTCGCGAACGCGTTGGGCGCTGTCAGCATCTCGTCTCTGAAGTCGAAGCTGAAGTTGCCGTGGTAGTCGCCGACGCCTCCCCGCTGGATGACCTCGATGCTGGTGCGGCCGCTGTCGCCGCCGCGCCCGCCGCGCCCGCGATCCGGGCCGCCGCCGCCTTCGCGCCCGCCCCCTCCGCCGAACCCGCCGAATCCGCCGCCGCCCCCGCTAAACCCGCCGCCGCCCCCCCCGAAGTTGAACATCGGGTTCCCTCGCCCCCCGAAGTTCTCCGCGCTGTACGGGTTGTTGTTGATCCGGATCTGCGCAATCTGCTCGGACGAGGCGTTGCCGGGCATCGCGCCGGGCGTGCGGACGAAGTTCGCGCTTGGCGGTGCCACCGCGCGCAGCGCCTCCAGCAACGCCTCGCGGCGCCGTTGATCGGCGTGACCCTCGACGCCGGCCTCCGCCGGAGGGGCGTCGTCGTCGGCACGGGTGGACGCCTGCCCCCCGGGGCCGTCTGCCGCGGGCGGCGCGCCAGCCAACGCCGCCAGCACGGCCCGGGCCTGCGGCGCAGTCAGGAGATCGCTCACCTGCTCGAGCGCGTTGTTCTCAATCGCGGCGCGGCTCTCGGGAGTCGCGGCGCCCTCTTCGGTACGCCGCAGCCCCTGCGCGGCCCGCTCGAACGCGGTCGCGGCCCGCTGGTCCTGATCGGCGCTGAGCGGTGCGCCGGCCCCGCTCAGCACCAGGCGCAGAGCGGCCAGCCCGCCCTGCGATCGGATCTCGGCCGCGCGGAACGCCGCCCAGATCTGGACCTGCTCGGGCCTGAGCACCTCTTTCAGCTTCGCCTCGAACTGCTCGTTCATCCACTGGATGCCCGAGAGCGCGCGGTCCCGGTCGGCACCGCGCACAGGGCCGCTGCTGAAATCCATGATGTCGCCGAAGAGCCGCTCCGAAGCCTGGCGCTGCTCCTCCATCACGAGCGTGAGCGCCCGGTTCTGCTCGGGGCTGAACGGCTGACCCGCCTCTTCCAGGACCCGCTGGAGGCTGGACTTCATGGCGTCGAGCGGGTTGGTCGTGACCACCTGACCGAACGTCACGCCGGCGGACAGCGAACAAACGACGAAAACCAGCTCGAATGACTTCGACGACTTCATAGAGGGCACCCACCCACCGAGCCTTCCCGATCCTCTCTTTTACGACGGCCGTAAGCAATCTGTGTCTTGTTATCGGAGGTCCAGGCTTGTGGGAGGCGATCGCGTGACGCTGTCCACGGCAGCGAAGCTCCTCCGTGCTCGCGTCGAGTACGATTCGGGGGATTCCGACGACGGGACGTGTCGGCTGCAGCCGATTCAGAATCCGTTCGGCCCGAAACTGGTACCCATCCGCTCGGAATAAACTGCCACCTCTCCGACCGGAAAGGACCGAGCAGATCTGGAGCCGGCGGTCGGACTCGAACCGACGACCTGCTGATTACGAATCAGCTGCTCTACCAACTGAGCTACGCCGGCCGGACAGCAAGCCCGATCGTAACACGACAGCGTCACGAGGCTCTGGATCCAAGGCGCGGCAGCGCTCGCGCGAGCCGCCTCAGCTCGCCCGCGCCAGCACCAGCAGGAACCGGCCGTCGTGATCGGTCCATTCCTCGATCGGCGTCCAGCCCGCCCGCGCGAGCCTCGCCTCGACGTCCACGACCTCGTACTTGTAGGAGTTCTCGGTCCAGATGAACTCGCCCGCGCGAAGGTCGAGGGAAAGCCCGACGCCGCGAAGTTCCACGCGCTGATCCACCAGGCTGACCAGGTGCATCTCGACGCGTGACTCGTCGCGATTCCACACGGCCCGGTGATCGAAGGCCGACAGGTCGAAGTCGGCGCTCAGCTCCCGGTTGAGGCGCACGAGCAGGTTCTTGTTGAACGCCGCGGTGACCCCGAGGGGATCGTCGTACGCGCGCAGCAGGTCGCCTTCGGGCTTCACCAGGTCGAGACCGATGAGGAGCGTGTCGCCGGGCGCGACCGCCCCGCGAATGGCCGCCAGGAACGCATCTGCCCGGTCCCGGTCGAAGTTCCCGAGGTTGGAGCCGAGAAAGGCCACGAGCAGCCGCTCGCCGGGGGGGCGCGCCGCGGCCGCCTGAGCCAGGCCCTCCTCGTACCGCAACTGGTGCGACACAACCTCGACTGCCCGGCCTTCGCTCACCAGGCGGTTTGCGAGGGCCAGGGCCGAGGCCGACACATCGATCAGATCGACGCGCGTCACGGCCTCGGCGCCTCGCGCCAAGGGCCGTCCCAGCAGCAGGTCGAGCTTGTCGCCTCGTCCGCACCCGAGCTCGACCACCTGGCTTGGCAACGCCGCGGCGCCAAAAATCTCGTGCCGGTGTGCCGCAATGAGCCTGCGCTCGGCGCGTGTCACCGGATACCACGGCAGCTCGCAAATAGCGTCAAACAGCGCCGAGCCCAGCCGGTCGTAGAGCGCGCGCGACGGGAGTTGACGCGGCGACCGGACGAGGAAATGGCGGACGTCCGCCGCCAGCGTTGGTGGCATCGTGGAAGGGGCGTCGATCCTCGCGGCTGAACTCACGAGGAGGCCCCGACCGTGCGAAAGGTCGCATACACGTAGGGATAACGTGGACGGAACCAGTTGCGGAAGGTCGGGCGCAGGAGCTCGAGTGCCGTAGCGGGTGACGCGCCCTTCATCACGTAATGCGACTCATCGAAGAAGTCGGCCGAATACTCCGGGTAGGAAGGGCTGGCGGCGAAGCCAAGGAAGGGTCCAAAGACTGTCGAGGTCCAGTCCCAGCCGTTTCCAAGCAGGTCGTCGACGCCCCAGGCCGACCGCCCCGCGGGGTGAGACCCGACCGGGTGAGGTTCCCACGACGCGAAGTCGAACACGCCATGTGCGGGCGTCGGCGGATCATTGCCCCACGGGTGCCGACGCGGCCGCTGGTCCGGCGCTTCGTAGGCGGCGCGGTGATACTCGGCCTCCGTGGGCAGGCGCCGGCCGTGCCACCGGGCGTAGGCGCGAGCCTCGGCGTGGCTCACATACACCGGCCATGTGGCGGGCAACGGCAGGGATTCGAACATGCCCCGCCAGTACCACGCGTCCTCGATCCGCTCCCAGAAGGCCGGGTGGTGAATCGCCTCGCCCCTCACCCAGGCCCAATCGGCCTCGTCCCACAGGTCCCGCCTCGTGTAGCCGCCCTGCGCCACGAACTCGGCGAATTGCGCGTTGGTGACGTTGTGACGATCGATGCTGAACGCATCGACGATGACCTCCACCGGGCCGAACTCGTTGTCCCATCCGAACGCCACCTCATTCCTTCGCACGCCCAACCGGGTCGGGCCTTCTGGAACCGCCAGGACCTCGGGCTCGACGGCCCTGCCGTTCGTGACGGGGCGATAGTCGGTCGGCGCCCGCTTCTGCTCGTGAGGCAGCCGGTGCCACATGTACAACAACGTTTCCTGGTGCATGGCTTCGTGCTCGAGGATGGTGTAAACCGCCTCCGCGCGATCGAGCAGCGGATGACCAGGCACGTCGAGGTCCGCATGGGCCAGGGCCTCGAGCACCAGGGCATCGGCGGCTTCAACGAAGGCGCGGACGCGTTCCCGCGTTGGCCAGGAGCGTGGCGAGTCCACGCTCGTCGCCTCGTGGGGGTCGATCCCTCGCGCGAACAACAGCTCGAGCTCGTCGTCTATGCCGGGGCGTCCCAAGGCCTTCTTGACTAGCGTATTCAGGCTGAAGGCCGGCAGGTGCCCCTCGTAGAAGACGATCGGATGCCGAAGGGTGATGGGCCGAGCGTAGTACGCCTCGTCGACGAGCAACGAAAACAGCTGTGTTGAGCGATCACGATTCCGGCGATACGTAGCGATCGCTTCGTGGCGATCGAGCCGGCCGACTGTCGTCATCAGGCTTCCCTTCGGCTGCGACGGAGGTGGTGAAAGTATGACCGAAAACCAGCGAGGCTCCGGCTCGCTGGTCACAGCGAGGGGCCGAGGGTGCTGGCCTTGGCGGTTCGGCGACGGGCGGAGCGGGCGCGGTCAGCCGGTTTTCGGCCCTGGAGACTTCTGGACGGCCCGCCCGGGGCGCGGGGCCCGCGCCCGCTCCGGTGTAACATGGGACGTTTACCGACGCGGTCAAGTCCAGCGCCAGCAGACAGTAGACCCATGCAGCCGGCCGCCCGTGCCCGTGGCGCCATCGTTGTGCGCGGTGCCCGCACCCACAATCTCAAGAGCATTGACGTCAGCCTGCCCGCGGGTCGTCTCATCGTCATCACCGGTGTGAGCGGATCAGGGAAGTCGTCGCTGGCCTTCGACACGATCTATGCGGAGGGCCAGCGCCGCTACGTAGAGTCGCTGTCCGCCTATGCGCGACAGTTTCTCGAGCGCATGGAAAAACCGGATGTCGATCGCATCGATGGGATGTGTCCGGCGATCGCCATTCGGCAGAAGAACACGGTCCGCAATCCGCGGTCCACGGTCGGCACCATCACCGAGATACTCGACTACCTCCGGCTGCTGTTCGCGCGCGTCGGCCGGACGTTCTGCCGCGAGTGCGGTGACGAGGTCGTCCGTGAGACGGCCGAGGTTGTCGCCACGCGCCTGCTCGGCCTTTCCGCCGGCACGCGCCTGCTGGTGGGTTTCGATCTGCCGATCCTGAGCCTGGCCTCCACGCCCACCGCCGAGGCCGGCGGCGAGGGCGGGGAGCGGCTCGATCGGCTCGCCCTTGATGAGGGAGAGCGCGCCGGTGGCGAGCAAGAGCCGATGGGCGGGGCCGAACCCGACGCCGTGCAGGCGGCGCTTGAATCGCTGCGACGGAAAGGCTTTGGACGCCTGCTGGTCGATGGGGGTGCTATCCCGCTCGAGGACATCGACGCGCAGCGCCTCACCGGCCAGACGATGCTACGGGTGGTCGTGGACCGATTGCGGCTCGAGGGCGACCTGCGCTCGCGACTCACCGATTCGATCGAGACGGCGTACCAGGAAGGCGGGGGCGCCGCGTGGGCCTTGGCGCAGGGGGCGCCGAGCGGACACGCGGACGACGCGGCCGTCGAGCAGGTGTTTTCAGAGCGCTTCGAGTGTCGCCGATGCCACATCGGCTACGAGGATCCGCAGCCGCGGCTGTTCTCGTTCAACAACCCCTTTGGCGCCTGTTCGACCTGCCACGGCTTTGGCAACATCATCGAGCTCGACATGGAGCTGGTGGTGCCCGACCCGTCCAAGTCGATTGCCCAGGGCGCCATCGAGCCATGGAGCAAGCCGCACTATCGTGCGCACCTCGGTGAACTCAAGCGGGCGGCGAGGGAACTGGGCGTCCCGCTCGACGTGGCGTGGCGCGATCTGACCGACGCGCAGCGCCGGATCGTGATCGACGGCGACGGGCAGACCCTCGACGGCGTCCGCGGGTTCTTTCGATGGCTCGAACGAAAAAAATACAAGGTGCACGTCCGCGTGTTTCTGAGTCGCTATCGCGGCTACCAGACGTGCCCGGACTGCGGTGGCACCCGTCTGCGACGCGAGGCCCGCGACGTGCGAGTCGGGGGCTTGACGATCGACGCCGTGTCGGCGCTGACCGTGCGTCGGGCCCAGGGCTACTTTTCGGAACTCGCCTTGTCCGAGAAGGACGCGGCGATTGCCGCCAAGGTGCTCACCGAAATCCGGCGACGGCTCGGGTTCCTCGCCGACGTCGGACTCGACTACCTCACGCTGGATCGATTGTCGTCGACACTCTCCGGCGGAGAGGCGCAGCGCATCAACCTCGCCACCTCGTTGGGATCCGCGTTGGTCGGCACGCTGTACGTGCTGGACGAGCCATCCGTCGGGCTTCACACGCGCGACAATCAACGGCTGATCGACATCCTGTGCCAGCTCCGCGACCAGGGGAATACCGTGCTCGTGGTCGAGCACGACGCCGACATGATGCTCGTCGCCGACTACGTCGTCGACATGGGACTCGGCGCCGGCGAGCATGGCGGGCGCGTGGTCTTTGCCGGGCCGCTCGACGCTCTCAGGAGCGAGCCGAGGTCGCTCACCGCCAAGTACTTGAGGGACGAGCTGACCATTCCCGTGCCGGCCACCCGACGCCGCGGATCGCCCCAGCGGATTCGCCTCATGGGGGCTCGCGAGCACAATTTGAAAGGCATCGACGTCGAGATTCCGCTCAACACGTTCACCGTCGTCACGGGGGTGAGCGGCTCGGGCAAGTCCACGCTGGTCCACGACGTGCTCTACGCGGCGCTGAAGCGCGCCAAGGGCGACTGGGACCGTCGCGTCGGGAGCCACCAGCGGCTCGACGGCCACGAACTGGTCAGCGACGTCGTGCTCGTCGATCAGGCGCCGATCGGCCGCACGCCCCGGTCGAATCCCGTGACCTACCTCAAGGCCTTCGATCCGATCCGCGAATTGTTTGCCGCGACCAAAGACGCCAAGGCGCGCAGCCTGACGGCCAGTCATTTCTCGTTCAACGTGCCCGGTGGACGGTGTGAAGCGTGCCAAGGGGAAGGCGAAGTCCGCGTCGAGATGCAGTTCCTGGCCGACGTGTTCGTCCCCTGCGAGCAATGCGACGGCCGGCGCTTCAAGGCGCAGGTACTGGAGGTCCGCTATCGCGGCAAGTCGATCATCCAGGTGCTCGACATGACGGTGCGGGAAGCGCTGGCGTTCTTTGGCACTTCACCCAAGGTGCTCAGGCGCCTGCAAGTACTCGATGAGATCGGCCTGGGGTACTTGCGGTTGGGTCAACCGGCGACCACGCTGTCAGGAGGGGAGGCCCAGCGGATCAAGATTGCGGCGCACCTGGCCTCGCACGGTGGCGACCGACTGTTGTACATCCTGGATGAGCCGACGACCGGGCTGCATTTCGACGACATCGCCAAGCTGCTGTCGGCATTCCGCAAGCTGCTCGAGGCCGGACACACGCTGCTCGTCATCGAGCACAACCTCGACGTCATCAAGGTCGCCGACTGGGTCATCGATCTTGGCCCCGAGGGAGGCGAGGAAGGCGGCCGCGTGGTCGCGATGGGGACGCCCGAACAGGTCGCGCACGTCCCGGAGTCCCACACGGGCCGGTACCTGAAGGAAGTGCTCGTTACCGGCCGGCTGCTGCAGACGGTCACGCGGTGATCCTGCCCGAGGCCTTCTACGCGCGGCCGACGCTCGCGGTGGCCCGCGACCTGGTCGGCAAGATCCTCGTGCACCAGGCGCACCAGGGCACCACCTCGGGCCGCATCGTCGAGGTCGAAGCGTATATCGGGGAGGAAGACCCGGCGTGCCACGCCGCGGCAGGCCAGACTGCGCGCAACGCGCCTCTGTACGGGCCGCCGGGCCGTGCCTATGTGTATCTCAACTACGGGCTGCATCACCTGGTGAATGCCGTCACCGAGGCACGAGGCCGTCCTGCCGCCGTGCTGATTCGGGCGCTAGAGCCGATCGACGGTCTGCCGCTCATGCGAGTCCGGCGCGCGAAGGCGCCGTGGCGGCGGGGCAAACCGGTCCCAGCCGACCACGACTTGTGTCGAGGCCCCGGCAACCTGACGGCGGCGCTGGGAATCACGCTCGCCGACAACCGTGTGCCCTTGACGCGAGGGCGCCTGGTGGTCGAGGACGCCGGCGGGCCGATGTCCCCGGTCTCGTGGGGCCCCCGGATTGGCATCCGGGTCGGCGAGGACCGCTTGTGGAGATGCACCGCCACCGGCAGTCGATGGGTGTCGAGGTAGCGGCAAAGGCGATCGGCCCGTCCCCGGACGCGATCTCACCGACCCACCCGGCGAACAGGTCCATACTCGTCGCATTCGTTCCCTGCAGTTGAGGAGGGTGACAATGCGGCGATTCAGATTCGTTAGGCTCGCGGCGTTCACACTCGTTCTCGTGATCGGTCCCGGCCTCGGTGTGGCCACGGCGCAAAGCACGGGAACCGTCAACGGGACAGTCAGCGACAATACGGGCGCGATCCTGCCGGGCGTGACGGTCACAGTGACCGGGCCCGCCGTCATGGGCACGCAAACGGCCGTGACGAACGATCAGGGGCAGTACCGCTTCCCGGCGCTCCCCCTGGCACCTACCGCCTCGAGTATCAACTCTCCGGATTCGCCACCGTCGTACGTGAGGGCATCGTCGTCAGCCTGGGCTTTGCGACGACCATCAGCGTGCAGCTCCAGATCGCAACGCTCAACGAAACGGTGACCGTCACGGGCGCCTCGCCCGTCGTCGACACGCAGAACTCGAACATCCAGACCAACTTCACCCAGGAGATGATCAGGAGCCTGCCGAACGCGCGCGACATCTGGGCGCTGATCGCAGTCGCGCCGGGCACCACGATGACGTCGTTCGACGTGGGAGGGTCTCGCGCGGGCACGCAGACGGGGTATCAGGCGTATGGGCGCGGCGGGCAGGTGCGCGTCCAGGTGGACGGCGTCAACGCCACCGAGGATACCGGGGGCACCGGATATTTCAACTACGGGGCGTTCGACGAGGTGCAGATTGGCACCGATTCAAACGATGCGTCGATGCCCACGCCGGGCGTCCAGATCAACGCGGTCGTCAAGTCGGGTGGTAACGATCTCCGCGGAGACCTGTAACTTCGTCTCCGGACGCAACCAGCGCATCGGCACGACCGTGTCCGGATTTCCCGCGGACCGGCCCACTGCCTTCGAGTTCCTGACCAAGCTCGAGAACATCACCGAGAAGATCACCTATCAGGTGACGCCGAACAACAAGGTGTCGCAGTTCTTCGAGATCCGCCGGAAGCTGCAACCGCACCGAGGTGCCAGCACGACCACGTACCAAGACGCGGTCTTCAAGCAGGAGAGCATGTCGAGCTATGGCAACGTCGAGTGGAACTCGGTCGCCGGGCCGTCCTTCTTCTTCAATGCCCGCCTGTCGTCCTGGGGCTACAACTGGCCGAACTACGCCTACGGCACAGGCGGGCTCCAGGCGGGAATCCAGCCGCGGCGCACCGAGCGGCTCACCGGCAACGTCGCCGGAGGCGCGCGCGAGGACAAGCTTCACCGCCGCCGCTGGCAGATGGACTGGACCGGGACGCTGTACAAGGACGGCTTCCTTGGCGGGAACCACACCCTCCGGATGGGGTTCACCAACGAGAGCGAGATGGAGCGCGACCTCGATAACGGGTGGGAAGGTGAGTACACGGCCCAGTACGACAGCGCGACAGGGCAGGCGGACTTCTCACGTCCGTGGCGCGTGCTCATCGAGAACAGCCCGCGGCTGGTCGTGAACAACATTGCCCACCGCGGTGCGTTCGTCCAGGATCAGTTCTTGATCGGGCCGCGCGTCACGATCAATGCGGGCGTCCGCTGGGACGCCTACCGCGTCTACTATCCCGATCAAAGCATTCTGCCCTCGCCGTTCCGGGACTTTTTCTACGCGGGCGCGCAGCTTCCGAACGGATACTCGATCCCGGCAACCTACCCGAGCTTCACGGTGCCGGGCAACGACGAGGTGATGCGATTCCCCTCGGGCTTCGTGCCCCGCGTGGGTATTGCCTACGACATCCGGGAAAACGGGAAGACGGTGTTCAAGGCGAACTGGGGCCGTTACCTGGCGAATCCCGGCCCGCAGAACTTCACCAACCCGGTGCAGTCGACTCAGTACACCTTCGAGTGGCTGGATCGCAATGGGGACCGCCAGTTCACCGTGAACGAGGTCGGCAACTTCGTGAGCAGCACGGGCGGCGCTGTCAACACGATCAGCCCGGACATCGAGCAGGAGTACTCGCACGACGTCAGTGTCTTCGTCGAGCAGGAGCTCATGGCCAACCTGGGCGCTCGTGTGGGGTACGTGCGGAAGGACGGCCTGAACAACTGGCAGAGCGTCCAGGTGGCACGCCGCTACGAGCTCTACACGGACCGGCGAACCTTTGCGGACCCCGGTCCCGACGGCCTCGCTGGCACCGCTGACGACGGACCCGCGATTCTGGCGTTCGACTTCCCGGCGGGTGTGCCGATTCCCGCGAGCCGGACGGACCTGCGCAACCAGCCGTTGATCGAGTCGTGGGACCAGAACATCGACGTCACGCTCAACAAGCGCATGTCGGACGGCTGGTCGCTCCTTGCCAGCTTCCTGTACAACTGGGATCACAGCAAGGGGGCGCCGCAGACCCCCAACGCGGAGCGGTTCAACGAGAACGACCTCACGAACTGGGCCTTCAAGTTCTTCGGCACCTACCAGGCGCCGTGGAGCATCACCCTCAATCCGGTGCTGCGGTATCAGTCGGGCGCCAACCTCTCGCGGGTCGTTCAGGTCACGCTGCGGACGGGCACTCTGAACTACGAAGCCGAAGCCCCCGGCACGTACCGATCGGACAACGTGGCGATCTTCGACCTGGCGGGTGAGCGCCGCTTCCGGTTGCCCGGCAGCCGCAGCCTGGATGTGTTCCTGGCGGCGTTCAACGTGCTCAATTCCGACTCGGCAACTGGCCGCGACAACCTCGTGGGCCGCCGCACGGCGGTCCTCCCGGACGGCGAGCGAGTGCCGTACGCCAGGTTCCTGCGGCCGACCGGGATTCTGCCGCCCCGGGTGTTCCGGGTGGGGGTGAAACTGGCCTTCTAGCACCGAGGTGCCGCTCGTTGCATCTCAAACTACTTGCCCTGGGACCCGGCCGGCGGTAGGATGGCGGCGATTCTTCCCGGCAATCGGTGTTGGCAGCTTCCGGGCGCCTGGCCAGAAACCTCGCCGAGAGGCCTCGCCCTCAAGCTGCGCATTGTGCGTCTTGAACGACTAGGAGGGTGCGGCAAATGAAGCGTCTCCCCGCAGGGTTCCTTGCGTCGGCGGTGGTGTCGCTGTGCGCGACTGTCGCCTTCGCTCAAACCACCGGCAGCATCAACGGCAACGTGGCCGACAACACCGGGGCGGTGCTGCCCGGTGTCACCGTCACAGCTACCAGTCCGTCGCAGATGGGCGTCCAGACGGCGATCACGAACGACGCCGGCTCCTATCGCTTCCCGTCATTGGCCCCCGGCGTGTACCGGCTCGTCTACGAGCTGTCGGGCTTCTCCAACGTCGTGCGTGAAGAGATCATCGTCAGCATCGGCTTCACGGCGACGGTCAACGTGCAGCTGCAGGTGGCGACGCTTCAGGAGACCGTCACCGTCACGGGCCAGTCGCCCGTGGTCGATGTGACGAACTCGAACCAGCAGACGAACTTCACGGCCGAGGCCCTCGCCAACCTGCCCAACGCCCGCGACATCTGGTCGCTCATCGGGCAGACGCCTGGGATGATGGTGACCCGTTTTGACGTCGGCGGATCGCGTGCCGGGACCCAGACGGGCTTCTCCGCATTCGGCTACTCCGGCCAGGTCCGTATTCAGGTGGACGGTGTGAACACCACCGAGGGCACGGGCGCGGCAGGCTTTTATTACGATTACGGCTCGTTCGACGAACTGCAACTGGCCACCGACGGCAACGATGCCCAGGCCGCGACGCCGGGAACGCAGTTGAACGCGTTGATCAAGTCGGGGGGCAACCAGTTCCGCGGCACCTTCCACTTCGACTACCAGAATGAGAGCCTGCAGGGCAACAACATCGACCTTCGCCTCACGCGGCTCGGGAGCGGCGAGGGCACGAGGATTCTCCGCTACCGCGATCCGAACATCGACGCGGGTGGTCCCATCATCCGGGACAAGCTCTGGTACTACGGGTCGTATCGCGACCAGAACACGGGCGTGACGGTGACCGGATTCCCCGCCGAGAAGCCCGCGCTGTTCGACTTCCCGACGCGCCTCCAGAATGCCACCTACAAGGTGACCTACCAGGTGTCCACCAACAACAAGATCGGTCATTACATCCAGATGGGCCGCAAGGTCCAGGCGCACCGCGGCGCCAGCGCGTCCAACTACCTGTGGTCGCAGTTCAAGCAGGACAGCATCTCGTACGCCGGCAACGTGGACTGGAACAGCGTGGTGAGCCCGACGTTCTACTTCAACACCCGCGTCGCGGCGTTTGGCTACAACTGGCCCAACCTGCCGTACGGCGCGAACGGGGAGCTGAACGACAACCTGACGCTGCGCATACGAGACCAGGCGTCGGGCAACACGGCCGGGTCGGATCTTGCCAACCGCAATGATCGGCGGCGCACGCAGTTCGATTGGACCGGCATGTGGTACCGGGACAACTGGGCGGCCAGCAACCACTCGATCAAGTTCGGCGTCGTCAGCGAGCTGGAAGGGCAGTTGTTTCGCGAGGAGGGCTTTGTCGGCCACTACCGCACCCACTTCAACAGCACGAGCGGCGCGGACTTCACGACGCCCTATCGCGTGCAGATCTACAACACGCCCCGCGACTCGGCGAACTGGGCCTGGCATCACGGCGCGTTCGTCAACGACCAGATTCAAAAGGGACGCGTCACGATGAACCTCGGGGTGCGATGGGACTACTACTCGTCCTACTATCCCGATCAGGAGATTCTCCCGGGGCCGTTCCGCTCGTTCTTCTACGGCGGCGCGGCGCTCCCCAACGGGTACCGGATCGCGGCCACGCCGTTTGCCGGGACCTGGCAGATCCCCGGCGTGAGCGACATCCGGCAGTTCTCCTCATTGGCTCCCCGCGTGGGCGTGGCCTGGGACTTGTTCGGGAACGGCAAGACGACGATCAAGGCCAACTACGGGCGCTTCTACCACAACACCGGGATCGGCTCGGGAACGGTCAACCCGGCACAATCGATCTCGTATACGTTCAACTGGAGCGATCTGAACAGCGATCGCGTGTTCCAGATGAATGAGTTCGGCACCTTCGTGAGCAGCTCTGGCGGCACCTCCCAGCTCATCGCCAGCGACCTCAGGCACACCTACACCGACAGCTACAGCGTGTGGTTCGAACGGGAGCTGATGGCGAACATGGGCTTCCGCGCCGGGTACACGTATCGCGACGACGGCAACAACAGCTCGGCGGTCGAACTCAATCGCCTTGGCTCGCTCTACACGGATCTCCGCTCCTTCGCGGACCCGGGCCCGGACGGCACCGTCGGCACGGCCGACGACGGAGACACGATTCGGCTCTTCGACATCCCGCAGGCCTTGCTGCTGCCGAGCCGGACCATGACCTCGACGATCGACAGCATCATCGTCGTCGATCGGGCGATCGACTTCACGCTGACCAAGCGCATGTCGAACCGGTGGTCTCTGCAGACCAACTTCCTCTACAACTGGGACCGGGACCGCGGGAATGTGCAGAACCCCAACCAGGAGCGCTTCAACGACAATACCGTCACCATCTGGAGCTGGAAGGCGAACGGCACGTGGCAGGCGCCGTTTGGCCTGGTCGTCACGCCCGCCGTGCGTTATCAAGCGGGGGATTCGCTGGCGCGTCTGGTACAAATCACGCTGCGAACCGGGACGTTCAATTATCGAGCGGAGCGGGAAGGGGACTATCGCGAGGACAGCATCTGGCTCTTCGACACGCGCCTCGAGAAGCGGCTCCGGTTCGCAAACAACCGATCGCTCGGCTTGTTCTTCGACGCCTACAATATGGGCAATTCCAACGCCGCCGAGGTGCAGGACGACATCGTCGGGCGCCGCACGACGACCGTGGGCGGCGCGAGCGTCAACTATCAACGCTTCCTCCGCCCGACGGCTGTCCTGGCACCGCGTGTCTTCCGGTTCGGGTTGAAGCTGGGCTTCTGAGCGGCCAGCCAGCCGATTGCAAGGGCCGGCGTCAAAGCCGGCCCGAATGGCTGCCTTCCTGAGACGTTCTGGACTCTTCTTCCAGCACACGCCGCTACGACTCTGCCGTCTCCTGCATGAGCCGCCACAAGGCGGCGATGCGATCGCGTTCCGTGTGCTCCGCCCCGATGGACACGCGGACCATCCACCGATCGTCGAGCGTGGCGGGGGTGAGGTATGCGTGCCCGGACCGATTGATCCGTCCGGCCCACTCCAGCGTATGGGCGTCGAGCGCGTCGCCTGAGAGGCCGGGCGGCTCGTGACGCACGCACACCGTCTGCAGCACGACCGGTGCCAGCACACGCCAGGTGGGCTGCGCGATGACCTCGCGGGCCAGCCACTGCGCGTTGGAGAGGTCACGCCGCAGACGCGCCTGCAGGCCGGAGACACCCTGCTCGCGGATGAGGCACCAGAGCTTCAGGGCGCGGAATCGGCGTCCCAACGGGATCCCCCAATCGCGGTAGTTGATGACCTGCCCGTCGGCAGACGATTGCAGGTAGCTCGGATTGGTGGACATGACCCGGACCAGGTGCTCCACGTCGCGCACGTAGTACGCCGAACAATCGAACGCCGCGCCGAGCCACTTGTGCGGATTGAGCACGAGCGAGTCGGCAAGCTCGATGCCGTCCCACATCCACCGGCACTCGGGCAGGATCATCGCCGAGCCCGCCATCGCGGCGTCCACGTGCAGCCAGAGGCCGTGCCGGCGTGCGAGGGTGGCCACCGCCGCGATGGGATCGAGCGCTGTGGTGGTGGTCGTTCCTGTCGTGGCGACGATGGCTGCCGGCTGACGGCCCCCCGCCAGGTCGTCGAGGATGAGCTGGTCGAGCAGATCGGCCCGCAGCGCATAGCGTTCGTCCACGGGGACGAGGCGCAGGTTGTCGCGCCCGATCCCGGCGAGCAGCGCCGCTTTGGCGACCGAGCTGTGGCTGTGTGCCGACGCGTAGACGGTCAGGGGCCGCGGCGAGGCCTGTAAACCACCGGCGACGAGCCCGTAGGCCGTGGCTCGCTCCCGCGCGCAAAGCAGCGCGACCAGCGTGCTGGTCGATGCCGTGTCCTGGATGACGCCCCGCCACGCCGGCGACAAACCCAGCATCTGCCGCAGCCAGCTCGTCGCCACCTCTTCGAGTTCCGTGAGCGCAGGACTCGACTGCCACGCCAACCCGAGCACCCCCAGACCCGTGCTGAGGTAGTCACCGAGGACGCTCGACAACGTGCCGTTGCAGGGGAAGTAGCCGAAGAACGCCGGGTGCTGCCAGTGGGTGAGGCCCGGAAGGATGAGTCGCTCCACGTCGGCCAGCACGCTTTCAAACGCCTCGGGCTCCAGAGGCGGCGATGCTGGCAGTTGTCGTGTGAGTTCGTCCGGGGCCATCTGGGCCATCACCGGGCGGTCGGCCACACGGGCCCGGTAGTCCGCGATGAAATCGACTACTTGATGGCCGAAGCGTCGGAATTCATCCGGTGTCATAGTCTGCCGTGGAACCCGCCCGCGCATCCGGGGACGGGCTTCCAAGCCCTCGATTTCGAGATCGGACCAGGTCCCGATCCGAGTGCTCAGAGGGCCGTGCCCTCCGCGAACCGCGCGGGCATGATTGTCGCTGATCCCGACGTGGCCGGCCTGAATTCTTTCAGCGGGAGAACTGGATGAAGTACTGAGAGCGTCCGCCCAGGAAGAACCTCGGGCGCTCGCCGGCCACTCTGTCGGTGCCAATCCCGATGTCGTTGCCCAGCACCTGCGGATACCACAACCCGCCGGAGATCAGCAGCTGTGGTGCCGACCACGCTGTCGGGTCCGAGAGCGTCTTCGAAAACGCGACGTACACGCCTTGCTGGCGAAAGTCGGCGTCCTCGGCTCGATTGAGCAGCATCACGTACTGCTCGAGGAACGTGTTCCAGTGAAGCGACGGCCCCCAGAACGCATCCACGCTCTGATCGCCGTGCCACCCATTCGCCACACGATAGATCGGGGTGCCTGACGGGTAAACCGTGCGCGACTCGTCGTCGCTGATGACCATCCGACGGCCCGGGACCCAGAGGTTCCCTCGCCACCAGACCGCTGCCTGGCCTTCGGGCTCGTCGCGACTGGCCCAGGGCATGCGCGCCACCGCGACGCCCTGCGCCCGCTCGCGTTCGACGTACTGGCTGAAATAGAAATACAGGTACTTCGCCTCTCGATCGAGCATCACGCTGAAATCGCCGACACCGCCCACGAAGTACGAGTTCGAACTCTCGCAGGTGTGCGATCCAGGGGGAGCCTCGAGGACGACGCCCAGGTCCTCCCAGTTCGCGCCGAAGTCGTCCGAGCGCGCGGCTCCGATTCGAGGCAGCGTCCGGGACAGGTCTCCGCACAGCTCGGCCGGCAATTCGTTGTGGTAATACGCGTACCACGTGCCGTCGGTGTCGGGAATGATGCTCTCGAACCAGACGCCGTGCGGCGGCGGCACGTCAAATGCGACGTTACCCACCGGAGCCAGCGACGAGGCCTGGAGCCCGGCGTGTCGCGTCGGCCATCCCGAAAACGAGGTGAACAGAAACAGCGCCTGCTGCCCGTTCACCCGCGCCCACACCGCGGGGCTGTTGCTATCGACCCCCGAGCGCAGCGTGAGCGTCGCGGTCGGCACGAGCGTCGCCGTGGGAATTCGCTCCGAACCGGCTTGAGCAAGGACGCGGCCTTCCTGTGGAGAAAGCCAGGCGGCCGCGGCGAAGGGGATGGCAGCGAAAAGGACTCTGAGGGACGGACGGACCATAAACCTCGAGTTCGACGGCAAGCGGGCCAGACTAATATACGCCACTGATGCGGCGGGTGTTGACTATGGTTGCGGCGCTGGCGGCTCGCGCAGAACCAAAGGCTGCTAACGTCATGAATCAGAAGGACTTCCCAAACACCGAGCTGACTGGCGTCCAACGACGCCACATGATGATTCGGGCCGTGGCCGCCTCGGCCGTCGGGACGATGATCGAGTGGTACGACTTCTTCCTGTACGGAATTGCGGCGGCGCTGGTCTTCCCACGCGTGTTTTTCCCCGCCTCTGACCCATTCACGGGCACGCTGCTCTCGTTCTCGACGTTCTTCGTCGGCTTCGTCGCTCGACCGTTTGGCGCCGCGATCTTCGGGCACTACGGCGACCGCATCGGCCGCAAGTCGGCGCTTGTCGCGACGCTGATCCTGATGGGCGTGGCCACCATCGGCATCGGGCTGGTGCCGAGTTACGAAACGCTCGGCGTCTGGGCTCCGGTGCTGTTGATTGTCGGGCGCATCCTGCAGGGCATCGGTGTCGGCGGTGAATGGGGCGGATCGGTGCTGATGGCGGGCGAGTGGACCGATCCGAACCGCCGGGGATTCACGACCAGCTGGGCGCAGTTCGGCGCACCGGCTGGTCTCGTCCTGGCCAACGGAGCACTGGCGTTCGTCTCGGCCGTGACCTCGGAGACGCAGTTCCTGGCCTGGGGATGGCGCGTGCCGTTTCTCGCCAGCGTCCTGCTCATCGCCGTGGGCCTGTACATCCGGCTCGGGATTCTCGAAACGCCTGTCTTCGCCCGCCTGAGGGCGGACGGCCGTCTGGAAAAAGCGCCGCTCGTCGAGGTGCTGCGACGGAACTGGCGCGAGGTGGTGTTGACGGCCCTCCTTCGCAGCGGGCAGCAGGCCCCCTTCTACATCTTCACGACCTACATCCTGAGCTACGGGACCACGACGCTGGGTCTCGCCCGCGGCACGGTCCTGAACCTGGTGATGTTGACGGCCTTGCTGTCGCTCATCACCATTCCGACGTTCGGACACCTCTCCGACAGGGTGGGACGTCGTCGCCTCACGGCCATCGGGTGCGTCGCGATGATGGTCTTTCCATTCGTCTACTTCGCCATGCTCGACAGCGGCGTGATGTTCTGGATCGTGGCCGCGATTCTCGTCTCGGAACCCATTCACGATCTGCAGTACGGACCGCAAGCCGCTTTCATCGCGGAAAGCTTTCCGGGATCACTCCGCTACAGCGGCGCCTCTCTCGGCTACCAGCTCGCGTCCATTACCGCCGGCGGTCCGGCGCCGATCGTCGCGCTGTACCTGTTCGAGACCTACAAGACCTCACTGGCCATCGCCGTCTACCTGTCGGCGTCGGCGCTGGTGAGCTTGCTCTGCGTGTGGGTGCTGCGCGATCGGGCTGGGGCGCTCGACCATCACTAGCGAGGCTCGGCCTCGGACCGACCGGCAGGCGGAGCCGCCTGGGGAGCCGGCGCGGTCAGCTCCACGTCCAGACGGCGGAACGGGATCCGGATGCCTTCGCGGTCCAACGCTTTCTTGAGCCGGCGCCGGAACTCGCGCCCGACCTCCCACTGTTTGAGCGGGACCGTCTTAATGCGTGCCCGGATACTGACAGACGACTCCTTGAAGTCGTCCACTCCCAGTACCTCGACCGGTGCCAGCATGGACGGCCCGAAGGTGGGGTCGCCCATCAAGCCGGCGCCGGTGTCCTGAAGGAGGGCGACGACGCGATCGGTGTCCTCGCTGTATTCGACGCCAAGATCGATGACATAGAACGAATAGTCCTTGGTGCGGTTGGCGAGCGTCTTGATTTCTCCGTTAGGGAACACGTGCACGATGCCTTCGAGATCGCGGAGGACGATGGTCCTCAGGTTGATTTGTTCGACCAAGCCGCCTGTGCCGTTCACTATCGCGATGTCGCCGACGCGGACTTGATCTTCTATGATCAAGAGGAAGCCGCTGATCATGTCCCGTACCAGGGTCTGCGCGCCAAATCCTATCGCGAGACCGAGGACCCCGGCCCCCGTCAACACCGGTGTGATGTCGACGTCCAGCTCGCGGAGCACCATCAGGAGGGATGTTGCCCACACGAGGCCGGCGAGTCCCCGACGCACCAGGCGCGCCACGGTCTGGGCGCGCTTCTGGCGTTCCAGCCGGTCCACCCCGGTCCCGACCGCCAAGTCCTGTTCGGCGCGCGCAAGGATGGCCGACATCATGCGGGAGACAGCAAAGGCCAGCAGCACGATGATGACGATGCGCAGGCCGTTCCCGGCGGCCCACTGAACCGCCCCCTGGGCCTGGAGACCGGTGGGCGGCTCGACACCGGCCAAGTCGAGCGCTGGAAACAGGAGCACGAGAAACGCGATGAGGAACGTCACCAGCCGGACCAGCCGGACGGTGGCCCGGCCAAGGGGCACCCCGACCGACGACGTCGCAGGCATCTGGGACATGAGCAGGTCGCGCGCCGCGCGGCCGACCGCCAGGGCGGCCGCGGCGGCCAGCGTGGCCACCAGCGCGAGTGCCAGCGTGATCTCGAGCGCGTTGTCAGGAAGGGCGAAGCTCTGGGCGGCCGGCATGTGCGGTTCGGGCGCTCAGGCTCAGCCGCGGACGCGTCGCTGCCGTTGTCCTTGCCGCTCGATCGGGACTTTGAAGGTCAAGCGTCGCCCATCTCGCAGGACCTCGATCGCCGCCGTGCTGCCGACAGGCGAATCGGAGATCACCTTGAGCAGGGTGGCCGTGTCACCGATGCGCTGGCCGTTGACGCTGAGAATGATGTCATAGCGCTCCAGGCCGGCGCGAGCGGCCGAACCCTGCCGCAGGTCGGTGACGACCACCCCCTCGGCCGCTGGCGCGCCGAGCTGCTTGGCGACATGGGTGGTCAGAGGCGCCACCTCGAGGTAACCAATCGATCCCCGCCGCACCTCCCCGTAACGGCTCAGCTCGTCCACGACGTGTCGCGCGAGGTTGCTGGGGACGGCGAAGCCGATGCCCTGGTAGCCGCCGCTCTGCGAGAAGATGGCGGTGTTGATACCGACGAGCTCACCGCGGGCGCTGACCAGGGCGCCGCCGGAATTACCCGGGTTGATGGCGGCGTCGGTTTGAATGAAGTCCTCGTAGGTGGAGATCCCGACGTTGCTGCGTCCGAGCGCGCTCACGATGCCCAGCGACACCGAGTGGCTGAGCTGATAGGGATTGCCGATGGCCATGACCCACTCCGCGACCTTGAGGCGCGACGAGTCACCCCAGGGAATCACGGGCAGGTTGCTGGAATCGACCTTCAACAGCGCCAGGTCGGTCCACGAATCGACGCCGAGAATGCGGGCCTTCAGCTCCCGTTTGTCGGCCAGCGAGACGGTGACCTCTTCGATGCGACCCTGGCCGAGCACATGGAAATTCGTGATCACGTGCCCGTCCGGCGAGACGATGACCCCCGACCCCAGGCTCGACGCATACCGATCACGCGAGCCAAACGCGCCGTCGGGATCTCCGAAGAACTGCTGGAAGAACGGGTCGTTGAAGAATGGGGACCAGCGCTCGCGCACCACTTGGATCGACGAGATGTTCACGACCGCCTGAACGGTCTGTTCCGCCACGCGTGTGAAGTCTGGTCCGGGCGCGGCGGTGGGGCCGACGACGCCTCGTTGCTCGGTGGCGGGCGCCTCCACCGCGGGACCGGACGGCTGCGCCCACGCGGGTTCCGCGGTCTTGAGGCGCGCAGTGGCGACCACACCGGCGACCACGCCGGCGGCGACGAGCGCGAGGAGCGAGAGACGTCGGATCATGCGTCAGTGCTGATGCGCATCACGAGACCGGCTCGAATGCGCCAATGAGCGTGGGCGATGCGGATCAGGACACATCCACTCGCACAGGATCGACGCGCCCCGTCGTCTTGGGCACGACGATGGTCAGGACCCCATCGCGAAGCTCGGCTGCGATACGGTCAGTATCGACACTAGGTGGCAGGGCGAATGTCCGGCAGAACTCGCCGTGTCCGCGCTCCACCTGGTGGTATTGCTCGCACGGCACGCGGGCGTCGCGACGCCCTTGCAGCGTCAACCGGCCGTCGTGGACTTCGATGCGAACCTGCTCCCGAGCCAGCCCAGGCAGCTCCGCCATGACGACAAACGCGTCGGCGGTCTCGCACAGGTCCACGGCGGGTGCCCACCCCTGAGGGGTCGAGGACGACATCCGCTCGAGCCGATGTTGGATGGCCAGAAGGTCGCGCAGCGGATCCCAGCGGGCAAAGGCCACAACGAGAATCGTAGCACCGGGACCAGGGCCGCCGGTAGTCCCTTCGCCGCTCCCGGGCGGAGCCGGCCCTTTCATGCTCACCGGGCTGAGCGGCAGCCTCGCCAGTGGTACAGCAGCCTCGCCAGTGGTACAATTGTCAGGTTGTACATCTTCCCGTAAGGGCACTCATGGCCGATACGCTCCTCGCGACCCGACTCAAGAAGGGGATGATCATCAAGCTCGACAACGAGCTGTACCGCATCCACGACCTCATGCACGTCACGCCGGGCAACCTGCGAGGCTTCGTCCGCGTCAAAGCACGCAACCTGCGGAGCCAGACGATGTCCGAGCAGAAGCTGCGCTCCGAAGACGTCATCGAGCGCGCCACGCTCGATGAAAAAGAGATGCAGTTTCTCTACAGTGACGGCGAGGGCTACCATTTCATGGACACCGAGTCCTACGAGCAGATTCACATGACCGCCGAGACACTCGGCGACTCGGTGGGCTTCTTGAAGAACGAAATGACCATTCGCGTCGAGTTCTACGGCGCCGAGGCCGTCGGCATCGAATTGCCCCAGACCGTCGACTTGAAGGTGGTCGAGACCGTCCCCGCCATCAAGGGGGCGACGGCCACGAACCAGATGAAACCAGCCACGCTCGAGACCGGCGTCGTGGTTCAAGTGCCCCCGTTCGTCGGCGAAGGGGACGTGATCCGGGTCAACACCGAGACCGGCGAATACCTGGCTCGCGCCTGACCCCGGGGCCGGCCGCGCCCCCTCGCGCTGCCCGCGGTTCTATAATCGTGCTATGGACGTGGTTCGTACTCCCCACACGGGGTGGATCGAAGTCATCGTCGGCAGCATGTTCAGCGGCAAGAGCGAAGAGCTGATTCGCCGACTGAGGCGTGCACAGATCGCGCGCCAGCGCGTCCAGATTTTCAAGCCGGCCGTCGACACACGCTACGAGGCCGACCACATCGTCTCGCACAGCGAACTGAGAATCCCGTCCGAGTGCGCTCGCGACTCCGCGGATCTTCTCGACCGTGTGTCGGCCGAGACCGAGGTGGTCGGGATCGACGAAGGCCAGTTCTTCGACGACGCCTTGCCGGAAGTCTGCACGACGCTGGCCTCGCGCGGGGTGCGGGTCATCGTGGCCGGCCTGGATCAGGATTACCTCGGCAAGCCCTTCGACCCGATGCCCCAGCTGCTGGCAGTGGCCGAGTTCATCACCAAGACCCGGGCCATCTGCATGGTCTGCGGCAACCCCGCGAACCATACCCAGCGGCTGGTCGCCAATACCGACCGCGTGCTGCTGGGCGCAGTCGGCACCTACGAAGCCAGGTGCCGGCGCTGTTTCGATCCCACGCTGGCCGCCTCGTCGTCGGTCGGCGCCCTTCGCGCGGAGCGCCCGTGATGCTCGCCGCCTGGCTGCCGGTCATCTTGACGGTTCTGGGCGTCGGGTTCCTGATCGCCAATGTGCGGATGGCACTGGAGCTAGCCCGCTGGCGCCGCCGCCGGCGCGCCACGCAGGTGGTCTGGATGGGAGCCAAGCCCCCGTTCTACGGCCTCAGCCTGGCCATCGGCACGTTGCTTGGCGTGCTCCTGCTGGTCAAGGCCTACCTCGCCCTCAGAGAAGAGACCGCGGCGGCGGCCTGGGCTCTCGTCTTCGTCCGCAATTCGTTCGGCGAGTTGATGATGTTCGTGTATTTCGGCTACATGCTGCCGCTCTCCACACGCATCGCGCGAGGCCTGTACAGCGACGGCATTTGGACCGACACCGTCTTCCTCCCCTACGAACACGTGAAGGGCATCGCGTGGCGAGACGGCGCCCCGGCGACCTTGCTGGTCGTGGCGGAGGGCCAGGCAGTGGCGCGCCGCCTCGGGGTGCCCGCAAAGCACCTCGGCGAGGTTCGGCGGGTCCTCCGAGACAAGATGACGAGCCACGCCATCGAGACGGCCGACGGGCCGGGGCTGCACCTGGGCGCTCGAGACGCTCGCGACTCGGTGTGACTCGGGGCCTGGCTTCGGCGGCCGAGTTCGTTCGAGTCGCTTCCTGGGTTGAACAAGCCTCTGCTCTCGCCAAGTTTTATCGTTTGACCTAAGCCTGAAAAACTGGCTAACTGACGGATTCGGCGCCGGCGACTGCCTAACGCGGCCCGGCCGCCGACCGATAGTTCTTACGCGCGAAGGAGCCAGCCATGCCGCCCCGCCCTACGTGGAAGGGTTACCTGAAGGTCAGCCTCGTGAACATCCCGGTGAAGGTGTATCCGGCCACCGAGGCGAGCGCAACCCTCTCCTTCAACCAGCTGCACGCCGAGTGTCAGACGCGCATCAACCAGAAGAAGTGGTGTGCCACGTGCGAGCGCGAGGTGACGACCGCCGAGGTGGTCAAGGGCTACGAGTTCGAGAAGGGTCGCTGGGTGGTGATGACCGACGAGGACATCGCCAAAGTCCGCACCGAGTCGACGAAGGTCATCAACCTCGTGCAGTTTGCCGGCGGCGATGCCATCGACCCGATGTATGTCGACCGGGCCTATTACCTGGTGCCGGACGGAGCGATGGCGGCTGACGCGTATTCGGTCATGCGCGACGGGATGCAGGGCAAGGTCGGCGTCGGCAAGGTGGCGATCCACGGCCGTGAGTCGCTCGTGGCGGTCAAGCCCCACAAGCAGGGCCTGGTGATGTACACGCTCCACCACGCCGCCGAGATTCGCACCATCGACCAGATCGACGAGCTTCGCGAGGTACGCGGGAAGGTCGCGCCGGCCGAAATGAGATTGGCCAAGCAGGTCATCGAGAGCTTCGAGGGCGAGCTCAACCTGGCCGACTACAAAGACGAGTACCAGGAAGGCCTGCAGAAGATCATCGAAGCCAAGGTCGCGGGCGAAGAGATCGTCGCGCCGGTGGAAGAGGCGCCACCCAAGGTGGTGGACTTGATGGAGGCCCTACGCCGAAGCCTGGATCAGGTCAGCAGTGGGAAGAAGCGACCAGCCAAGGTCGAAGAGCCAGGAGCCAAGGCCAAGAAGGCCCCGAAGATCGCGATCGCCAAATCCGCCGCGAAGAAACGAAAGGCGTCCTGAGATGGCACGCAAAGCCGTGTGGGGCAGTTAGTCCAGCCACCCACCCACGATCCCCAGTAGGCCGGGGCCGGTGGCCGTCGGGTCTCCCAGCCAGGCCGGCGGCGTGAGCCAGACAAACGCCAGAATCGCGGCTACCCACACGTCGTAGGCGAGCGTGGCCCGCTCGTCTCTCCAGAAAAACGCACGCCAGAAGGTCCCCGTGACGCCGGTCCCCACGGGCATCGGCCGGTGGTTCAACGCGAGGTACGTGTAGTAGATGCGGTTGGCGACGGTGATGACCGAGAGGATGAAGATGACCCACAGCACGCCGGCCATGCGATCGGTGAAGGCGCCGATCATGAACAACACGATCCGCTCGGGGCGCTCCATGAAACCGACCTTGCACTTTTCGACGAGCGATTCGGCGCGCGCCCTGGCGTAGCTCGTCATGATCGAAAAGATCAGCGTCAGGGTGGCCACGAGCACGTAATCCTCACGGCCGAGACTCGAGTAGAGCCAGATGAGGCCGGTGAAGAGCGCCAGGTCCGAAAAGCGGTCGAGTGTCGAGTCCCAGAAGGCACCAAACTGAGATTGTTTGCCTGTGATGTGGGCCACTTTGCCGTCGATGAAGTCGAAGATGTTCGCGACGATCATGATGAGGCCGGCCACGAGGAAGCGATCGAGGGCCAGGGCCCAGGCGGCCAGCGCGTTGATCAGCACCCCAATCAGGGTGAGGATGTTGGGATGGATGCCGAGCGCGACGCTGACGGCGATGATTGCGCGCAGCGGGAACATGCAGATCGCGCCGATCGCGCCTGTGAAGGTCATCGGATAAAATACGAACTGCCCGCCGGCCCCGGCCTCGATCGTCTGCTGCGCTCCTCGATACCTCGTCGCACGGCGGCGGCGAGCTCGTCCCGCCAGGGGGTGGGGCGGCTGGCGGACTGTAAGCGTAGCCGATGGCCATTCACGATCTCAAGGCACAGATCTCACGGTTGCCGAACCAGCCGGGCGTCTACCTCTTCGCCAACCCCGCCGGAGAGACGATTTACATCGGCAAGGCGCGTTCGCTGCGGGATCGGGTCAAGACGTATCTGAGTGCCTACGGGTCCAGCCCCCGGACCGACGCCCTCCTCGATGAGGTGACCAGTCTCGACGTGATCATGACCGATTCGGTGGTCGAGGCGCTGGCGCTTGAAAACAACCTCATCAAGCAGCGTGTCCCGAAGTTCAACATTCTGCTCCGCGACGACAAGAACTATCCCTATCTGCAGCTGACGACGAGCGAGGCGTTTCCGCGTCTGGTCGTGGCGCGACAGGTCGAGACGGGCCCGGACTTTTTCGCGGGCCCGTTCCTGCCGGCGACCCTCGCGCGCCGGACGATGGCCCTGACCCATCGCGTCTTCGGCATCCGGTCCTGCAACGAAGTGATCACGGGCGCGCGGCCGCGTCCCTGTCTCGAATACGACATCGGCCGGTGCCTCGCCCCCTGCGTCAGCGCGCTCTGTTCGCCCGAACGCTACGCCGAGGCGGTCGTCGATACCCGATGGTTCCTGGAGGGCAGGAACGAGGAACTGGCGAGGCAGCTGCGGCAGCGAATGGAGTTGGCGGCGCTCGGGGAGCGTTACGAAGAGGCGGCGCAACTGCGCGACGCCATCAGGACGGTCGAAGCGGTGCAGCTGCGCCAACAGAAGATGGCGACCGCCGGGCTGAACGACCGCGACGTCATCGGCGTTGCGGCGGGCCCCGGCGGCGTGCTCGTCCAGGTCTTCGTCTTCCGCGGCGGGCGCGTGGTGGAACGATTTGAGCTGCTGGGCGCCGCCCCTTCCGCCGCGGATACCTCGCGTGAACGGGCCGCGCCCGGGGCCCCCGTCGAGGCCGAGGTCGTGGGTGCGGCATTGGCGCAACTGTATGCCAACGCCCTCCCGCCCCCGGTGATCCACGTCGGGACGCTGCCCCCCGACCATGATCTGCTGGAAGCGGGGCTGTCGGCTCGAGCGGGGCGGCGGGTGCGCATCCGCGTGCCGCGGCGGGGAGACACGCGTGCCATGCTCGAGCTCGTCCGGAGGAACGCGAGCCTTGCCTACCGAACGCGTTTCGAGCACGCGACGTTGGCCCCGCTCGAGGCACTCGAGCGCCTGCAGGACGGCTTGGCGTTGCCGGCGCTGCCGCGACGCATCGAATGCTTCGACATCTCGACGATTCAAGGCAGCGAGACCGTCGGCTCGCTCGTCGTCTGCGAGGACGGGCGCATGAAGCGCGAGGAGTACCGGAAGTATCGCGTGCAGCCCGAATCGGAGCAGCCGCGCGCCGGGCGTTTTCTGGACGACTTCGCGGCCATGCGTCAGGTCGTCAGACGCCGCTACGCTCGTGTGCTCGACGCGGGCGGTCCGTTTCCCGATCTGATCGTCATCGACGGTGGCAAGGGCCAGCTGTCGGCGGCCTACGAGGGGCTCTCGGCCGTGGGACTGTCCAACCTGGTGGCTGTCGGGCTGGCCAAGAAGGAAGAACTGGTGTTCACGAAAGACCGGGATCACCCACTCGCATTCGATCCCTCCGGGTCGGCGCTTCGCCTGCTCCAACGGATTCGGGACGAAGCCCACCGCTTTGCCGTGACGTTTCACCGGAGGGCCCGGGCGATGCGCGACCTGCGCTCGGAGCTTGACGCGGTCCGGGGCATCGGCGCGCGCCGCCGAAAGGCCCTGCTGACGACCTTCGGCAGCTTGACGGGTGTGAAGCGGGCCAGTCGTGAAGAGCTTACGCGCGTCGTCGGCGCCAAGGCGGCCGGTGCCATCGTCGCGCACTTTGCCGAGGCCGGGTCGTGAGGGTCGTGGGGCGGGAGCCGGCGACCAGGGATGGCTGGCAGGGGGTCGTTCCGTCGGTGGTTCGACGACCGCGATAGAGTAGATCGTGCGGCACGTGCTACGCTCTGAAGTCCTTGACCTCGCTGGATCTGTCCGACACCCTGGTCGCCTTCGCCGTGCTCATCGTCTCGCTGACCTTTCACGAGGCCGCGCACGCATGGACCGCGGACCGATTGGGCGATTCAACCGCGAGGCGGCTTGGGCGTCTCAGCTTGAACCCGATGGTGCACGTGGACCTCGTGGGCACGATTATCTTTCCGTTCGTGGCGATGACGACAGGGCTGCCGTTGATCGGCTGGGCGAAACCCGTCCCCGTGAATACGTCCAACCTCTGGCACCCTCGGCGCGATTTCGCGCGCGTGGCCCTTGCCGGTCCAGTCAGCAACCTGGTGCTGGCGGCGGCCGCTGCGCTGCTCCTCAGGCTCGACCCGGTGGGACTGTTGGACCTCAGCCCGTGGGTCGCCCGCGCGGTGGTCTTGTTCGTGGTCCTCAACGTGTTGCTGGCCGTGTTCAACATGATCCCGATTCCGCCCCTCGACGGCGGCAACGTCTTGATGGGCGTGCTGCCGGAGGTGCTTGCCGCGCTGGTGGACAAGCTGCGTGGCTGGGGGTTCCTGTTGCTGTACGTGCTGATGCTTTCGGGGTTGCTGGGCAGCATCGTGCTGCCGATTCGGAACGAGATCTTGAGCTGGTTGCTGTAGAGCAGGTGGCAGATTCTGCGAAGGGGGTCGCGGCGGCGTTGAAGAAACTGAAATCAAGCCCGACCCCTTTGTGGAAAACGAGGGGATGACGAAACGAGTGGTGTCGGGCATGCGCCCGACGGGTAAGCTCCATCTGGGACATTTGGTCGGGGCCCTGCAGAACTGGGAACAGCTGCAGGCACGATACCAGTGTTTCTACTTCGTGGCGGACTGGCACGCCCTGACCAGCGCCTACGCGGACACGCGAGACATCGTCGAGAGCGCCCTCGACAACGTCGCCGACTGGATCGGCGCCGGCATCGACCCGGAGCGCAGCACGCTGTTCGTGCAGTCGCGCGTGCCCGAGCACGCTGAGCTCTACCTGCTCCTCCAGATGGTCACCCCCATTCCATGGCTCGAGCGTGTCCCGACCTACAAAGAGCAGATCGAGCAGCTGGCGGACAAGGACCTGTCCAGCATCGGCTTCCTCGGGTACCCTCTGCTGCAGACCGCCGACGTCATCATCTACGACGCGGATTTCGTCCCCGTCGGCGACGATCAGGTGCCCCACCTCGAGCTGTCCCGGGAGGTCGTCCGCCGCTTCAACAATTTCTACGGCGACGTCTTCATCGAACCGCAGCCGCTGCTCACGCCGACGCCGCGCCTGCCCGGGCTCGACAACCGCAAGATGAGCAAGAGCTACGGCAATACGATCGACCTCGCCGACGACGCCGAGGCAGTCCGGAAGAAAGTGCGGCAGATGTACACGGACCCGAAACGGGTCCGCGCCGACATTCCCGGCACCGTCGAAGGGAATCCGGTGTTCCTCTATCACGACGCGTTCAATCCCAATCGCGACGAGGTGGAGGAGCTCAAGGCCCGGTATCGCGCTGGCAAGGTGGGCGACGTCGAGGTCAAGACCAAGCTGGCCATCGCGATCAACCACCTGCTGGATCCCATCCGCGAACGCCGACGGGCGGCGCTCTCGCGGCCAGGCGATATTCGAGACGTGCTCCTCGAAGGGTCGCGCCGCGCCCGTGAAATGGCCGGCGAGACCATGTCGCGCGTGCGCACCGCCGTCAAGCTGACCTACTAACGTGCACGAGTCCGATCACGCCGCCGGCGCTCCACCCGTGGACGACGCTTTCGAGTCGCAACTCGAGGACATCAGGATCCGACTCGACGCCTTCGAGGGACCCCTCGACCTGCTCGTGCACCTGATCAAGAAGCACCAGGTCAACATCTACGACATTCCCATCGCGCTCGTCACCGAACAGTACCTGGAATACCTGGGCCTGATGCAGGAGCTCAACCTCGACGTGGCCAGCGAGTTCCTCGTGATGGCGGCGACGCTGATTCACATCAAGAGCCGCACGCTGCTGCCTCGGCCCGACCCCTCCCAGTCCGACGAGCCGGACGAGGACCCGCGCGACGCGTTGGTGCGTCGGCTGCTGGAGCACGAGAAGTTCAAGGCGGCCGCCGAGCTCCTGCACGAGCGCGAAACGCTCCGGAGCGCGCAGTGGACCCGTCCCGATTCGCGCGTGGAGCCGATCGCCGGCGAGGACTGCGAGCCCGAGCTCGAGGTGGACCTGTTCAGCCTGCTCGCGGCCTTCAGAGCCGTGCTGGAGCGCGCTCGCGAACGACCGCCGATCCCGCTGCCCGGCGAGCAGGTCTCCATCGAGAGCCGGATCGAGCAGCTGCTGGAGCGGCTCTCCGAGACCAAGGCCTGCGGCTTCGAAGACCTGTTCGACGATGTCGCCACCCGGGCGGACCTGATCGTCACGTTCCTCGCGCTGCTGGAGATGATTCGCCTCAAGCTCACGCGGGTATTCCAGGCCGGCCTCGGCGGCCCGATTCGCATCTACCGGCGAGCGCGCCCGAAAGACGCGCCTCACCCCATCCACGATCCCGAAGACGAGTACAAGGCGCACCACCCGCCGCCTGTCAGCCGAGCCGATGAAGGACCGACCGAATGATGGACGACACTCCGCCACCGCGCGGTGACGATACTCCCACGGGACCGACGACCCCGAGCACGCCCGACCCAGCCCCCATCGAGGTGGCGACAACGCGGCTCGATGGCCGGCAGCTGAGGGCCATCGTCGAGGCGCTGGTCTACGCTTCGCCCGAGCCGCTGACGCCCAAGATGCTGTTCAAGCTGCTCGGGGACGAACCCAAGGAGGACGTGTCGGCCGCCCTGGACGAGCTGCGGCGCGAATACGACACTCGCGGCGGACTGCACCTGGTCGAGGTCGCGGGCGGCTACCAGATCACCACCCGCCCGGAGTTTCATGACTGGGTGCGCCGGTTGTTTCACGAACGATCGACGCAGAAGCTCTCGGTGCCGTCGCTCGAGACCCTCGCCGTCATCGCCTACAAGCAACCCATCACCGCGGCGGAAATCGGCGAGATTCGAGGCGTCAACGTGTCGGGCGTGCTGTCCACGCTGATGGAGCGGCACCTCATCAGGATTGTCGGGCGCAAGAACGTGATCGGCCGGCCGTTCCTCTACGGGACGACACGCGAGTTCATGGTCCGCTTCGGACTCAAGGATCTGAGCGACCTGCCGCGCGTGGAAGACATGGCCGCGGCGCTCGGCTTCGACGCCCCAGCCGTCCTGACCGAACAATCCGTGACCGACGACATGCTGCCCCTGGAGGAAGAAGGGGAGTAGCGCGGGACTTCCGGTGCCGCAGGTGCGTCAGCTGCGCCCGGTGCGCCCGGCGCGTCGGGTGCGGTGTGCTGCGTCGGGTCCGGCCGGTTGGGGTGCGGCCGGCAGCGAGACGGCGTTCATGAGGCGCCGCACCTCGGCGTCTGTCAGGTCTCGCCAGCGGCCGGGCGGCAGATCGCCCAATCGGATGGGCCCCAAACCTACGCGCACGAGCGAGCGGACGGGATGGCCGATGGCCGTGCACATCCGGCGCACCTGACGGTTGCGCCCCTCCCTCAAGGTGATCGTCAACTCGGTTGTCGGATGACGTCCGGTTCTGCCCACCGCGCCACGGGTGACTCCTGCCGACGCTGTCAGTTTCCCGCCGAGGCGTATGCCGGTCCTCAACGCCTCGAGGGCGTGCTCGTCCGGCACGCCGAGCACCGTGGCGAGATAGACCTTCTCCACGCCGTGCCGCGGATGCGTGAGACGCGCCGCGAGATCGCCGTCGCTCGTCAGCAGCAAGAGCCCTTCGGTGTCGAAGTCGAGCCGTCCAACGGGGTAGACGTACTCGCGGACGCCCCTGAGCAAGTCCAGTACCGTGCGACGACCTTCCGGGTCCCGCCGCGTGGTCACATACCCGGTCGGCTTGTTGAGCACGAGATAGCGGCGTTGGCGGTCGAAGCGCAGCTGGCAACCGTCGACGCCGATGCGGTCTTTGCCTGGATCGGCTTGCGTCCCGAGCGTGCGCACGACCTCGCCGTTCACCGACACGCGGCCCTCGACGATGAGCCGCTCGGCCGCGCGGCGCGAGGCCACGCCGGCGATGGACAGAAGTTTCTGGAGGCGGACCACACTCACCGGGTCAGCAGGTCTTCCCAGAAACGGACCAGCCGCCACATCTCCGCCATGGTCGGAGGTCGATCGACTTCGGCGTGCGTCACGAGGCCGCTGAGCAAGGCATGGACGGTCGCGGACTCCTGCCGCAGGTGCATCGCCAGCAGGACGGTCTCACTGGACGGAATGACGTTGTCCTCCGCGCCATGGAGGAGGAACACTGGTGCCCGAGGAGAGGGAGCCCGTTCCGGTGACAACGCCGAGGCTTCGTTGGTGCCACTGAGCTGGTCGACCACGGGCAGCAGGACCGGCCCGAGCTTGTCGACCGCCCTGTCGTTCACGTGTTGCATGAGCGTGCGAGCTGGGTCGGGCAGCGCATGCACGTACTCGCGCGCCCGTGCGAACTCGGCCTCGGCCCGAGTCATATCCACCAGCGTGAGAGACGAGGCCGTCAGGAAGATGAGGATGCCCTGGCGGAGCGGCTCGACCTGGTCGGCGGGTACGATTCGGTCGGCGAGGCTGAGCAACACCACCGCAGCCGCATAGTCGTGCGCGGGCTTGATGTGCATCTGGTCCGCGCCCGGCACCTCGGACGCGCCTGGTCCGAGTGTCGGTGTTTCGGGCGCGTTGCCCGACGCGACGTAGCGCATCACCCGCGGGAGGTCGCCGTGGCCGCCAAACGACATGACGAAGCTCACGTGATCCCGTAAGGCGGGCCTGCCGGCCGCGACGATGGACAGCCCGCCGGAGAAGCTGATCCCGAGCATCCCGATCTTGCCGTCGCGACCCGATGGCGTGCGCGGCCCGTACTCCCGGGCGAGCCAGATCGCCGCATCCTCGATCATGTCGGTGGATTCCGGCGTGATGCGAAAGCGCTGCAGGTCCGGCGTGGCCACCGTCAGGACCGTGAAACCAGACGCGGCGAGGTCTTCGGCCATGCCGACGAGCCGTGTTTCACGGATGCCGTCCATGTGCACGCCCGGCACCAGCGTGACCGCTCGCCGGACGGCGCCGCCGGCCGGGCGGTACACTCTCGCCTCGATGGGGCCATAGCGCGTCGGGATCTGTTGCACGGGCTCGACGAGGGTGGGAGTGGCGCGCCAGACGGCCACGCGACCCGCGGACCCGCCCAGCGCGGCTGCGCGCGCGATGAACCCCACCGCGTCCAGGTACGCGGGAGCTACGATCGCCCCGGACGCGATCGCGGCCCCGAGGAGAATCGCGGCAGAGAGTCGGCGCACGCCGCGATGGTACACTGATCGTCGAGTTCGTGTCGGATCCCCGCCCCCTCATCATCGCGATCGACGGTCCCTCCGGTGCGGGAAAGGGTACGCTGGCGCGTGCGCTGGCCGATCGGCTGCACTATCGCCACATCGATACGGGAGCGATGTACCGTTCCGTGGCCTGGAAAGCGCTGAACGAGGGCATCCCGCTCGACGACGAAGCCGCTGTCGCGGCGATCGCCGAGCGCGCCGTCATGGATCAGGCAGCCGGAGCGTTCGTGATCGATGGCCATGACGTCACCGAGGCGATCCGCACGCCGGCCATCGACGGTGCGTCAGCAGCGGTGGCGCGGCTTCCGGCCGTCCGCCGAGCCCTGGTAGAGCGTCAGCGGGCGTTCGGGCGGACCGGTGGGGTGGTGATGGAGGGGCGCGATATCGGGACGGTCGTGTTCCCGGAGGCCGACCTCAAGGTCTATCTCGACGCGGCCGCGGAAGAGCGGGCCCGGAGGCGCGCCCACGACCCGGCGCATGCCGGCGGACGGCAGGCCTCGCTGGCGGGCGTGCACACGGCGCTTCAGGCACGGGACTATTCAGACGCCACGCGCGCAGTCGCTCCACTGACGTGTGCGCCGGATGCGGTCTACCTCGACACCACGCGCATGCCGATCGACGAGGTGGTGGGCCACGTGATGGCCATCGTGTCGGACCGGCTGAAGGGCTGACCTCCGTCAGCTCACCCGTCAGTCGTCCCGGTCGTCGAAATCGTCCGAGGAGGCCGGATCGAGTTCCCACCGGTGACGATCGCGATCGGTGATCTCATCGCCGCCCTGCAGTTCCTCCTCCTCCTCGTACTCGACGCCGAGCGCGCGGCCGATGTCGTCCACCACGTCCTGGTCCGGCGTGGGATTGTCGCCGCCTGGCGCTTCGTCACCCACCGAGTCGGCCGATGCCCAGTCGGCGTCCACGTCGCCACCGGTCATGGCGGGGCTCGTAGAGGTATGAAGGCCCAGCTTTTCCCGAAGTTCCGCGCGTCCCGTGCGGACCGACGACGCGGACCGGTCGAGGTCGAGCGAGGAGGGGAAACTTGACACCGTGTCGGCGTCGGTAATCCGGCGCCGCTCGCGATCGAGTGTGGGAGGCCGTTTGGCGGCACGGGAGGAGCGGCGTGGCGGCGGAGCCGCAGCCGGGATCGTGGAGGCCGAGGCTGGATCTGGCCGGCGTGCGGCAGGACTGGTCGGGGGGCCGCTTGCCTTCGGCGCGTGTGTGGCCTTGGGTGGTCTGGCCTTGGACGGGTGGGCCTTTCGTGGCTTGGTCTTGGGTGGTTTGGCCTTGACCGACGCTCGACGCGTGGCCCGCCGGGGCTTGCCAGCGTGACGCCGAGCCTTGCGAGACGACCGAGCCGCGGCCTTGGTCTTCCCTCGTGACGCCACCTTGCGTCGTGCGGCGGCCCGAGGTTTCTTGACCGTCTTGGCGCGACGCGCCGCCTTAGTGGCGCGCTGGCCGCGTGAACGGGAGGTCTTGGCCATCGGACAATCCTTTCACCGTGCTTGACAGCGTCGGTCGTGCTTGACAGCGTCGGTTAAGTAACATAACGTCTATTGGTTACGCGTGCGTCCGGGCCCTCGAGCCTGGAAGTAGGCGAACACTCGCGGGCGCCGGCCGCCGCTCACCCACGACCGGCAATTCGAGAAGTCAGGAGGACGCGCATCGCAATGGTCATGCCGCAAGACGAGCACAACACGGCTGTGGAGCCGAAGGGCGCGTCGGCCCCGGGCAGCAGACAGCCGTCGGGCCGGCAGACGCTCAAAACCACGACTCCCTGGGTCCAGGGAGAGTCGGACTTGGACCCGCAGGAATACGCCCGCCTGTTGGACCTCTACGATAACAGCTTCAGGAATATAGCAGAAGGCGAAGTCGTCAAGGGCACGGTTCTCAAGGTCGGCGAGAGCGAGATCATCGTCGATGTCGGGTACAAGTCCGAAGGCGTGATCTCCGTCAGCGAGTTCCTCGACGAGACCGGGCAGGTCACCGTGCAAGCGGGCGACATGGTCGACGTGTTGCTCGAACGGACTGAAGATCGGGACGGCCATATCGTGCTCTCGCGCGAGAAGGCCGAGAAGATGAAGATCTGGGACGAGGTCGAGCGCGCCTTCGGCGAGCGCAAGGTCGTCATCGGCCGCGTGATCGAGCGCATCAAGGGTGGGCTCGCGGTCGACATCGGCGTTCGCGCCTTCCTGCCGGGTAGCCAGATCGACGTGCGGCCCGTGCGCAACCTCGACGCGCTGAAGGGGCAAGAGCTCCGGATGCGCGTGATCAAAGTGAACAAGAAGCGCGGCAACATCGTGCTGTCGCGCAAGGTGCTGCTCGAGGAAGAGAACGCGGAGAAGAAGAAGCACACGCTGGACACGCTGGCCGAGGGCAAGGTGCTGCGCGGCGTCGTCAAGAACATCACCGACTACGGGGCCTTCATCGACCTCGGCGGGATCGACGGATTGCTGCACATCACCGACATGTCCTGGGGCCGGGTGGGCCACCCCTCGGAGCTCTTCAAGGTCAACGACGAGATCGACGTCCTCGTGCTCAAGTACGATGCCGGCACCGAGCGCGTGTCGCTGGGCCACAAGCAGCTCAGCCAGGACCCGTGGATTACGGCGATGGATCGGTATCCGGTCGGCGCGCGGATGTCGGGCAAGGTCGTCAGCCTCACCGACTACGGCGCCTTCATCGAGCTCGAGCCGGGCGTCGAAGGGCTGATTCACGTCAGCGAGATGTCCTGGAGCAAGCGCGTCAAGCACCCGTCCAAGCTCCTCAACGTCGGCGATTCGGTCGAGGCGATGGTCCTCGGCGTGGACCCCGGCGCGCGCCGCATCTCGCTCGGGCTGAAACAGGTCGAGACCAACCCGTGGCACGAACTGGTCGAGAAATACCCGGTGGGCACGCGCCTCAAGGGGAAGGTACGCAACCTGACCGAGTTCGGGGCGTTTGTCGAGGTCGAAGACGACATCGATGGCTTGATCCACATCTCCGACATGTCGTGGAGCAAGCGCGTCAAGCATCCGAGCGAGGTTCTCAAGAAAGGTGATGCCGTCGAGGCGATGGTGCTCAGCATCGACGCCGAGAATCAGCGCCTCTCGTTGGGGCTCAAGCAGCTGGCCACCGACATCTGGGAGGACTTTTTCGCGCGGCGCCATGTCGGTGACACCATCGAGGGCAAGATCGTGCGCATGACCAACTTCGGCGCTTTCGTCGAGCTGGACGAGGGCATCGAGGGCCTGATCCATGTCAGCGAGTTCGACGACGCGCACGGCGCGGAGAAGATTGCTCTCGAGGTCGGCCAGGTCTCGCCGATGAAGATCATCAAGCTGAGCCCGGCCGAACGCAAGATCGGGTTGAGCATCCGCGCACTCAAGTCGGACCAATACCGATCCGACTGGGAGGCGTATTCCTCCGCGCAGGGTGAGGGCGGTGCGACGCTCGGGGAGCACCTCAAGCACAAATAGCAGGAGGAGCCGCGAACACGCGGCTCGCCCTCGGCGATGGGCGGTACGCACCCGACGTGCCCCCTGCCGTGTCCGCCTCCCGGGCAAGGGCGGATGCCGGCGCCCGGGTGTTGTCCGCTGAGGGCTGTGCCGTGACGAAAGCCGAGCTCGTCGAAGAGGTCTCCCGCGTTTCGGAGCTCACCAAGAAACACTCCGAAGTCATCGTGGACACGGTGTTTCAGAGCATCATCGATGCGCTCCATCGGGGCGAGAAGATCGAGCTGCGGGGATTCGGGAGCTTCCGCCTCCGCAAGCGGGAGCCGCGCAAGGGGCGCAATCCCAAGACCGGTGACAAGGTTGACGTGCCGCCCAAGCGCGTCCCGTACTTCAAGCCCGGTAAGGAACTGAAAGATCTCCTCAACAAGGACGACGAGCCGACGCCGGCGGCCCTTCCCCACCCCCCGGACACGAGCTTCGAGCTGTGATGTCCGTCCCTGGTCACCGGTAGGGACCCGATGGATCGGCTGTGGTCTCCCTGGAGGCACTCGTACGTGACCCGACCTGCGGACGACGACCGATGTGTGTTCTGTGAGGCGCTGACCGACAGGGAAGGTCGCGCCCTGATCGTGAGCGAGGGGGCGACCTGCTTCGTGATTCTCAACCTGTACCCGTACAACGCCGGTCACTTGATGGTGGTGCCTCGACGTCACGTGGGGACGCTCGAGGCCCTGGCCGTCGATGAGCTGTCGGAGCTGGCGGGGCTCACGCGCCATTCGGAAATGGCCCTGACCGAGGTGTATCACCCGCAGGGGCTGAACGTGGGTATGAACCTGGGCCGGCCGGCCGGGGCCGGTGTGGTGGATCACCTGCACGTGCACCTGGTGCCCCGGTGGACGGGCGACACGAACTTCATGTCCGTGGTCGGCAACGTTCGTGTGATCCCCGAAGATCTCGCCCAGACCGCCGACCGCCTGCGCCCCGTGTTCCGTCGGCTGCGCCCATGAACTTCGAGCCGTCAATCGAGCAGCAGGCCGCGCGGGAGCGAGCGCGCCACTTCGCACGGGAGACGCTCCAGGCAGAGGCCGCAGAGATCGATCAGACCGGAGTGATTCCGGACGCGCTGCAGCAGGGGGCTCGCGCGCTGATGCGCCCGACGCTCGATGCGGTCGCGAAGGTGCTCGTGGTCGAAGAGCTGGCCGCCGCGAGTGCGGCCGTGGGCCTGCTGAGCGCGGCGCAGGGACGAACCGCCGACGAGGCCCTGAACCTCTCGGGGCTTCGCGGTGCCCCAATGTCGCGCCAAGGGGCGGAGACGGCCTTGCTGCTGGCAGCAGTCGCCCTCGGCATCGGGCGCGCCGCCCTCGATCAGGCCCTAGACGAGCTGCGATCGGCGGAAACGGGCCGCGGCGCCGACACCGACAAGCCGCACTGGCTGGTGGCCGACGTGGCGACGGATCTCGAAGCCGCGCGGCTGCTGACCCACCGAGCGGCGACCGAGGCCGGCGGCGCGGCCTTCGAGACTGCGTCGGCGGTCGCACGCCTGATGGCGTGCCGAGCGGCGCTCGCGTGTGCCGAGGCGGCCATCCGAGTGTCTGGGGCCAGCGGGTTGGCCCCTGGAGGGCTGTTGGATCGGCTGACGCGCGACGCGCGTGCCCTCAGCGTCGTGCTGGGCAGCGAGGAACACGTCCGCAGCACGGCCGCGGCCGGCCTGCTGCCCGGGTAGGCAGCCGGCGGCGCCCGCTACGGGGCCACGCGATACCCGGCCACCTCGATGGCGCGACTGATACGGGCACGGTCGGCGCGCGCGGGATCGAACGCGACCGAGACGCGGTTCTCGCGATGCGAGGCCGCGACGTCGGAAACGCCGTCGAGCTGCGACAGCACGCGCTTGACGGCGTTCTCGCACCCGCCACACGTCATCCCGGTCACGGTGAGCGTCAACTGTTCCATCTCATCCCCCGTCAGCCGATCAGGTGTTTGGCAATCGTCATGAGCTGCATGTTCGACGTGCCTTCGTAGATCTGTCCGATCTTGGCATCGCGATAGAGCTTCTCCACCGGATAGTCACGCACGAAGCCGGCGCCGCCATGCAGGTTCACGGCCATCGACGTGACGCGCTCGGCCGCTTCCGACGAAAACACCTTGCACATGGCCGCCTCGTGCAGGAAGGCGAGGCCGGCGTCCCGCAGCCGCGCCGCGTTGTAAACGAGCAGCCGCGCAGCTTCGACGTCGACTGCCATCCTGGCCAGCTGGAATTGCACGCCTTGGAACTCCGCAATCGAGCTGCCAAACTGGCGGCGGTCCTTCGTGTATCGGATGGTATGGTCGAGCGCGGCCTGGGCCACACCAATCATCTGGGCGCCGATGCCGATGCGCCCTTCGTTGAGCGTCTCGATGGCGACCTTGTACCCCTTGCCCAGCTCTCCCAGCACCGACTCGCGGGGGACCCGGCAGTCTTCGAAGAGCAGCTCGCAGGTGCTGCTGGCGCGGATGCCGAGTTTGTCCTCCTTCTTGCCGACGGTGAATCCCTTCACGCCTCGCTCGACGAGGAAGGCGATGATGCCACGATAGCCGGCCTCGGGATTCAGGTTGGCGAACACCAGAAACAGGTCGGCTTCGTTCCCGTTGGTGATCCACAGTTTCTGCCCGGTGAGGGCAAAGCCGTCAGCGACCTCGGCCGCGCGCATCTGCATGGCGAAGGCGTCGCTGCCAGACCCGGCCTCCGACAGGCAATAGGCGCCGACGGTCGATGAGGCCAGCTTGGGCAGCCAGCGCTGCTGCTGTCCCTCGGTGCCCCAGCGCAGGAGGGCGTTGACCACCAGTGTGTTCTGCACGTCGACGAGGACGGCAATCGACGGATCGATGCGCGACAGCGCTTCAACGGCGAGCACAGCGTGGAAAAACGTCGCGCCGGCCCCGCCGAAGCGCTCGGGCACTTCGATGCCCATGAGCCCGAACGCAAACAGCTGATCGATGACGGCGCGCGGGATGTGCGCGTCGCGATCCATCGCCGCGACGAGCGGCCGAATCTCCCGGCTGGCGAACTCGAAGACGCTGTCGCGAAACAACTGCTCGTCATCGGCCAGATGGCTGAGGGCGGGACGTGTCGCTGGGGAGGTGCCCTCGTCAGCCACCGCGGGGGCCTTCCTCTGAATCGGCTGGCTCATGGAACCCTTGGAAACGCCTGCGGATCGGTCGATCGCCGGCCCTCACGGTCGAAAATTGGATGTTATCATGGCCAAAGGCGAGGTCAGCCTTCATGCGCATCGCACGATGGAGTACAGGAGCCGCGCTTGCGGTGCTGGTGATGACGCCGGTCATCCTCGGTCGGCCCTCGCTTGCGGCCCCCACGGAGCAGACCGCCGGCGCACAACAGACCCCCCCGCCCTCGCCCCCGACGGGGCCACAGCCCCCGGCCGAACCCGCACCGCAGCAGCCGACGTTTCGGACTGGCATCAACTTCGTGCGCGTCGATGCCATCGTGACGGACCGCCAGGGCCAGCCCGTCGCTGATCTGACGGCGGCTGACTTCGAGATCTTCGAAGATGGGAAGCCGCAGGCGATCGAGACGTTTCGCTTCGTGAAGGCCGACGGCGTGACGCCGGCCGTCTCCGCCCGCCCCATCAGGAGCCGTGCCGACGAGGAGCGAGCCGCGGCCAACGACGACGCTCGGATCTTCGTGTTCTTCCTCGACGATTACCATGTCCGGTTGGGCAACAGCATGGGCGCGCGCAAACCGTTGTCCGACTTCGTACGCACCGAGCTGGGCCCAGGCGATCTGGTCGCCGTCATGTATCCGCTGACCCCTCTGGACGGGGTCACGCTCACGCGCGACCACGACTCGATCATTCGTGTGGTCGAGCGCTTCGAAGGGCGGAAGTACAACTACGAGCCCCGTAACGCGCTCGAAGAACGCTACGCGCTGTACCCTTCCGAAGTCGTCGAGCGCATCCGCCGGCAAGTGTCCCTCAGCGCGCTAGAGGGCCTGGCGATCAAGCTCGGGGCCCTCCGCGAAGGGCGCAAGGCCGTGATCGTCGTCAGCGAGGGGTACACGTCGATCCTTCCCCCGCAGCTGCGCGATCCCGTGGCGGCCATGCCCGGCATGGGGAACCCCGCCCGACGCAATCCCACCGTCGGGGAGAACAGCAGCCTCGAGGACCGCGCAGATTTCATGGGACAGGTGGACCTCCAGCAGGAGATGCAGGAGGTGTTCAACGCCGCAAACCGGAACAACACGGCGTTGTACACCGTGGATCCGCGCGGGTTGGCGACCGGCGAGTTCGACATCAACGAGAACGTCGGCCTGCAGCGCAGCAGCGCTGCCTTGCGGCAGACGCAGGACACGCTCCGGGTGCTGGCGGAACAGACCGACGGCCGCGCCATCGTGAACCGCAACGACTTCGGACGGGCCATGAAGCAGATCGTGGCCGACTCGAGTGCGTATTACCTGATTGGCTACAACTCCTCCCAGGCGCCGCAGGACGGCAAGTTCCACGAGATCAAGGTGCGGGTGCGACGGCCCGGCGCCGACGTGCGCGCCCGGAAGGGATACTGGGCGCTGACCCCGGTCGAGACGGCCCGCGCGACGGCGCCCGCCAAAGCGGGGCCGCCAGCCGC
>JBQTIE010000044.1:0-15847 GCA_052389315.1 Acidobacteriota bacterium
CGTCATGACCTCGCCGACGGCCGGAAGGTGGAAGGGCCGCGCGAGGTATGCCCCGGCAAATCCCAGTCCGAGGCCTGCCAGAATCACGCCCCCCACCGCCAGCCCGCGCGCCATCGCGCCCGCGTAACCGCGCGATGCGAGGTTCGCGACGGCGCCGTAGAGCCCGGCGAGGTAGACGTGACGACCCAGTTCGACCACGCTTTGCGTGCGGTCGTCGGTTGTCAGCAGCGAGGGTAGCGCGCCGGCGACGTAGGCGAGCACGAGCACATCCAGCCGCGTCACCACGGGTCGCCGCAGGCGGAATCCCAGGCAAGCCGCCATCGCCACCGGCACGAAGAGCAGTTCGGCGAGGCGGATGCCGGCAGGGAGCGCCGGCCAGTCGATCGCGAGCGAGCCGGCGAACACGGCGCTCGCCAGGGCCACGGCGCCGGTCACCTGGCTTTCCGGAGCGCGCGCGACAGCTTCCACATGTTCCATGTCACTTCAGGCAGCCGCCTGGCGACCGCCCAGTAGCTCGGCTGGCGAATCTCTCGCACGGCGACCGGGATCTCGACAATCCGAAGGCCGGCGCGCTCGGCACGCAGCACGAGCTCGGTATCAAAGATCGATCGGGAGGTCACACACTGCGCGAGGGGTCCCACCAGCGCACGCCGCCGGAACGCCTTCATGCCGTGTGTGTCGGTGCCTCGAAAGCCGAACGCGAGACGCAGCACGCCGTTGAACGCGCGCGTGATGACCCGTCGGAACCACGGCCGCTCGTCGGCAGACCCGTCGGCAACCTTCGATCCGACGACCATGTCCGAGTCGCCCAGGTGCGTCAGCGCCTCCCGCACGAACTCGCCGCTCCAGAAATCGACGTTGAAGATCACGACGCGGTCGTGCGTGCAGGCCTGGATGCCGTGCCGCATGGCGCCGCCGTAGTCGGGCTCCGGCAGCCGCTCGAGGCGGATGCGCGGATCCTGCTGGCTGAGCCGATCGACCAGCCGCGCCGTCTCGTCCGTGCTGCCGTTCTCGCACACCAGCATCTCGAAGTCCCCGCCAAGCGCCTCGAGGGCGTGCATCATCGCCGTGATCGAATCGCCAACCAGCCGTTCCTCGTTGTACACGGGCACCACGACCGAAAACGGCTCCCCTGGCGACCGACGCGCCGGGCCGGCGGCCTGCTCAGCTGCGGGCCGCGGCATGGACAGGCGAGAGGCCGGCAAGGTCGCTGAGCAGTCCTCCGTATCGGGCCGCCACCACGGCGGTGTCATAGCGCTCCGCGACCGTCCGGCGCGCCCGATCGCCCATCTCCGCTCGAACGGCCGGGTTCCGAAGGCGCTCGAAGGCCTCGTGCCACGCCTGGTGGTCGGCGGCGATGACCCCGCCGTGGAGATGTCCGATGGCGTCCACGTAGGACGGCTGCGGGCTGGCAACCGCCGGCAGCCCGACCGCCATGCCCAACGCAATCTTGTACTCGGTGTGCGCCATCTCGTACCCGTTGACCAGACGCTTCGGGGAGATGATCACGTCACTCTCGAGCAAGGTGCGTGCGTACTGGCGGTTGGAGAACGGCACGACGCGACACCGGATCGCCCGTTCGAGGTCAGCCAGGCAGTCCGGCGGCTCGTCGACGACGAGGGTCAGCGTCGCCTCGCGCAGGGCCGCGAGCACGTTGACGATGATCAAGAGATGCGCCGCTTTCTTGCCGATCCCGCTCCACACCAACCGCAGCGGGCCCGGCGCATGACTCCGGACACCGCGATACAGCCGGCGATCCACGTTGTCGGGAATCCACGTCGCCTTCGGATTGATGGGCGTAATGAGCGCGTGCAGATACGCGGAATCGGCCACCACCCAATCGGCCATCGTCGTCATGCGCCGTGCGTCGTGCTGCTGAAGCTCGGTCGGCGCGGTTCCCGGGACGAAGTAGTCCCCCCACACCTCGTAGTAGTTCACGTTGGCGTCGAAGACGACTTTTCCGCCCGCCGCACGAATCTTGGCCGCTTCGTCTTGACAGCGGGCATCCATGGCCTTCTGGAAGACGACGACCTGGTACTCGCGCTGAGGGTCGTACAGCTCATGACGCAGTCGTCGGTCGTGCCGATTGAGCCATGTGGCTACGTTGCCGACCCGCATCCCGGTGAACGAATCGAGCTCCGAGAAGCGACGCTTGCGGCCCGGAAAGGAATCGTAGGTCACCCAGCCGACGCGGCCTTCCGGAGAGGATGCACGCGTCAGCGCCCCGAGCACCCGCGGCACGCGCCGCGCGATCGATCCGACCAGGTCGCGCGGGGACTTCACACGCGGCAGGACCGGGTAGCCCGCCGCGGCCAGCCGAAGGCGCCCACAGCCGACCGGGCCCCGGCGGCGCGTGGCCGTCTCCATCGCCGCCAGGTACTGCGGAAAGATCACCTCGGGCCCGAATCGTTGCACGGCCCGCTCGCGCGCCGCGCGCGCCAGCCGATCGCGGTCGATCATCACCTCGGTCAGCGCGACCGCGAAGGTCTCGGGCGTGACGGCCTTGCCGCAGTCGCCCACCAGCTCGGGAACGCCGCCGCTGTCGCGAAACAACACGGGCAGACCGCTCGCCAGCGCCTCGAGCACGACGTTGGGACACGGATCGTTTTCGGAAAGGTTGAGAAACACGTCACACGCACGCAGGGCGGCCGCCAGGTCCCGGCGGCTCAGGTGACCGAGCCGCGCGACGTTCGCGCGCGGCTGGACGTCCTTGAAGCGTCCGCACAGGACGAAGCAGGTGTCGGGATGCTCGGCCGCGATTCGATCGATCAACCAGGTGCCCTTGGCGCGATTGGTGCTCCACGACGCGCAGGCGACGCGAGGCACGCCCGGCGGCAGATCGGCGCGCGGCCCCTCGGGCTGGAACAGCTCCACATCCACGGGGTTGTAGATGATCGGGCCGTCCTGGGCGATGACCGTGAACTTCTCGCGTGTGCTGTAGCGCGAGTACCTGCTTTGGAAAATCGTGAGGTCGGCCAAGAGGTTCACCCTGGCCTGCTGCCAGTCGGACACCTCTGGCCGCCCGTAGTCCTGCGCCGCACCATCCACGCGCTGCACGACTCGAAGATCGGGTCTGGCACGCTTGACCCGCGACACGGTGCGGTAGGGGACGACCCACGAATTCACGAACAACGTGTCGTACTCGCCGTCGAGATCGACGGTATGACCGACGCCGGCGCGTTCGAGGTACGCCCGGAAGTTGCCGAGGAACGTGTACATGCCGCCCTCGGGTCGGTGCGGGATGGGGATGCAGAGCGTCACGGCGGCGCGGCGGCGGCGAGCTGGTGCACCGGCAAGCGTCCGGCGAGCAGCGATCGGGAATCGAGGACTCGGAGATCGATGCCAGCCTCGTCGAGCAGGACCCGCCAACGGCCCAGCATCTCGACGATGTCGTCGGCGCCCGTGAATCGAGACTCGACCGTCAGGCCTGGCTTTTCGTACGAGCGACCTTCATCGACCGGCAGCCAGAAGTACCGCTTGTCGTACAGATCCACGCCGGCCAGGACGATGCGGCGCCAGCCCATGAGCACGGCGAAATTCACGACGCCAACCACGGTCCCGTGCCCGTGGACCAGCCCGTCGGCAAACCTCCGGCTCGGCGGCACATAGCGCCCGCGCGCCGTCCGCTTGTAGCGAAACACCCGCGCGCCGCGCGGCAGCAGGCCTCGGCCGATCAGCTCATTGCCTCCAGACGCGCGCCAACCCTTCTGCACCACGAACACGGTCTTGGCGTAGCGAGGATTTTCGCGAATGCGCCTGGCGTACGCGTCGAGGTCGTCGATTTCCCCCGTCACGTGGTAATCGGCCCGGACGAAGGTCTGACGAGGGAACTCCCGGAAGCTGATCGTGTTGGCCGACGCAATCTCGGTCCACCCCGCTGCCGTGATGTCGAGCAGCGATCGGCCGCTCCCGAACACGAAGACCGTCTCTGCGCTTCGCGTCGCGAGCAGCGCCGCTTCGTCGAGCTCGACGTATCGTCTTCGGCCGATCGCGTTGCGCAGGCTGGCTGCCGCGTTGCGCGGCCAGGCCTGGAGCCACCACCCCGCGTGGCGGACCTCGGCCCCGAACCGCCTGAGTGCCCGGTTGACGGTGCTGGACGTCTCGAGGGCGTGGATTCTTGCCAAGGGTGTCAGGTTTGTCACGCGGACGCCGAGCGCAGCACGGCCTCGATGACCCGACGCTGGTCGTCTTCCGAGAGTCCCGGCGACGACGGCAGGCTCAGCGCCTGGTCGTACAGGCGTTCGGCAACTGGGCACACGCGTCGGGGTGAGCCGGCGTGCGCGCGGCTCCGGTGCAGCGGCTCCCACAAGGGCCGACTCTCGATGCCGGTCTCTGCCAGGTGCCCAAGCAACGCGCGGCTGGTCATCCCGTACGCCGCGGCGTCCACCAGGACCGTGGACAACCAGAACGAGCTCGACGCCCAGGGCGCCTGCCGCATGAAGGTCAGCCCGGGCACGCGGGAAAACGCGTCCCGGTAGCGCTCGGCGATCCGTCGTTTCGCGGCGACGTGCGTGTCGAGCCACTCGAGCTGGCCCACGCCCAACGCGGCCTGCAGGTTGGTCAGCCGATAGTTGAAGCCCACGTGATGATGCACGTACTCCACCGGATCGTCTTTCGCCTGCGTCGACAGGTACCTCGCGCGCGCCGCCGCCGCCTCGTCGTCGGTGACGATCATGCCGCCGCCCCCGCACGTCACGACCTTGTTGCCGTTGAAGCTGAAACACGCCACCGAGCCGAGGGCTCCTGCGGGCCGCCCTTTGTAGGCCGCGCCCAGGCTCTCGGTGGCGTCTTCGATCAGGGCAAGCCCGAACTCCGCGGCCAAATCCCGCAGCGGATCGGCGTCCACAGGATGGCCGAGGACATCGACGGCCAGGATGGCCGAGACCGTGCGGCCCGTCTCGTGATTGACGAGTCGCTCGCCGACGAGCCGGCAGCCGCGACGCAGGAAACCGGCAAGCTCCGTGACGTCGATCTGCCAATACTCGGGTTCGACATCGACAAACACCGGATGCGCGCCGACATAGCGCACGGCATTGGCCGGCGCAATGAAGGTCAACGCCGGCACGATCACTTCATCCTCCCGCTGCACACCGGAGACGATGAGCGACACATGCAGCGCGGCCGTCCCGCTTGCGACGGCGACCGCAAACTGGCGGGCGGAGAGCGCCGCGAGGCGCTCCTCGAACTCACGAACGAAGGGTCCGGCCGAGGACACCCAGTTGGTGTCCAGGCACTCCTGGAGATACCTGCCCTCGCTGCCGTGCAGCCACGGCTCGCTGAGGGCGATTCTCCGAACCTCAGACGCTGTAGACACTGGGACGATAGCGATCGAGGTGGCTCCGCACCCAGTCGATGGTGCGCCTGAGCCCGTCTTCGAGCGAACAACGCGGGACCCAACCCAGCAGCGTCCTGGCGCGCGAGGCATCGGCCAGCAGTCGTTCCACTTCACTTTCCTCGGGGCGAACCCTCTGCGGTTCGGTCTCAATCGGGACGGACCGGCCGACCAGACCGACGATCAGGGCGGCGAGCTCGCCGATCGACACCTCGCGGCCGGTGCCGAGCTGGATGACGTCACCCGCGTCGTGGCCGGCTGCCGCGAGGAATCCATCGACCGTGTCGCTGACGAACACGAAGTCCCGCGTGGGCGTCAGGCTCCCCAGGCGCACCTGGGGCTCCGTCAGCGCCTGCGTGATGATGGTGGGAATCACGGCTCTCGCAGACTGGCGTGGCCCAAAGGTGTTGAACGGCCGTACTACGGACGCCTTCAAGCCGAACGATCGGCGGAACGACTCGGCAAGCATGTCGGCCGCAATCTTGGTCGCCGAGTACGGGGATTGCGCCTGGAGCGGATGCGTCTCGGTGATGGGGAGCCGCTCGGGTGAGCCGTACACCTCGCTGGTCGAGGTGTGGACGAGGCGGGCCACCCCGCAGTCGCTCGCCGCCTGCAGCACGTGAAGCGTCCCGACGACGTTGGTGCGCACGTAGGACTCCGGGGCATGGTACGAGTACGGAATGCCGATGAGCGCGGCCAGGTGAAACACCGTGTCCGCGCCTCGAAACGCCTCGCGAAGACGATCGCGATCGCCAAGATCGCCCTGAACGATCCGCAGACGAGCTCGCGCCTCCGACTCTTCGAGCCAACCGACCGAACCGGACGAGTTGTAGCGCACCAGCGCGACGGTCTCGGCACCGAGCTCGACCAGCCGCTCGGCCAGATGACTTCCGATGAACCCCCCCGCCCCGGTCACCACGACGCGCTTGCCGCTCCAGTTCACGATCAACGCCTTTCTCGCGCAGAGTCGTGCTGCGCCTGCTCGTACTGTTCCTGCTGGCCGATGTCGACCCAGTATTCCCGCACGGGGAAGCTGATGACATTCCGGCCCTCCGCCAGCAGGTAGGTGACCAGATCGGTCATGTCATACCGCCGGCCCGACGGGACGTGGCGACACACATCAGGGTTCAGCAGGTAGATCCCGGCGTTGACGAGATACTGCACCATCGGCTTCTCGGAGATGCGGACCACCCGTGCGCCGTCCGTGTCGACGATGCCATAGGGCACCTGCAGGTCGAAGGACCGGACAGCCATGGTCAGGTCGGCGTGATGTTCCCGATGGAACTCGAGCATCGCACGGAAGTCCACGCTCGTCAGGATGTCCCCGTTCATCACCAGAAGGGGCTCGTCGGAAGGCGCCATCAGGCCCAGCGCACCCGCTGTGCCGAGCGGCTGATCCTCGTTGACGTACTGGATGTCCACGCTGAAGTCACGGCCGTCGCCAAAATGCTGCTCGATGACGTCGGCTCGATAGTGCGTGGCAAGGCTCACCCGGTGGATGCCCGCCGACTGCAGCTGGCGCACGATGTGCTCGAGGAGCGGCCGGTCGCCGATCGGGAGCATGGCCTTCGGCAGCTCGTCGGTCAGTGGTTTGAGACGGGTGCCGAAGCCTCCCGCCATGACGAGCGCCCGCAGAGGCAGCCGGTATTCGTCGACCAGTTCGCTCAGGATCGCGATGTCGGAGACTCGACCGTCCATGTCGATCAACGGAATGTGCCGCAGGTCGTGCCCGCGCATCAGCTCGAGCAGCTCGGTCGTCGAAGTACCCGAGGGCGCCGTCAAGGGCCCGGAAGCAACCTTCGGCCGGCCCTCGAGCAACGCCCCGGCACTGAGGGCCAGGTCGAGGCCCGACAGCAGCGCCCGCCTGACGTCGCCGTCGGTAATCGTGCCGAGCAGCCGCCGTGCCGAATCGACCACGAGCGCGATCCCGCGCTGGTTGCGGTCGATTCGCGCAATCACGTCGCGCAGCGACTGATCGGGCGACACGAGCAGGTCAGACAGGTCCTTCATCCATCCACCGCCCGAAGCACACGAGAAGGAACGCCCACGACCACCACGCGGTCGGGCACGTGATCGACGACCACCGCGCCGGCGCCAACCACGGAGTGCTCGCCCACGCGGATGCCCTGGCGCAGGACGGCGCCGATGCCGATGTGCGCGCCAGCTCCGATGCTCACCCCGCCCGCCAGCCGCGCGCCGGTCGCGACGTGCACGTGGTCGCCAATCTCACAATCGTGCTCGACGATGGCGCCGGTGTTGATCAGGACGTTATCGCCAATCCTGGCGTCGACGTTGATGACCGCCCCGGCCAGGACCTGAACGCCTCGTCCCAAGCGAGCGCTCGTGGAGACGATGGCCCCGCGATGAATGGCCGGCATGACGTCGAAGCTCGCCGAACATGCCGCCTGAAAAAGGTCGCGCCGCACGGACGTGTCCCCGGTACCGCCCACGCCGATGAACACGGCATCGATGCCTCTGCTCTTCAGCTCCGGCAACAGGCGATCGTCTCCCAGCACGAGGATGTCGCCGATCCGCTGGCCATGCAGATCGGGTCGTGGATCGAGGAAACCACAGATCTCGACATCGCTTTGGCTGCGCAGCAGATCGGCAATGACCTTGCCGTGACCACCAGCTCCGAGGCCGACCACCCGGCGAATCATTCGTTGCCCACCTCTCCCGTACAGACTTGCCGACGAGGCCAGTCTCGGCCCTCAGACGTCGCGCGGGCACGAAGGGTCGACCAACGCTCGACGCGTGGGGCGCCCCGGGCCTCGCTAACTTTCATGATGGAACCGCTTGTGGAGCAATCGAGCGTCGCCGCCAAGACCGACCAATGCGTTGACGATGCGCGCCGCCGCGCGACCATCGCCGTACGGGTTCCGAAGGTCTACCAACGAGGCGCGAAACGCCTCGCCGAGCGCACGCCGCAGCCCGTCGGCTATCGCCTCCCTCGTCGCTATCACATCGATGACGTTGGCCGCGCGCAATCTGCCTCGCTGCCGGTCGCCGACGTTGACGACAGGCAGCGCAAACGACGGGGCTTCGATGAGCCCACTCGACGAATTCCCCACCATTGCGCTCGCCGCTCCCATCAGCGTGAAGTAGTCGTGCGTGCCCAGGTTGGACACGAGCCAGGCCCCTGGACGCCGGGCCAGAAAACCACGCACCTGCTCCAGGACGGAGACATGACCGGGATCCGCGTTTGGCGCCGTGAACACGAGATCGACGGGCGCCGATTCCAGGGCCGCCAGCAGTTCGACGACCGCGCCAGCGCTGCCGCCAGCCGCGATCGTCTCGGGATGGTAGGTCACGAGCACGAACGGCCGCGCCAGGGCGATCCCGTGTCGTGCGGCCACCTCGTCCAGCGACCCAGCCGGGCGCGCCTGCACGTTGTCCAAGCCTGGGGCGCCGGTCACGATCACGCGCCAGGGCTCCTCCCCCATCTGGACGACGCGACGGGCGGCATCCTCGGTCGCGACCAGGTGCAGGTGCGCCAGCTTGGTCAACGCGTGGCGGTACTGCTCGTCCATGGCGCCCTCGGTGATCTCACCACCGTGCAGATGCGCGATGGGAATCCGCAGCGGGACCGCGGCCACCGCCGCGGCGTGCATCTCGAACCGGTCGCCCAGCAACAGCACGATCTGCGGTCGCTGCCGGACAAACGCGTCGGCAAACCCGGCAACGCCCCGCGCGCTCGACTGCGCGGCTGCCTCCGGCGTGTCAGCGGCCACCAGCATGTCCACGCGCTCCGCGATCTCGAAGCCGTCCTGTTCGATCTCGCCGATGGTGTGCCCGTGCTGTTCCATCAGGTGGGCACCACCCACGATGAGGCGCAACTCCAGCGTCGGCTCCTCCAGGATTTTTTCCAGGACGGGCCGCAGGATGCCGTAGTCGGACCGCCCGACCGTGACCACGGCAACCCGCAACTGCGGGCGTTCACCAGATGGACCAGCCGCCATCGACGACGAGATTGTGTCCGGTAATGTACGAGGAGGCGTCGGAGGCTAGAAACACGACCGCCTCGGCGATCTCTTCTGGCTTGGCTTTGCGGCCCAGCGGCACGCGGTCCGAATAGCGGGCGACGAAGGCCTCGTTCTCCGCCGGATGCGCAACGCCCCCCGCCGAGATGGCGTTGACGCGAATCCGTGCGCCCCAGTAGGCCGCCAGAAAGCGTGTGAGCGACACGACCCCACCCTTGGCCGCCGCGTACCCGGCGTGCGAATAGATGCGCTCGGGCGCTTGCCCATCGCGGCCATATACTTCCGCGAGATTGGAGCCTTCATACAGGCGCTGATCGTTGCCGACCACCCCGTAGATCGAGGAGAGCAGAACCATCACGCCACCCGACTCCCCCATGGCCCGCCCGACCTCTCGACACGCCAGGAACAACCCGTCGAGCTCGGCCTGCAGGATCGTGCGCCAGCCCTCGAGCGAGCATTCTTCCAGCGGCCGATAGAAATCCGGCGGCTTGGTGGTCACCGCGTACACCAGCACGTCGATGCCACCTCGATCGCGCGTCACCTGCCGCACCAGATCGGTCATGGACGCCTCGCTGGTGACGTCGACCTCCATCTGCGCGGCAACTCCGGACGCCTCGACCGGGCCCGTGCCCGGCCGGTCCGCGGAGGTGACGACGGCACCGGCTTCCGCGAGCGCGGTGCAGAAACGCTGACCGAGGTAGCCGCGGCCGCCGAGAACGAGCACGCGCTTGCGATCGAGCAGACGAGGGCCGCTCACTGGACATCCTCCTCGGACACGATGTGGTACGCGTCGATGGCCCGGCGCAGCGTGCGCCCCACCAGCCGGTCGGCCGACGCGGGGGGAAGACCGAGGCCATCGGCTCGCATGGGCACGAGGTCGCTGGCCTGCATCGTCTCGCCAGCTTCGAGGCGTCTGGCGGCCACGAGGCTCTTCTTCGCGTAACGGCGGTACCGCTGTTCGGCGTCGGAAAACGACCTCGGCAAGGCGCTGCCGCGCGCCAGGTCCACCGACCGAACCATGCGCACGAAGGCCACGAACTCGTCGGGGTTGAGGGCCGACTCGTGGTCGATGCCCTTCTTCGACCGATCGTGGGTGATGTGTTTTTCCAGCACCTCGACGCCGAGGCCCGCCGCGGCCGCCGGAATCCAGAACGCCTCGGGCTGATCGGCGTCCGAATGGTCCTGATATCCGACAGGCCGGTCGAACAGCCGCCTGAGCGTCGTCACATAGGACAGATGGACGTCGCGCGGGGCGGTCGGGAAGCTCTGAAAACCGTACATCAGCACCACCCGCCCGCTGCCTCCGCCGACCAGCGCGTCGATCGCCTCGCGAATCTCGTCCGTCGTGGAAGAGCCGACGCTCAGATGCACCACCTTGCCTGTTTGGGCGACCTCCCGCAGCAACTGGGGATTCGAGACGTCGGAGGAATGGATCTTGTACGCCTCGACCCGCAGGGCTTCGGCGAGATCGACGCTCGACGGCTCGTACACGCAGGCGACGATGGCCAGGCCGGCGTTGCTGCGCCGGACATGAGCCGCCAGATCGGTCCAGACCGTTCGCGACAGCTCCAGCTGTTGCAGCAGGGCGTAGTCCGGATGATGCGGCACGACCATGCGGTCGAGCGCCCACATCTGAAACTGCACGGCGTCAGCCCCGGCCCGACCCGCGCCGTCGATGATCTGCCGCGCCAGCGCCGGATCCCCTTCGTGCGAGCACGCCATCTCGGCCACGACATACGTGGGCTTGGTCACTACGCGCTCTCCCCTACGCTGACGGCCCCGCCGAGCTGCGCCGACGCAAGCGCTGCGTCGATGAGGGCCATGGTCGCGAGCGATCTTGACAGATCGTGCTCGTGCCGGATACGGCCCTCCCTCACGAATCGCAGGAAACAGGCCATCTCGCGCACGTAGCCGTCGTTGTCGTCGTAGGCCGTGCCCTCCCACGTGACCGCGGCTCGAGCGTCACCTCGCGCTTTGACGACGAGCTGACCCTCCAGCAGGTCGTACCGCGCCCACCCTTCGTCTCCTGCCAGCGTTCCCTGACGATTGACGGTCTTCTGGACACCATCGAGGTGGATGTGACTGGTGGCACCTCCGGCGTGTTCGACCTGCAGGTTGGCCGACACGTCCACGTCCACCGGCAGAGTGGGCCAGCCGGCGACGCTGCACGAGACACGCCGAGCCGGTCCCAGCAGCTCGATGGCCAGGTGCAACTCGTGGCTCAGCGTGCGAATCATGCCCCCGCCGAGGTCGGCGCGAGCGAAGTACGCCCGCCGGTAATCCTCCAGAGGATGCCAGTCGGGCAGCCATTGACCCACCTGACACTGGAAGATCAGCGGGACGCCGACGCGGGCGCGAGCCGAGGTCAGCAGCGCCTGGATCGCCGGATGAAAATGCAGGTTGTGGCCGACGAAGGTCACCACCCGTGTGCCGGCAACAGCAGACGCCAGCCGTCGGGCCTCGGTCAGCGAGCCGGCAACGGGCTTCTCGATGAAGAGGCCCTTGACGTGCGGCGCCAGTGCGAGCGCTGCCTCGACGTGGTGGGCCGTGGGATTGGAGATGACCGCCACGTCGGGCGTGCTGTCGATCACCGCCTCGATGGCGCCGATCTCGCGAATGCCCAGGACCGGATCGAGGTCTCCAGTGGCTCCACGTCGTGTTCGGTACGCCACCAGGTCCGTGATTCCCAGGCTCCGGAGGTTGCGCGCGTGACGTTGCCCGATGGCACCGCATCCGATGATCGCGGCGCGCTGGATTTGATGGCGTGGCTTCAATTGGATGTCAGACTGAGCCGCAAACCGGCGTTGATAGCGCGCGGCACATTCGCGGTTGAGCGCCCTGATCTCCGGATGCGAGTCGAGCAAGTCGATGATGGCATCGAGGGGCGCTTCCGCGGCCGAGCCGCCCAGCCTCTCGAATATCGCGCGGACGACGGCCAGGTCCTCGGGATAGTCGACCGTGATCCGCACGTCGGGCCGCCGATGATGCGGCTCGATCACCAGGTCGTGCACGCGGAAGAGATCGGTGTCGGTGAAATATCGTCCCCAGGCCTCGGTTTGCCGGTCCGCCTTGATCTCCAGCACCTGGCGCAGGGCGGACGGCCTCAAGGCGTAGCTGAACGCACCGTGGGGCAGGTCGAGCGCGCGAACGAGATCCGCACCGGTCGCTTCGTACGCCTCGACCAGCCGATCGGCGTAGCGAGGATCGACGAACGGGCAATCCCCGGTGATGTTCAGCAGGCAGTCGGCCTCGAGGCTCGTCGCCGCGTCGGACAGCCGCTGAATGACATCCTCCTCGTCGCCGCGGAGGCACGCCACGCCTTCTGCGGCGGCAAACGTCTCGAGGTCGTCGTCTTGCGGATGTGTGGAAGTGGCCAGCACGATGGCGTCGACACGTCGCGCGCGTCGGATCCGTTCGATCTGCCTGGCGAGCATCGGCCGGCCGCCGAGATCCAGGAGAGCTTTGCCGGGCAGACGCGTGGACTTGAGACGCACGGTCACACAGAACACGGTTCTCATGCGCTCGTCACGGGCGCCTCGGTCCCCCTGCCCGGCGCTCGCGCCAGCCGCGCGCCACTTCGGTCAACGTGTCGCCGAGGATGTCGGCAGGCGCCGGCCGGGGCCGGACGCGTTGGGCGAGCAGGAACTCGTACGGAATGGCGATGCCGCCCACGACTTCGGGCTGGCCACCGAACTTCTCCGTCTGACGTCGATCGGCCTGCCACTCAAGCTCAAAGCCCTCGGCGGCGAGAAACGCCTCGACGTCCGCCCGTCCGAAGATGCTGAAGTACGCGCGCAGGGTCTCGAATCCGGGCGCCAGCAGCACGTCGGGCAGGTAGCGTACCTCGGTGCGATCGCCAAAGCTCGCGCGCACCACGAGCCATCGGTCGGCTGCGCGGGCCAGGGCTTCGAGCGGTTGCCTGAAGTCGGGGAAGTACAGCAGCGTGTTGAGGCAGAGCACGGCGTCGTATCGCTCGGCAGGCGGCAGGTCGATGATGTCGAGGGCGCGCAGGCGGTCGGCGGTCAGCCCGGCGCGCCACAAGGCCGAGCGGCCGATGTCGATGGCTCGCCCCGAGGCGTCCACCCCGTGATATTCGATCCCCAGGGGCCGCAGGGTGTGCCAGGCATGTCCCGCCGCGCAGCCCGCGTCCAGCACGCGCATGCCCGGCGCGAGCCTCGGCCCGAGCCAGGCGACGGCCTGGGCCACAGAGTCCGTCTCCGGCGCGTCGCCGCTCGCCCGCTCAACGCAAAGTTCGGGAAACAGCGTCGAGTGCTGCCAGATCGACCGCGGGTGCCTGCCATCTGACTCGACGACCGAATCCCCAAAGCCACGGGGACCTTCGTCGGAGGGCGTGATCCGGACCGTGGCGCTCGTCCCGAGGTCGGTGGACGCCCCGAACCCGGCCGCCACCCACTCCCGCTCGGGCGGAGGATCCCATCGCCAATGGGTCTGGTCGACTCGCGTCAATCCCTCGGCCACATGCTGGACGCTGCCGTCGCGCATCTGGACCGAGAGCCACGGCACGCTCTGATGGATCGGCTCGCTCGTCCAGACCCACACGCTCGCGCCCCGACGCATCGCTTCGATCCGCAGCGGCCGCGGCGGCGCGGCCTCCAGATAGCGGCGCACCGCCTCGATCGGCGCAGCGTATTGCCAGCAGACATCGGGATAGCGTGCGGCAACCTCCGCAACACGTGAGCGGAACTGGTCGAGCCGGTCGGCAATGTCGCGGTAGTCGTGGTCGAAGACGGCCAGCAGCGCTCGCCGGCCTGCGGCGGCCCGCTCGAAGGCCTGGCTGATGTCGGCGTCGGAGAGCAGCGAGATGTGGGTCTCCAGATCGAGAGTGCGCGCCATGCGGCGTCGGCCGGTGCCCGGCTGGCGAAAGTCCTCGGGGGAAGGATGGTAGAGGGCCCATTCGGCGGGTCCTGTGCTCCAATCCACCAGGCCTGGAACCTGCACCGGCGCCCGGTTCGAATAGTCGATTGGAAACCAGGCATCGACCCACCGCGACGACTCGTTGTCCATGATCGTGCCGCCGGCTCGGTAGCAGGCCGGAAACCAGTCACGCTCCAGGATCTGGCGCGACAGGATCTGGTCGTACTCACGAGGCTGCCGCCACTCGAGCCCCCACTCGTTGCCGACGCCGCTCGCCGCGGGATGGTGATAGTGCCAGCAGTGCTCGTCGCCGAAGCGCGTGATGGCCGCGCCCCAGCGCCCGCAGTAGTGATCACGCACGGCGTGGTACCCCATCGCCCGCTGGCGGGGATTGGTGGTGAAGCCGCTCCAGGTGAGGAAGAACCACCCAATCCTCAGGTGGCCCCCGGTGCGATCCGGGAACCTCGCGCGAAAGCCGGGGTCGAACAGCCGGTCCATCGCGCGGTCCACGGCGGCCCACGTCGCCAGCAGCTCCGGACGCCCGGGGTCGGCACAGGGTCCTTCGGTGTCCATGCAGAGCACAATCTGGACGCTGGCTCCCTCACCGGGCGCGCCGCGGCCGTGGTCACCCACGCGGCCTGACCTCCGCCCAGATCTCCCCCCAGTTCACCTGCAGGTGTCCCACGCTGAAGCCGGCCTCCTCCATCTCGTCCTCGAAAGTCTCGGTCGTGTATTCGGTGAAGTGCGTGGGGTCGCTGTAGGCGAACAGGCCGAGCTCCCGACGCAGCGTCGGCCGCCAGTCACGGTTGAACAGGGGTACGCGCACGAGCCAGCGCGTCGCGCCCACGCGTTGCTGGACGGCCCGGAGAAACGCGACGCGGCCGTCGATGTGCTCGAGCACGTTCGAGATCACGACGACATCGAATCGTTCGGCCGGCACATCGCGAGGTGCCTCGCCGACGAGAAACGTGATCCGCTCGTGTGCGAACCGGCTCGCGGCCTTGGCGATGTTCGCGGGGTCCATATCCAGTGCGACGACGTAGGCACCGCCCCGTGCCGCCATCGAGTGGGCCACGGCGCCGTACCCGCACCCGATGTCGAGGACGCGATCGTCGCGCGAGAGGCGATCGACGAAGAAGTCGTGGTACCGCATGATGCGGTGCTTGACGTGCACGCCCTCGCCGTAGGCGAGGGCCGCTTCGTTGACCTGGCCATCCAGGTCGGCCTCCATCCCCAGCAGCTCGCTCAACGCCTCGCCCGGGGCCCTCCCGCCAGCCGCATGGAAGATCGCCTGCGCCAGCCGACGTCGAACCGTCGAGCCCATGAGCAGGAACGGCAGGGTGACCAGCCTTCGCACAACGGCGCGCATCTCACGTCACCAGACGCTCGAAGACCGAGCGATGACGCGCAATCCACGCCGTCATCTCGAAGCAGCCCACGGCGCGAGCCCGCGCCACGGCCGCATAGTCGGCTTGCCTCGAGTGCACGGTCTCCACGGCATCGGCCAGCTGGCGAGGGTCGGGAGGAACGTCTCGATCCCATCGCAGGTCGGCCGGCACGCCCACGCCCGCGTCGCCGACCAGCTCAGGCACGCCGCCACTGCTCGAGAACACGACAGGCCGGCCGCACGCGAGCGCTTCGATGACCACGGTGGGACATG
>JBQTIE010000045.1:0-24150 GCA_052389315.1 Acidobacteriota bacterium
ACAGGACGAAGCGATGGAAATCCAAGACCGCCGGCGCCGGATCGGCGACCGGCTTGTTGAGGTGAAGCTCCATGTACCCCGAGATCGGACCCGTTTGGGGACCGGGATCCGACGGAGGCTGGGCCCACGCCGGGACCCCGGCAACCAGACCTGCGACGACGAGGGCGATCCGGGCGATCTTCATGAGTTTGAACAATAGAATCCTGGTTGGTCGAGAAGTATACATCAGATTTTGAGTCATCAAAAATGAGCCGTCGTCCGGGGGGCAGGCTACTCAGCGCGCCATGCTCGGCGAGTACGCGTCGTCGAGGAGCAATCGCGGACCGGACGTGCCATCGATCGGCAGCGCCCAGACCCCGGTGCTTTCACCAGACGCCTCGTGGTACATGAGCACCCCGTTGTCGAACCACTCGACCTGATCGTCCACGCTCCTCGGACCTTGATTCGGTGTCGTCACCTGTCGCGTGGTGAGATCGAACACGACGAGCTGCCAGAAGCTCCGACCGCCGACCAGACGCTTGGCGGCCAGTCGTCGCCCGTCAGGCGAGACGGCTTCCCCGGCCAGATCGCTGGCGAGGATCGACAGTTGCCGGCTCGTCACCGAGCCTGACACCAACAAGTAGCGGTCGGCGGCGGCGAGTGTCGCGATGAAGCCATCGCTGTCGGGCATGAAGCCCAGGCCGGCAACGTCGCGCGTCCCGAAGGCGGTTTGCTTGGTCAGGGCAGTCAGGTCGCGGCGAAGCTCGTCGGTGAGGTCGAACTCACCAATGTCGGCCACGAGCCGGCCGGAGGCGACCTCGTACACCTGGGTGCGCGTGGCGAGACGTTCGCCCTCTGGAGTCGCCTCTTCACCGTAGACGGTGACGGTCAGCAGGCGGCCATTCGGGGACACGCGCGTTCTGATCGGCACGCCGTCGAGCCGAATACTCGCAAGACGGGCGAACGAATCGTCGAAGGTCTCCGCTCGGTGGACGACGGACCGCCCTTCCAGCGTTTCGACCAGGCACACACCCCGACCGTCGGCCGTGTGGACGCGCACGCACGATAGTGGCGTCACAAATCTCGGCCCGCGAGGATGCTCGGCCCGCGCCATCGTCACGCGTCCGTGCACCGCGGGCGGCGCCTGCGTCCGGAACATGAGGAACGGGACCTCGATCGCGCGCGTGGCATTGACCAACGCGGCGGGACCTCCCGGAATGGGCTCGGGGGCCCGGCGATTGAGATACCAAAGGGTGCCCGCGGCCGATGCCAGCAGGACGGCGGCCCCGCAAGCCGTCACGATGGCAGGACGCGTCCTCACCGTGGGCTCACGTGGGCGTAGAGCGTGCGATCCTCGACGCCGGCCATCTGGAACGCATCCCGACGCTCGCGGCACTTGCTGCATTGCCCGCAGTGGAGCGGCAGCGGCCCGTCGGTGGGATTCATGCAGGAGAGCGTCAAGTGCATCGGGACCTGCAGCGACTCGCCCAGCCTGATGACGTCCTCCTTGTGCATCGAGGCCAACGGCGTCACCACCTCCAGCGAATGGTTCAGGCCGAGCGAGAGCGCGGAGGCCATCGTCTGGAAGAAGGCCGGCGTCGCGTCGGGGAAGGGATTGTTGGACAGCGTGCCCAGGGCGATTCGTGCGAGGCGGCGCCCTGCCGCGACGACGCCAGCCTTGGCGAGGAACACCACGTTACGGCCCGTGAGGTACACGTCCTCGTCTGGCGTGTCGTAGGCCGGCGGGGTTCCCTGGATGGCCCAGTGCGTGGGCGGGTAGACATCACGCATGCTGAACTCGACGGTTTCGAGGGGCGCCACCCGGCCGTCGTACGCAGGCGACTTCAATAACTCGTCGAGCATTCTTCGTTCGGCCGGTTCCCACCACAGTCCGACGGCCACGTACACGGGATACACCCCTCGCTGCCGTGCCTCGTGTGCGAGCAGCACCGCACTATCGAGTCCGCCGGAGAGGAGAACCAATGTGTCCACGCCGATTGCTCCTCCGCAGATTACACTCAGACGCATCCACGGATGACGCATCCACAGATGACGCATCCACAGATTGCACATCCACAGATTGTGCATCCACAGATTGTGCATCCACAGATTGCACATCCACAGATTGCACATCCACAGATTACGCAGATTACACAGATGGGGACGCTCGGGTCGGGTGAACAGGGTGGTGGACGGCTGGATGCGCCACCGGGGTTGAGCCAGGGGCGTTTCAGTTGACGAGGCCAATCTGCGGGATCCCTTTCGAATCTGTGTAATTCTAGGGACCGGGCGCTCATGTATTCAGTGACCAAGAAGATCGATTTCTGCTACGGCCACCGGCTGTTGGACTACGACGGCATCTGCAAGCATCCGCACGGCCACAATGCCACCGCCGAGGTCGAGGTGCGTACCGACACGCTCGACACGCGAAACATGGTGTGTGACTTCAGCGACATCAAGCGCATCGTCAAGGGCTGGATCGATCGCGAACTGGATCACAGGATGATCCTGCGCCACGACGACCCGTTGGTGGCACCGCTCCAGGCGCTTGGTGAGCCGATCTTTCTCGTGGACAGCAACCCGACGGTCGAGCGCATTGCCCGCCTGATTTTCGACCATGCATGCGAGCAAGGTCTTACGGTCGTGAAGGTGACCGTCTGGGAGACGCCGACATCTTTCGCGACCTATCAGGGCGGTGACGCCTCATCTGCCTCGGCCTGAGTGCCGGCGCTCAGGCTCTTCGTTGTCGCCATGCTGTTTGTTGCCTTCGATCTCGACGGCACATTGATCGACTCGGTCCAGGACCTCGCGACGGCAGCGTCGGAGCTGGCCACGCGTCTCGGCGGGAGGGCCCTGGATCGCGGCGAAGTGGCGGCGATGGTGGGCGACGGCGCGAGCCTGCTCGTCAAGCGGGCGCTTGCGGCCGCTGGTGTCGATCCTGAGACCCCGGCGGCGCTCGAGGAGTTTCTCGAGATCTACGATCGGCGTCTGCTCGAAACCACGCGACCGTATCCGGGCGTCCGCGAGGCGCTCGACCTGGCGGCGCCGCGCGCGCGGATGGGAGTGCTCACCAACAAGCCGGCGCGACCGACCACCAGACTCCTCGAAGCGTTCGACCTCATGGGCTACTTCGAGGGTGTGGTCGGAGGCGACAGTCTCCACGGGCGCAAACCCGACCCCTCCGGGCTGCATGCCCTGGCAGGCCAGACCGCGTGCGTGCTGCTGGTGGGCGACTCGCCGATTGACTGGCAGACGGCACGCTCGGCGGGATGCTTCTTCGGGTGGGCTCGTTACGGATTCGGCGCCACGCGATTCGACGCTGGAGCGCCCGATACGCCCTTCGTCCTGGAACAGCCCTCGGACCTGGCGTGGGTCATCGATCGCGTGACCGCGCTCGGGACGGGTGCCTAGCGAAGCTCCGCCTGAGACCAAACTGTGGCATCTGTGCCGCGTTTGGTCCCCGTGGGGTCGTCGCTGGCGACGGTGGAGGCCTCAAACCGCCGAGAAGAACACGTCGGCTCCGCTTCGCGAGGGGCAGTGTTATCCTGCCCCGCTCCGCGGGGCGGACATCTCCAATGGCCAGTCGGAAAAGTTGCTTCATGTGTCACGCCTCTGGCCATAGAAGACGCCCAAACGGCCCACGTCTCAGCTTTCGATGCGGATCGTCCCGTCCCCTGTCCTCACGCGCAGTGTGCGTCCGCCGGTGCCGATGGTGGCCTTGAGCTTGCGCTGACGCTCTTCGCGGTCTTCACCAGTCCGCGTTTCGCTGGTGATCCCAGGATGATTGCCGCGCACGGCTCCGTCGCGCGTCTCGGCGTCGAGTTCGGCGTTGAACCCCGCCGGCAACGTCAGGGTGACCGAACCGTCGCCGGTTTGAATATCCCAGTCCTCGCTCATCGACGACTCGGGCTCGAGGCGCAGGCGCACCGATCCATCCCCGGTGCGTGCACGCACCGCCGTGGCCCTGGCTTCGATCGTCACGCTTCCGTCGTCGGTTTCCACGTCGAGTTTGCCGTCGATGCGATCGAGGCGAATCGATCCGTCCCCGGACCTGGCCGTGACCTGTCCCGTCAGACGTGATCCGCGGACGCTTCCATCATCCGTCTTGAGGGAAATCGTGCCGGCGACATCTTCGACAGCGACCGAACCGTCTCGACTCGTCGCGGTGACGTTGGCCGAGCGCGGCAGTGCCACGCGAAGCCGCGCGGATGGTCCGAACTGGAATCCCACCTGGACCCCGCCGAAATCGCGACGCGTGGGACCCGTCACCCTGACGACGATGCGGTTTCCGTCCTGTACGGCCGAGACCTGCATCTGGTCCACGAGGCCCTGATCCATCGCGCGCTTCTCGACTTCAACTTCGACCTCGCTGCGATCCCACGAGTGAATCTCGATCGCACCATCGAAGGTTTCGAGCTCCACCTCAGCAGTGCCGCTCACCTGGAACGTCTTCCTGTCGGTGGAAACGACGCCTTCGGAGTTGAGGTTGACCTCGCAGGCGACGACGAACGTGACCGACGCAACCACGAGCGCCCTGACGAGTACTTCCGTAATGCGGTTGACTCTCATGTGCTCAACTCCTGACGCCTTGCGGATCGAGACCGCGCGGGACAGCCCATCTCTCGACTAGACGGCTCGCGCGGCGGCAGGGTTCCGCCAGGCCTGTCCTGCGAGGTAGGTGGTCACGACGTGCAGGTGGCGGTCGAGGACCACCAGGTCTGCCGCAGCCCCAACGGCCAGCCTCCCGATGTCCGCTCGCCCCAACTGATCGGCGGGTGTGGTCGCGCAGAGACGCGTGGCGTCTTGGATTGAGACGCCAGCGATGTGGACCAGGGTGCCAAACACACGGTCCATCGTCGTCACGCTTCCGGCCCATGTGCCGTCGGGCAACTCGGCGGTACTGTCCGTGACGACGATGGCGCGCCCGCCGAGGTGTGTGCGAGAGCCGACCGGCAGGCCCGCCCCGGCGGTCGCGTCGGTGATGGCGAGGATTCCACGAGTCCCCTTGGCGCGAATCGCCAACGAGATGAGCGCAGGATGCACGTGAAACCCGTCACAGATGACCTCGGCGCACACCGCCTCCGAGGCCAGGATGGCTCCTGGGGTCCCTGGCGATCGGTGTGTCATCGCTGACATGCGGTTGAACAGATGCGTGGCGTGCGACACGCCGCACTCGATGGCGGCCAGCGTCTCCTCGTACGTGGCGCCCGTGTGGCCGATCGACACACGATGCCCCGCCTCGGCCAGCGTCCGGACCAGCTCGAGCCCTCCGTCCAGCTCCGGCGCTACCGTGACGATCCCCACCGATGGTCGGTGGGCGCTGAGGACCTCGAGCACATCCTGGGCAGTAAAACCAGCGGCGTGATCCTCGGCGCGAAAGTGCTGTCTGCCGGTTGGCGACGACCCATCTCCCGGCCCCGGCGAAGGGCGAGGGGCTGAGTCATCACGGCCAGCCGTGGATCTCTTGGTGTCGGCGGCGGGGGCGCGTCGGGCCTGCGGCGGCAGCCTGAGGCATTCGAGCGGCTGCGCGCCCCGGTATTCGGGGTTGATGAAGTTGCTCTCGAGATGCGCGGGAAGCACGCGAGCGGCCATGGGCGTCGGGCTCGCGCGCAGCGTGGCCACTTCGGCCAGCATCTGCATGAGCCTTGCGGGCGCGCAGGCGAGAGAAGTCGGACAGAACGCGGTGACGCCGTATCGCGGCAGGCGCGCCGCGACGGCGGCCACCGCTCCGTGGCCGTCGAGCACATCGTGGCCCTCGACGCCGTGCACGTGCACGTCGATGAAGCCAGGGAGAACAAAGGCACCGTCCAGATCGATGCGAGTCGCGCCGGCCGGCGGGTCGAGCCTGCCCGCGTGGAGCGCGGTGATCAAGCCGCCTTCGACGAGCAGGCTGCCCTGCTCGACGATGCGATCGGGCAGCACGAGATGGCCGCCAGCGAGCAGCAGCGTCGAGGCCGACACCTCAGTCATGGCTCTCGGCCAGTGTCCAGCGCGGGGAACATCTCTCGCTTGGACCCTTCGAGCGGCAGGGGCACCACGGCGCCGTTGGCGTGAAAGCAGTCGCGATCGATGCGGTGGAGCAAGCGCTCGAACGCGCGGGCATCAGGCGCCGACAAGATGAGCACCCCTGCCGTCTCTTCCGGCGGGAACGCGCGATCGTCGAGGTAATCGCGATCCAGCGTGACCAGAGTGCGGCGCAATCGACGCGCCAGCCGGAAGTGTTCCACGTCCTGCGCCCGACGCAGGTCCGGATGCTCGATGACGGCCAGCACGTCCCAGCCCAGCGCGTTGCGCATGTACGCCACGAGTCCGACTGGGACATTGGCATCGGCGTAGATTCTGGGGCCTGGAGCGCGCTCGTCCGCCACGGGCCCGAGTTCGGACCACAACGTGCCCATCAGCTTCTCGACTGGCGCGCCTTGCGACGGGGCTGGGGCGCCTTCTTCTTTCGCGGCGGCCGGCGTACCCGCTCCGCTGCGGCCTTGAGCGTCGCGACGAGCGCCTCACGCCGATGGACGAGCTCCTTGCGCGGCCGGCGGCCATTCTCGTGCCCGCACGCGTACTCGCAGAACAGCGGGAAGGCAATGGTCGAATCAGCGTAGGTCACCACGGTGTCAGGCAACACCCCGGGATTGACCTTGCCCCAGCTGACGGCCTCTGACGGAGTTGCGCCGGAGAGCCCTCCCCAGACGACCTGATCGGTCGTGATCTGGATGAAGAAGTCGTTGCCGCCCTTGGGAATGCCGTACACCTCCCAGAGCGTGGGCTGACCCTGCAGGTAGAAGTTCTTCGGTGAGCCGCCGCCGAGGATCACGCACCCATTCTTCTCGCCCGCCAGGATGATGGCGCACACCTCGTTGACGTCGAGATTGGGGTCGATCATCAGCGTCCCGCCGTTGATCAGCTCATGAAAGGCCACGTTCATGCCGATGGAGCTGTCGCCGGGCGACGATGTGTAGAGCGGCACACCACAGGCCGCGGCGCTGGCGACGACGGAATGTTCCTCGCAGCCCGGCCGGGCCTCGCGCAGGTACTCGCCGAGCGCATGATGAAAGGCGGCCGAGGACACGGGACCGGCCAGCGTGGTCTCCGCGAGAAAGGTTCGGATGAACGCATCCGTATCGAGGAGCACCTTGGCGGGAAACAGCACGTCATAGATGCGGATGACCCCCTGTGCATACAGCACACGGTCGTCCAGGAAAGGCGAGCCGCGGTGCAGGGAGAAGTTCAGCGCATAGTGAAGGTCGTGGTAAAGATTCGCCCCCGTGCTGATGATGAAATCCACCAGCCCTCGTTCCATGAGCTCGATGATGCAGCCGCCCAATCCGGCCGGCGTCATCGCCCCCGCAATTGTCAGGCCGATGGTCGTATCGTGGGACTTCGCCAGCATCTTGTCGGAATAGATTCGGCAGGCTTCACCCAGCCGGGCGGCATTGAATGCCTGAAATCCCTCGTCGATGAGCGTCCGCACGTCCGCGCTGCCACGCGGGCGGTAATAGCGGATGGCCTTGCCGGAGAGAAACGATTTCGGTCGCTGACGCGGGGAGCCAGGGGAGCGATAGGGCATAGGAAACCGGGTGCGTCGGCGAAGCCATCCAGCCATGCTCGCCGGTCTGAGGCGGAGCCTCTTTAGAGTAGCATCGGTACCGGGTCCCCGGCCGCCCGGGCCGACGACTGCGGGGAGCCGTTCCCGGGTGTGCGCACGGAGGCACCCGGTCGATTCGGGGTGGCGGAAGTCGGGTAATCCCGCAAGCCCGAACGGCCGATAGAACGTTACGCCAGTGGACGATCTGACCTTTGCCGCCCGGCGAGCAACTGCCGGCACACCTTCGCGATCGGAACCGGATTTCGAGGCGCGCTTCCGCGTGCTCGTCCAGTCGCCGCTTCGAGCGGGCCTCCTGCGGTTTCTCTCGGCGCGTCCCGACGAAGCGTTCGACCTCGAGGCGCTGATGCAGGCCTTCGGCCGCATGCGGCAGGACGTCGAGAACTGTCTCCGCGAGCTGGTCGAGTTCGGGGTGGTCCGGCGGGTGGCTGGTGAACCGGCGCGGTACAGTGCCCCACGACCCGAGCACGACGTCATCAGCCGCCTGCTCGATGGGTTCCTCGAGCGTCGAGCCGCCGTCGGGGTCGAGGAAACGTCGCAGTCGGTGCAGCGCTTCCGCGAAATGATCGGCCGCGACGAAAAGATGCTGGCGATCTTCGAGTGGATTCGTACGGCGGCCAAGTCGGACATCTCGGTGCTCATTCTCGGTCCCACAGGATCGGGCAAGGAGCTCGTGGCCAAGATGATCCACGAGCTGTCACGCCGCGGACAGGAGCGCTTTCAGGCGGTCAACTGCGCGGCGCTGCCAGACACGCTGTTTGAATCAGAGATCTTCGGATACGAAAAAGGGGCATTCACGGGGGCGCACGATCGCAAGCCAGGGCGCCTCGAGCTGGCCAATGACGGCACGCTGTTCCTCGACGAGATCGGCGACCTGTCGCTCTTCGCCCAGGCGAAGCTGCTGCGCGTGCTTGAAGATCGGCGCTTCGAGCGGCTCGGCGGCAGCCGGGCGATTCAGGTGGACTTCCGGCTGATCTCGGCCACCAACCGCCCGCTCGATCTGTTCGTGCGCGAGAACCGGTTCCGCGAGGATCTCTATTACCGGATCAACGCGTTCTCCATCCGCCTGCCGTCGCTGCGTGAGCGCGTCGTGGACATTCCCGTGCTGGCCCACCGGTTCCTCGCCCGCTACTGCGCCGCCAACGGGCTTCCGCTCGACGCCAAGCAGTTCTCCCGGGAAGCTCAGGACCTGCTGACGACATATCACTGGCCGGGCAATATCCGCGAGCTGGAAAGCACCGTGTCGCGAGCCGCGCTGTCGTCGCCGGGCCGGACCATTCGGGGCGAGGATCTGGAGTTTCTCCACGGCCGCGAGCCGCGCGCCGAAGAGGAATCCAGCACGCGACTGCCCTCGCTGCGTGATGCCGAGCGCACGCACATCCTCCGCGTGCTGGATGCCGTGGAGTGGAACAAGCTCGAGGCCGCGCGGGTGCTCGAAATCAGCCGCGGCACGCTCTATCGGAAGATCGACGAGTACGGACTCGAGCCGACTGGCCAGACGCGCGGGCAGCGATCCCGACGGGGCCTCTCGGTCGTCACGCGGTAACCCCGCCGCTCTTGCCCGCCGTCACGTCTCTGACCTACACTGACCTCGAGTGCACGGTCTGACGCCGATCGTCGTCCGATCGGATGCACGAGTCAGGCTTGGCTCGGCTGAACCCTTGACTGATCTGTCTCCACACCCCGACAGTGACCGCTTCGCGGTGCTGCCTCTGGCGGCGCGCCTCTACGTGGGCACCGTGGTGGCTGTCGGCCTCGCGCTCGTCGGCGTCCTGGGGCTTCGTGCGACGTTCGACGAGCCGATGCTCTTCACCAGCCTGCTCCTGCTGTCGTGCCTGACCTCGGCCTTCAAGGTCGGGCTCCCGCTCGTGCGTGGCCGGTCCACGATGTCGGTCTCCTACGCCGTGGACTTCACGGCACTCATCCTGCTGGGGGCCCACGAAGCGATGATCGTCGGCGTCGCCAGCGCGTGGAGTCAGTGCACGTTCCGCATGCGCGAGGCAAACCCCGTGCACCGGACGCTGTTCAGCATGGCGTGCCTGGCCATCACGGTGCAGGCGGCGGCCTTCGTGTACGTCGCCGCCGGCGGCACGCCGGGGGTGCTGGCCACGACGGCGCCTGGCGTCGCACGGCCGCTGGTCGGTGCAGCCACCACCTATTTCGTGGCGAACACGCTGCTCGTCGCCATGGCCATCGCCCTGTCGACGCGTCAGCCAATCGTTCGCGTGTGGCATCAGAATTTTCTCTGGAGCGCGCCAAGCTATTTCGTAGGAGCCGGAGTCGCGGCTGCCGCCGCCTGGGCCGTCATGTATTCGGGGTTCTGGGTGGCCTTTCTGCTCGCCGCGCCGCTCTACCTCACGTATCACACCTATCGCGTCTACCTCGGCCGCATCGACGACGAACGGCGCCACGTGCAGGAGATGGCCGACCTCCACCTGGCCACGATCGAAGCGCTCGCGCTGGCCATCGACGCCAAGGACCAGACCACCCAGGCGCACATCCGCCGCGTGCAGGTCTATGCGGCTGGCCTGGCCAAGGCGCTTGGGATGGACGAGTTCGCCATCCAGGGGGTCAAGACGGCGGCGCTGCTCCACGACATCGGCAAGCTGGCGGTGCCCGAACACATCCTGTCCAAACCCGGCCCACTGACCCCCGAGGAATTCCACAAGATTCGGGTGCACCCGCAGGTGGGCGCCGAGATCATCAGCGCCGTTCCGTTTCCCTATCCCGTGGCTCCGCTGATCCTCAGCCATCACGAGCGCTGGGACGGCAAGGGGTATCCGCAGGGCCTCAAAGAGGACCAGATCCCTCTCGGTGCCCGCATCCTCGCTGTGGTCGATCACTTCGACGCCATGACGTCGGACCGGCCGTACCACAAGGCCATGAGCCACGCGACGGCCATCGCGGTGCTGCAGCAGGAGGCGGGCAAGGCCTTGGACTCGGCTGTGGTGGAAACCTTCGAGAGGCTGTTGCCGGAACTGACCGAACAGGCCGAGCTGTCAGACGCTTCGCCGTCCCGCCGGCTGTCGATCGACCGTCCCTCGAGCCCCACCGAACGCACGCCGCTCGGTCTCATCGAAACCCGCACGACTACGGTCTTCGACGAGATCGCCCACGCGCATCGCGAGATCTACGCTCTCTACGAGATCGCCCAGACGATGGGGACCAGTCTCGGCGTGGGCGACACCATGGCGCTGATCTCGTCGAAGCTGGTGACGCTCGTCCCCTACACGTCCTGCGCGCTGTTCCTCCTCAACGAAGACGACGAGAGCTTGCAGTGTCGCTTCGCTACGGGCGCCGAAACCGAGGCCATCGGTAGTATGACGATCCGGAGCGGGCAGGGGTTGAACGGGTGGGTCGCACGCAACCATCGTCCGCTGCTCAACGCGCGGCCGAGCGCGGATTACGAAGCGGCGGGTCTCGCCGGGCGCGAGACGGCGCTGCAATCCGCGCTGGTGACGCCGCTCGTCTTCAAGGGCACGCTCATCGGGACGCTGGCCGTCTATCACGCCGAGCTCGACTACTACACCGACGACCATCGGCGGCTGCTGGAGCGGGTCGCGACACAGGCCTCCGCCGTCATCAACAACTCGATCGTGTTCGAGCAAACGCAGCAGGACTCGCTGACCGACCCGCTGACAGGGCTGGCCAACACGCGGTCCATGTTCGTTCATCTGTCTCGCGAGCTTGCGCGCGCCGAGCGGCTCGGGTCCGAGGTGGCGCTGCTCGTGATGGATCTGGACAACTTCAAGGACATCAACGATTCGTACGGACACCACGTCGGCGACCGAGCGCTGCGCGACGTGGCCGCGGCGCTGCGCGGGGTGGTGCGGCCCTATGACATCTGCGTGCGCTACGCAGGCGACGAGTTCATCCTCGTCCTCCCCGGATGCGGACACGACGAGGCCGAGCGGAAACGCCAGGAGGCGCAGCAGGCCGTCGATGCGCTGGCCTTCGAGGTCCGCCCGGGCCGCACGAGCGCCCTCGCCATCAGCGTAGGCGTCGCGATCTATCCTCACGACGGCGAAACCTACGAGGCGCTGCTGGCCACGGCCGACAGTCGCATGTACCGCGACAAGACCCGCCGGCGTCAACAGCCGCGCCTGCACGTGGTTGCGACCGGCACCGACGGGCGCGTCATCCCGATGCCGACCCCGCAAGCAGCCGCACCGACCGACCTCGAAATCCAGCGTGCAGGCCGCGGCGTCCTCTGAGCTGGGCAGACCGGCGACCGCCAGACGGGTGGTAGGCCGGGATGCCTTGCGCGCGAGTCGGGTTTTGAAGGTCCCTTCAAGCGTCTCGCGCCGGGGCGCCGGCACACCAGCGCTGTGAATGGCAACGCTGAGCCGGCTCGACACAGGCTCGACGGTCTCAGGCGGAGCGCCGCGGAGTCCTACATCCCGACGACGTGGTACCCGGAATCGACCATCAGGACTTCGCCCGTGATTCCGCGACCCGCTGGGCCCAGGAGAAAGAGCGCCGCGTCGGCGACTTCCCCGGTCTCGATGGTCCGCCTGAGCGGTGCCCGATCGCGCACGACGCCAAGGATCGTGGAAAACCCGCCGATGCCGGCGGCCGCCAGCGTTTTCACCGGACCTGCTGAAATCGCGTTCACGCGAATGTTGTCGGTGCCAAGGTCCGCGGCGAGGTATCTCACCGACGCCTCGAGCGCCGCCTTCGCCACGCCCATCACGTTGTAGTTGGGGAAGACCCGGGTGCTCCCGAGATAGGTCAGGGTCACGAGGCTCCCGCCGCCGCGAGCAGTCATGAGCGGCCGGGCGCCGCGCGCCAGCGCGACGAGCGAATAGGCCGAAATGTCCAGGGCCATCCGGAATCCGTCACGCGACGTGTGCACGAAGCGGTTCGTGAGGTCCTCCCGACTGGCAAAGGCCACCCCGTGCACGACGAAGTCCAGACCGCCGTGTTCCTGCTGAATGCGCGCGAACACGGCCTCGATTTCGGCGTCGTGTTGCACATCCAGCGGCAGGACGAGCGGCTTCGGGTCGAGCGTCGCCGCGAGTTCGGCGACGTGTTCCTCGAACCGGCCCTGGTAGGTGACGACGAGCGTGGCACCCTCGCGCGCCGCCGCCTGCGCGATGGCCCACGACAGTGATCGTTTGTTGGCCACGCCAACGACGAGGCCGATTTTTCCGGTGAGTGACGGCATGCAGACGACGGCGACAGGACGCGGTACGAGGTTAGCGTTTCTTGCCGCGCCGGAATCGGCCAGGCCGCCCACGGTGCTGACCCTGCGGACGACTGCCGGGCTGGCGTGGTCCTTGACCCTGGCCAGCATCCTGGCCTTGACCGTCGCGACCGAACCTTGTCTGGCCCGAAGCGCCGTGTCCGTGGCCACCTCGGCGTCTGCCGCCGCGATGGGCTCCGCGGCCAGCGTTCGGCTGGTGACTCGTAAATTCGGGCATGGCCCGCGTCACCACCGGCTGTCCCTCGGGGCGCGGGAGGGTCGCCCGTATCAGCGTGCGACGGAAGGGACCCTCTTCCGCTGTCGCCGCCGGCATCGACGCCGCGTCGGACGGCTCCGGCTGGACCGGCAGCGTCGCAAGGACGTCTTCCGTCGGCGCGGGTTCCTGGGTGACCGATGCCATCTTCCGCGAGGCGCCGACCGGCTCGCCGTTCATTCCTTCCGCGGACGGCTCGACGCGAGGCGGGAGGCTGGGAAGGACCGCCGCCGCCATCTCGTCGTCGGCCTGCTCGTCGGCCCCGATCCCGGCGCGCGCCGTCCGGCCGGGCCCCTGCAGTCCGTCGAGGACCTGGGCGAAGAGCGCATTCTGCGCCTTCCTGCGCCGCTGAGGGGGCAGCTTGCCTTCCTTGTATTCATGCTCCGCATCACACACGACACATCGCGTCTGTTTGACGGTGTCTTCGATCATCGCGACGATCGCGTGATCGGTAATGCGTCGCTCGCGCGGGCAGTAGTCGTCCAACACGTCACCGGGCCGAAACCGGCGTGGCTGCATGCAGTCCCCCGAGATTCCGAAATCAGATCACTGTGCGGGAGGGATCAGTTTGGGCACGACTCAACGTTTCGTGCCGGGCGCCCTTCAGGCGCTGGACCTCGAGTCGATCGATGACTCTAGACGAGAGGTCGAGCTAGTCTACCAACGACCAGACGCGGCGGCAACAGGAATTCCTCCGGCTGGGCCGTCGGAGCCGACACGGGCCATTCTGTCCGTGGTGTGGCCGGACTGGCCGACGCCTCATGCATCTGGCGACTGGTCCGACTGGTGATCCGCCAGCCAGCGGCGGGTTTCCTCGAGCGCCGCGCGCACCGCCGCTGGCGCGGTCGATTGCGGCGTCTTTCGCGCCGCCACGGAGGCTTCCGCCGTCACGGCATGGCGCACGTCTTCGCCAAAGTGCTCGCTGAACCGGCGCCAGTCATCCACGGTGAGGCTCTCGAAGTCTCTCCCCTGGGCGACCAGCACCCGCACGAGGCCGCCGACAATCTCGTGCGCCTGGCGAAAGGGCACTCCGCGCGCGACGAGATAGTCGGCGGCGTCGGTGGCGAGGAGCAAGCCGGACGCCGCGTGGGACGTGCGCTCTGCCTTCAGCGTCAAGCCGGCCACCACGGCGGAGGCGGCCTCCAGCGACACCGCCAGCGTGTCCTCGCTGTCGAACACCGGCTCCTTGTCCTCCTGGAGGTCCTTGTTGTAGCCGGTAGGGAGCCCCTTCATCGTCACCAGGAGGCCCGTGAGGTGTCCGATCGCTCGCCCACTCTTGCCGCGCACCAGTTCCAACGGGTCCGGGTTCTTCTTCTGCGGCATCATGCTGCTGCCTGTTGCGGTGCGATCGGCCAGATCGAAGAATGCGAACTCCTCACCGCTCATCAAGATCACGTCCTCGGCCAGGCGGCTGAGGTGCACCATGCACAACGCGCAGGCATAGACGAAACTTGCGGCAAAGTCACGGTCGGAGGACGCGTCCATGCTGTTGGCCACGACCCGGCTGAATCCGAGTCGCGCGGCAAGCGCCTGTACGTCGACGGCATAGCCGGTTCCCGCGATCGCTCCCGACCCGAGCGGCAGCGCATCCGCCTCCCGGGCGGCGGCGGCGAGGCGATCGTGGTCGCGCCGAAGGGCGGCTGCGTGACTGAGCCAGTAATGCGCGACCAGGACGGGCATGGCGCGTCGCAGGTGTGTGTAGGACGGCATCAGCGCCTGGTCGGCACTGCTGGCCTGATCGACCAGCGCCGCGATGAGGCGTCGCACCTTGGCCTGCAGGAGCGGAATCCTCCGCCGGAGGTACAGGCGAAAGTCCACCGAGACCTGTTCGTTCCTGGAGCGGCCGGTGTGCAGCCTGCGCCCGGCGTCTCCGATTCGCGCCACCAGTTCGCGTTCGACGAAGCTGTGCACATCCTCGTCGTCGCCGGTCACCCAGGCTGGATTGCGACGACCCTCGTCGAGGATGGCGGTGAGCCCCTGCTGGATGGCCAACCCGTCGGCTGGGGCCAGCGCGCCGCAGGCGGTGAGTGCCTCGGCCCACGCCAGGCTCCCCGTGACGTCGTCCTCGAACAGTCGGCGATCGAAGGGGAACGAGACGCCAAAGTCGAATGCGGCCGGATCGGGGGCGCCGTCGAACCGTCCCGACCAAAGATGCTGCGACACCTGTCCTCCTCGTGCGCGGGGTCGCGCTACCCTGCGGCCAACCGTTCGAGCGCGTGACGAGTCGTCTGTGCGGCGCGCGCGTCGCGGCAGACGACGAGAATCGTGTCGTCGCCGGCAATGGTGCCAATGATCTCGGGCAACCGGGCCCGATCGATGGCAACCCCCAGCAGCTGCGCCTGACCCGGCCCCGTCTTGGCGACAATCAACTGCTGCGTCACGTCAACGCTGAGCAGGAACTCGGTCAACGCGCGTGCCAGCGCGACGGCCGCACTCGGTGACGAACCCGGCTCGGCGCCGTCGGCCTGATAGGCGCCGTCGGCCGCGCGTTTCATCAGGCCGAGTTCCTTGATGTCCCGTGACAGCGTCGCCTGGGTCACGACGAATCCCATCTTCGCGAGCCGCTGACGCAACTCTTCCTGGCTGTGCACCGTTTCCCGTTCCACTAGGTGACGAATCGCGGAGAGCCGTCGTGTCTTCATGAGTGGCACCGCGCCCTTCCAGCCCCTGTTATATCTATGCGCCTGACCGAATCAGTATACAAGAGGTGCCGGAGTCTTGCGTTGGACTCTATTGACAGGGCCCGGCCCGGTCTTGTATAAATATGCTTTTCCATGAATAGAGTTGCGGTCATCGGGGCCACTGGCTATGCCGGGCAGGAGTTGGTGCGCCTGCTCGCGCGCCATCCGGCCGCCTCGCTCACCGTGGCGACGGCCTCGCAAGCCGCGACGACACCCCGGCGGCTGCCGGCGCTCGCCCGTCTGTGGAACGGCCACGTCGTGCCGCTCGATCTCGACGAGGTGAGCAAGCAGGCGGACGTCGCGTTTCTGGCCTTGCCCGAAAGCGCCTCCGCCGACACGGCGCCACGGCTGCTGGAAGCCGGCCTGCGCGTCGTCGATCTGTCGGGTGCGTTTCGCCTGCGATCGGCCGACGCGCGCGCGCGCTGGTATCCAGCGACCTCGACGATGCCCGACGGTGTGGCGTACGGGCTGACCGAGTTCGAACACGACGCGATTCGGCACGCGCGCCTGGTCTCCAATCCCGGGTGTTACCCGACCGCGGCGCTCCTGGCGCTGCTGCCGCTCGCGCGCGCGGGGTTGATCGACACGGGGGCCGACATCGTCATCGACGCGAAGTCGGGCATCTCGGGCGCCGGGAAGGCGCCCACGGATCGGACGCACTTTTCGGAGAATCACGGCAGCGTCGCCGCCTACGGCGCGTTCGGGCATCGCCACACCCCCGAGATGGAACAGGCGATGGGCCGCTCGGTGACGTTTGTCCCCCACCTCGTGCCGCTTGATCGTGGCCTCCTCTCGTCGCACTACGTGCGGGTCGTGCCCGGTACGACCGCCGCGCAGATTGCGGACGCCTTCGCCTCCGCCTATGACGCCGCCCCGCTTGTTCGGGTGACCGGCACCGAGCTGCCCGAGATCAAGCACGTCGCGTGGACGAACTTTTGTGACATCGGCTGGAAGCTCGACGAGGCGGGAGGACGACTGCTGATCGTCTCGGTCATCGACAATCTACTGAAGGGCGCGGCGGGGTCGGCCGTGCAGAACTTCAATGTCATGTGCGGTGTGGACGAAAGCGCGGGGCTGCTATGACCAGATCCGCGACCCGCGCAAAGGGCGCACGACCGCCGGCGAGGGTGGCGGCCTCGAGTCGTCGCCACCGGCCCGTGGTGCTGAAACTTGGCGGCGAACTGCTGGAACCCGATCACCTGCCGGCGATGGCGCGGCTGGTGGCTCGCGTGTCCCGCGCCGTCCGGCTCGTGGTCGTGCACGGCGGCGGTCGAGAGATCGACGCGGCGTTGGCCCAGGCGGGCATCCCCAAGCGTCAGGTGGATGGGCTCCGCGTCACCGACGAGGCCACGTTGCTCGTCGTCATCGCGGTCCTCGCCGGAGCGATCAATACGCGGTTCGTGGCGGCTATCAACGCGGCGGGCGGGCGCGCGGTCGGGCTCACCGGAGCCGACGCGGGCGTTGGACTGGTGCGGCCGGCTCCCAAACATCGCGCGTCGAGCGGCGAGCTGGTCGATCTGGGCCTGGTCGGTGAGCCGATCCCCGGCAGGGCTGCGCCGCTCGTTTCAACATTGACTCGCGATCGCTTCGTGCCGGTCATCGCCTGTGTGGGCGCGTCGCGTAACGGGCGTTTGTTCAACGTCAACGCGGACATGCTGGCCGGCAGTCTGGCGATACGTCTGTCTGCCTCGCGCCTGGTGGTGGCCGGCGCCACCGCGGGCGTTCTGGACCAGGCGGCGCGCACGATCTCCACGCTGGACGCGGCCGCGGTCGACGCGCTCATTTCATCCGGGACGGCAACCGCAGGCATGATCGCGAAACTGCGCGCATGCCGGAACGCAGCCGGACGTCCCGCAAGGGAGGTGGTCATCGCCGATGGCCGCAAGCCGGCGGCGCTCGGCGCCCTGCTCGAAGGCGCACCCCTCAGCCGCCGGGCCGGACCGTGGACCACGATCACGAACGCGTCGGGTCACTGATATGACACCTCTGGAATCGACTGTCGATGTTTCGACCGTGCACGCCCTTGATGCCGCTCATGTGCTGCAGACGTACAAGCGCGCGCCGTTGGTGTTCGTGCGCGGCGAGGGCAGCCACCTGTTCGATGCCACCGGACGATCGTATCTCGACTTCATTTCGGGCATTGGCGTGGTCGTGCTGGGGCACGCGCATCAAGGGCTGGCCGATGCGATCGCGCGCCAGGCCCACACGCTGATCCAGACGTCCAACCTCTACTACCACCCGCTGCAGGGGGAGTTGGCGGCCCGACTCGCGGCGCTCTCGGGGCTGTCGCGGACGTTCTTCTGCAACAGCGGCGCTGAAGCCGTTGAGGCCTGCCTGAAGTTCGCGCGGCGCTACTGGTACTCGCAGGACGTGAAGAACCGGACCTCGTTCGTGGCGCTCGAGCACGGGTTCTCGGGGAGGACGTTCGGTGCGCTTTCAGTGACCGCCAACCCGAACTACCGGGCGCCGTTCGAGCCGCTGATCCCGAGCGTCACCTTCGTCTCCCCGCGCGATCCGGCGGCGCTGCTGCGCGCGGTTGACCAGACAACGGCGGCGATCATCGCCGAGCCCATCCAAGGCGAGGGCGGGGTTCGTCCCCTGTCCCCGGCATTCGCGGCGGCCATCGAACAAGCGTGTGCGACGACGGGCACGCTGCTCATTGCCGACGAAGTGCAGTGCGGACTCGGCCGGACCGGAGACGCGTTCTACTCGCCGACCCTCGGGCTGACTCCCGATCTGATGTCGGTCGGCAAAGCCCTGGGCTCGGGGGTCCCCATCGGCGCCGCGCTCGTCGCCGAGCACGTGGCCGCCCAAGTCTTCGCTGGCGATCACGGCAGCACCTACGGCGGGAATCTCCTGTCCACACGAGCCGCGCTGTTCGTGCTGGAACAGCTGACGGGCACGCGCGAAGCCGTTCCCTATGCTCCGCCAGGCGGTCTCATCGGTCATGTCCGCGACGTGGCGCCGGTGTTCGAACGTGCGCTGAGCGGACTCAGCCGTCATGCCTCGGTGGCGTCATCGCGCGGTGTCGGGGTCATGCGCGCGCTCGAACTCACGGGCGATGCCACGCCGGTCGTGGATGCCGCGCGCCGCGAGGGGCTGCTCGTCAATCGAACCGCGGAGAGGGTCATCAGAATCCTGCCGCCCCTGACGGTCACGACCGACGAAATCGAACGCGCCGTCGCCATCCTGGATCGCGTTCTGACGGAAACAGAGGCCGAGGTGACCACGTGAACCTCGTCGCGAGCGCGCTCACGCATCCGACCTCGACGGCTGCCAGGTCAGGGACGCGCGCTGGTCGAGCCCAGGTCGTCAGGTACCGCAAGGCTGTGTCGGCCGACGCCGACCGTATACATGCGCTCGTCGCCGCCCACGCGGCGGAGGGCCATCTGCTCCCTCGAGGCCTCGATGAGCTGCGCCTGCGCGCCCATCGGTTCGTGGTGGCCATTCGTGACCGCCGGATCGTCGGCTGCGCGGAACTGGCCCCTCTCAGTGCACGCGTGGCCGAGGTCCGGTCGCTCGTGGTGGATCCGAGCGCTCGCCATCTGGGCATCGGGAGCACGCTCGTCGCGGCACTGGCGCGCACCGGTCGCCGCGCCGGATTCCTCGAGCTGTGCGCCTTCACCCACGATGCGGGATACTTCGTGCGCCGGGGCTTCTCGATCGTGTCTCATGACCGTGTTCCGGAGAAGATCGCGCTCGACTGTCTCGGCTGTCCCCTCTTTGGTGACTGCGGGCAGCAGGCGGTCGTCCGGCCGCTGACACGGCACGCGGGCACCGCGCGACGTTCGCAGCCCCCCGCTGGAGCTTGACATGCGTTCCAGGCCGCGTACGACGGTTACACCGATTGACGGTGGCATCACCGCCCCGGAGGGATTCAAGGCCGCCGGGACGGCGTGCGGGATCAAGACCAACGGCCGCCGCGACCTGGCGATCATCGCGGCCGAACGTCCCGTTCCCGCCGCGGGGATCTTCACGACCAACCAGGCGAAGGCTGCACCGGTGCTCGTCTGCCAGGAGCACTTGGCGTGGAGCGAGGGCGCGGCCCAGATCATCGCGACCAACAGCGGCTGCGCCAACGCGTGCACAGGTCCCCAAGGTCTGGCCGACGCCCGAGAAATGGCCGTTCTTGCCGCCAATCGCATCGGTTGCGCCCCGGCGCACGCGCTGGTCGCCTCGACCGGCGTGATCGGCGTGAACCTGCCGATGGAGGCTCTTCGCTCGGGCATGCCGAGCGCTGTGGCGGCGCTGTCACGAGACGGCCACGGTGAGGCCGCCGAAGCCATCATGACGACGGATCCGTTCCCCAAGGCGTTTGCGGTCGAAGTGCGTACCGAGGCCGGCACATTCCGCGTCGGCGGCATGGCCAAGGGGTCCGGCATGATCGAGCCTCGAATGGCCACGATGCTCGGCTACTTGACGACGGATGCGTCGGTGGCGGCTCCGGTGCTCAGGCGCGCGCTCGTCGAAGCCGCGCGAGACACCTTCAACGCCATCACGGTGGACGGCGAGAGCTCCACCAACGACTGTGTGTTCGCGCTCGCGAGCGGCGCCAGTCCCATCGTCGTGGACGACGAGGGGTACCACGCGCTCGTGGAGGGCCTGCGGGCGGTGGCGCTGGAGCTCGCCACCGGAATCGTGCGCGGTGGTGAAGGGGCGACCAAGCTCATCAGGCTCACCGTCACGGGCGCACGATCGTCCGACGAAGCGTGGACGGCGGTCAGGGTCATCGCGAATTCACCGCTCGTCAAGACCGCAGTGCACGGGGGCGATCCGAACTGGGGCCGGTTGATCGCCGCCGCCGGGCGCTCGGGTGTGACCTTCGCGCTCGACGAAGCCATGGTGCGAATTGGACCCCTCGTGCTCTTCAGCCATGGCCAGCCCCACGACCACCTGGCCCCGCAGGCGGCCACCTATCTCCAGGGCCGTGAGCTCGACATCGAGGTCAACGTGGGCGCGGGAGGCACGTCGCGCGCCACCATGTTCACGTGCGATCTGTCGGCCGAGTACGTGCGGATCAACGCGGAATACCGGACCTGACCATGGGAGCCTCGATGCGAGCGTTCGACGAGATTCCCCGGGTCCGCTGCAAGGACTTCCTGTCGATTCTCGACTTCTCCCAGGACGAGCTGACCCAGGCCATTGCGCTGGCCACTCGGCTGAAGCGCGAGCGGCCCATGGGCCTGCGCGCCCCGACGGGCCATGCGCTCGACGGCCGTCACATCGGGCTGCTCTTCGAAAAACCGTCGCTGCGCACGCGCGTCACCTTCACGATCGGCGTGCGGGAGCTTGGGGGCGACATGGTCGAGATTCCGGCGGACGTCATGCACGCCGACCGTGAACCGATCCATGACGTCGCGCGCAACCTCGAGCGCTGGGTCGATGCCGTGGTGATCCGCACGTTCAGCCAGGACCGACTCGTCCAGATCGGCGCCACCACCAAGCGGCTGCACGTCATCAACGCGTTGTCAGATGAGCAACACCCGTGTCAGGCCCTGGCCGACGTGCAGACGCTCTCGGAGCTCTGGGGCACCTTGGAGGGGAAGACGATTGCGTTCGTCGGGGATGGCAACAACGTGGCGACGTCGATGGTGCATGCCTCCGTGATGCTGGGGATCAGCGTGCGCGTGGCGACGCCGAAGGGCTACGAGCTGCCGAATGACGTCGTCCTCGAGGCCGCACGCGTCGCCGCCAAGGGAGCGGATCTGGTGCAGTTCACCGACCCCAGGAAGGCGGTGGACGGCGCCGACGCCGTCTACACCGACGTCTGGACCTCGATGGGCAAAGAGGTCGAATACGCCGAGCGCAAGAAGGATTTCGCGCGCTACCAGGTGAATGAGGCGTTGATGGCGCGTGCCAACCCTGGCGCCATCTTCATGCATTGCCTCCCCGCGCACCGCGGCGAGGAAGTCACCGACGAAGTCATCGAGTCAGCCATCTCCGTCGTCTTCGATCAGGCGGAGAACCGCCTGCACGCACAGAAAGCGCTGCTGCTGATGCTGGTCGGCGGACCTGACTGACGATCGAACGACCGCGGCCAGGGGTTCAGCGTCGCGGCGCCGACGCACCGGACGCCGCGACATGCCGTCTCGTCGGGTGTCAGGCACGCCGTCAAGGGACCGGATTCCCTCGCGCCATCTCGGCGGCCCTATCGGCCCTCATCGAATCCGGCGCGCCCTGATCAGCGTCTGGATCTCATCGGGTCGTGCGTTCTCGAAATACAGGCGCTGCCGCCCTTCTGTGTCTTCGCCGATCGTGGCCGGAATGGCGTTGGCCACCACCGTCCATCCCGCTGGGAGCACCACCGTGTTGCGAGGTCGTCCAAAAGCCCGGTCCCAGACCAGCTCCTCTCCATCGACGCGATAACGGGTCGGGTCTGTGTAGGTCTCCGCGATGCGCAGGCGCGTGGAGTGCCCGGGCCGGACTGGGTCGAACGAGACCACGACAACCTCGCCGTCCACGGCGATCGGCTCACCCGGATCCAAGGCGCGTGCCGTCATCTGCGCGCCCGTGAGGGTCTCGACCTTCAGGGCTTCTCCCGTATCGAGGCTCCTGGCGGAGGGATTCGACACGCGGCTGCCCGCTCGGACCACGTTGAAGTAGTGCCGCACGCCGGAGCGCGACTCCGTGTAATCGTGATAGAGCGAGAACGAGCTGGTCGCCGGATCGTTGAGGAAGTACACGATCTCCCGATCCTGATGCGCGCGTTCTCCGAGGCGCACGGCCTCTGACGCCAGACTCGTCAGCGACGCCGGGCCGCGTGTGCCGGACAGTGCCGGCGTAAACGGTGCCAGGCCCGGCATCGCCCGAATCACGAGCGGCGCTGCCGCAGGACCTGGGTTCATGAAGCTCACCTGCACTCGCCCGTCCGAGGTCGGGATGATTTGTGAGGGTACGTTGCAGCTCACGAGCCGGTACCCGGGCGGCAGGACGACGGCGTTTCGGCGGATGCCGAGCGAGCGATCGAAAACAATCGCGTCACCGTCGCGGTAGTAGCTCTTGGCATCGGTGTAGGTCTTGTCGATGAGCAGGCGCACTTCCCCACCCTGCGGTACCGGCCGGGAGAGATGCACCTTGATGTAGTCGGTGTCGGGATCGGCGTCGGGGTGGCCGGTCGTTCTCGCCTCTTTGCCGCTGACGACTTCCCACTCGAGCGGCTGGCCCGTCGACAGGTCGGCGACGCGTTCGTCGGTGGCGACGCTGCCACGGCGGATCGTGTTGAAAAAGTACTTCGCGCCCGCCGTGGTGGCCGTGACCTCGTAATAGATTCGAAATCGTGCGGAGTCGGGTGCCAGCAGTTCGTAGCGGGTGTAGTCGTCTTCCTGCGTCTGCCGCGGGGCCTCCGGCTGTGCCCAGACGCCGCTGGCGACCACGGTCAGCAGCGTGGAGGCCGCAAATCGTCTCATGCCGCGCGAGTATAGCGCTCTCTGCAGCATGGGACGAGGATACACTCTGGCTGTGGCTGAACTGATCGGCCTCGCGTTGTTCCTGCTGGGCCTGTTCGTCGTGCTCCTGCCGGTGGTGACGCTTCTCAGGATGAGCCGCTTGTCGGGCGACGTTCGGGAGCTGGCCCAGAGAGTCCGGCGGCTTGAAGCGCGCGCGGCGGGGCCGGCGACGGCGTCCGCGCCGGGTGCGCCCGTCGCGCCTGCCGCACCCGGCGCTGCGACGGCAGAGGCCGCACCTGTCGCACCCGGCATCCCCACCATACCTGCTTCATCTGTCGCACCCACGGCAGCTGCCGTACCTGTGACACCAGCCACCCCCGGCGCCCACACTGCGCCGGCCGCACCCGCAGTCGCCAGAACCCGCGATTTCGAGTCTCTCGTCGGCGGGCGTGGGCTCCTCTACGTCGGCATCGTGATTCTGCTGCTGGGCGTCAGCTTCTTTCTCAAGTACGCCTTCGACAACGCGTGGGTCAACGAAACCGCCCGTGTGCTATTGGGCGGCGTGGCGGGGCTGGGGCTGATCATCGGCGGCGTCAGGCTGGCGGCCAGGGGGCTGGCGGCATTCGGGCAGGCATTGGCCGGCGCGGGTTTCGTGATCCTTTACCTGGCGACCTACGGCGCGCTGGCCTTCTACAGCCTGATCGGGCGAGGGACGGCATTCGCCCTCATGGCGATCGCGACGGTGGGCGCGGCCGCGCTGGCCGATCGTCTTCGCGCGCAATCGCTGGCGCTCATCGCGCTGGCCGGCGGCTTCCTCACCCCGTTCCTGGTCGGCGGCACGGAAAACCAACAGTTGACCCTCTTCACCTACACGGCCCTGCTCGTCGCCGGCGCCCTGGGGCTCGCGCTGAGGCATGCGTGGATTGCGCTGAACGCCGTCAGCTACGTGCTCACGCTAATCACGCTGTTGGCGTGGGCCGATCGCTACTACTCGAGCGACCAGTGGCTCCGCACGCTGCTCTTCCTCACGCTGTTCGTCGTGT
>JBQTIE010000046.1:0-28850 GCA_052389315.1 Acidobacteriota bacterium
CACAGCCGGGAAGACAAAGCGGCCCACCGAATCCGTGACGGTCGATCGTGAGAAGCCACGCTCTTCGCTGGTGAGCGTGACGGTCACCCCAGGCAGCATGGCGGCCGTGGCATCCGAAATGACACCGCTGATCGTCCCCGTCTGTGCGGGTTGCGCCCACGACGACACGGCGGCGCAGCCTGCGATCACGATAGCGAGACCCGCCCGAACAAACCAAGTAGCCATGAGCCAATCCTCCATGACGAGAGCCCCCGCGCCCTCGTCGAGCCAGAGACGCCTGACAAGACCCTTCGAGGGCCAGGACACCAATGTAGCGCGTTATGAGTCGTTCGTCACCGTGGATTGAGCCGTCACCCCGGCCGGGTCCCAAGTGGGCCGGCGAGGCAGTCGTGCTTCCGCCTGCGGCGGCACAATCCTGCACGTTGCGCCCGGCTGGGGACGCACGCGGGCTGCACCAGCTCGATCGGACGCACGAGCGTCGGGCGACTGGCCCAGGGGCTCACACGGTCGGGCCGTCAGACGACGTGATTGCGCCGTACAATGTCGGGCGATGGCCGTCATCGAATGCATCCCGAATATCAGCGAAGGGCGCCGGCCCGAGGTCGTGCAGGGCGTGGCCGATGCCGCGCGCGGCGTGACTGGCGTACGCGTGTTGGACGTGCAGTCTGACGCGGCTCATCACCGCTCGGTGCTGACGCTGGCCGGTGATCGGGGCCCGCTCACCGAAGCGGTGCTCCGCGTCTACGAGAGCGCGCTGGCCTCGATCGACCTGCGGACGCATCGCGGCGAGCATCCCCGGCTCGGCGCCGTGGACGTCTGCCCGTTCGTGCCCATTGAGGACGCGACGATGGAGAGCTGCGTCGCCCTCGCCCGAGAAGTCGCCTCCGAGGTCGCCACGCGGTTCACCTTGCCTGTTTACCTGTACGAGGAGGCGGCTACGACGCCGGCGCGCCGCAACCTCGAAGACATCCGCCGGGGCGAGTTCGAGGGCCTCGCCGCGAAGATGCGGGAGCCGTCATGGACCCCCGACTTCGGACCCGCCACGCCCCACCCCTCGGCGGGTGCGACGGTCATCGGTGCGCGCATGCCGCTCATCGCCTTCAACATCAACCTGGCGACCGACCGGCTCGACGTCGCGAAGAACATCGCGGCGGCCGTGCGAATGAGCAGCGGGGGCTTTCGGTTCGTGAAGGCCATGGGCGTGGCGCTCGACGATCGCGGTGTCGTGCAGGTGTCGATGAATCTCACCAACTACGCGAAGACGCCGATCTTCCGCGTGTTCGAAGCCGTCAAGCGCGAAGCCGCACGCTACGGGGTGTCGGTGCTCGAGAGCGAGATCGTCGGCCTGGTGCCGTCGGCGGCGATTCTCGACACGGCCGCCTTCTACCTGCAGTTGGGCGAACTCGGTCCGCAGCAAATCCTCGAAACGAAGCTGCGCGGAACCGAGTGACGCACGGCGTGTGAGTTCCGGGTCAGTCGCGGGACGGGGCGATCCCGAACGCCTTCATCTTCTTGTAGAGGTTGCTGCGCTCGACCCCCAGCACGTCGGCGGTACGGGAGATGTTGCCCTGCTGAGATGCCAGCGCCTGAAGGATGTACTCACGCTCGAAGCGCTCACGGGCCTCGGCCAGCGGAGCCCCCGGCTGTTGCGCGGCAGGGGTCACGCGAATCTCGTCATGGCCCAGAAAGGCCAGGTCCTGGGCGGTAATCGTCTCTCCGGGAACCATGATCATCAGCCGCTCGATGACGTTGCGCAGCTCACGCACGTTGCCTGGCCACGGGTAGTGCTGGAGCCGTGCGTGGGCTTCCGGCGCGAGGCGCTTCGGCCGGCGGCCGTACTCGGTGGCCATCAGCGCCGTGAAGTGCTCGGCCAGCACCGGGATGTCCTCCCGGCGGTCACGCAGCGGCGGGACGAAGATCGGAATCACGTTCAGCCGAAAGTACAGATCCTCGCGAAAGCGCCCGGCGCGAATCTCAGCCGGCAGTTCCTTGTTGGTGGCGGCGATGATCCGCACGTCCACGCGAATGCGCTGAGTGCCACCCACGCGCTCCATGACCTGCTCTTGAAGAACGCGGAGCACCTTGGCCTGCGTCTTCAGGCTCATGTCGCCGATTTCGTCGAGAAAGATCGTGCCCGTGTTCGCCTGCTCGAAGCGTCCTGGCTTGTCGGCGACGGCCCCGGTGAAAGCGCCCTTCATGTGGCCGAACAACTCCGATTCGATGAGCTCTTCGGGGATGGCCGCGCAGTTGACTTCGACGAACGGCCCGGACCGCCGGCGGCTCAACTGGTGCACCATGCGCGCGACCAGCTCCTTGCCGGTGCCGTTCTCGCCGTAGATCAGGACCCGGCCATTGGTCGGTGCGGCGACCTCGACCTGCTCTCGCAGCCGGTGCATCGCGAAGCTCTCACCCACCATCGTGTGCTGGCGATCCACGCGCGCGCGAAGCGCCCGGTTCTCGGCTTCGAGGTCCCTCTGGCGAAGGGCATTGCGGACCACCAGCACGGTCTTCTCCAGCGACAACGGCTTTTCGACGAAGTCGAAGGCCCCCATCTTGATCGCACGCACAGCCGACTCGATGTTGCCGTGGCCGGAGATCATCACAACCTGTGCATCCACTCGGCGCTCGCGGAGCCGCTGCAGCGTCACCAGGCCGTCAACGCCGGGAAGCCACACATCCAGGACGATCACGTCGAAGGACGACTGCGCCGCCCTCTCCAGGCACTCCTCGCCGGTCGCGACCGAGTCCACGTCGAAACCCTCGTCTCGAAGCACCCCCGTGAGCGAGGAGCGCACGCGCGGCTCGTCGTCGACGATCAGGATGGTCGGCATCGATCCCGTCCCACAGGCTCACCCTCCCGCGCTCCCGCTGACCGCCGTCGAGAGCCGGCCCCGGCAATGGCCTCACACGACTCCTCCGTCATGCAGGCAGCTCGATCGTAAACCGTGTGCCGCGCGGCGCGTTGTCGGCCACGTCGATGCTGCCGCCGTGCTCGGCGACAATCCGACGGACGATGGCCAGGCCCAGGCCGCTGCCTCGTCCCTTGGTCGAGTAGTACGGCAGGAACAGCTTTTCCCGCTCGCTGGAAGGAATCCCGGGCCCGTCGTCGGCGACCACGACCCGCACGACACTCGCCGACGACTCGTGCGCCGTCTCGATGACAATCGTCCCGTGCCGGTCGGTCGCCTCGATGGCGTTGTCGACCAGGTTGATGATCACGCGGCGCATCTGCTCCGGATCGACCCGTACCTGCGGCAGCGGGGTCGAAAAACGGCGCTCCAGATGGACGTCGGTGAACAACCCGTCGTACAGCGCGATGGCGTCCGACAGAAAGTGGTTGAGATCGGTCGGGATCGCGCGCGGCGCCGGCATGCGCGCAAACTGCGAGAATTCGTCCACGAGGCTCTTCAGAGACTCCACTTCGGCCACGATGGTCGTGGTGCACTCCTGGACGAGATCGCTCAAGGGAGGGTCGAGCGCGGAGAGCTTGCGGCGCATGCGCTCGGCGGACAGCTGGATCGGCGTCAGGGGATTCTTGATTTCGTGGGCGAGGCGTCTGGCGACCTCCCGCCAGGCAGCGACCTTCTGTGTGCGCACCAGCGGCGTGACGTCGTCGACGACCAGGACCGTACCCTCGAACACGTCGTTGGAGGAGGTGAGTCGGGTGGCGGCGGCCGTCACGTGCAGTTCGCGCCCGTCACGCACGATGGCGACTTCCTGGGCAAAGGCATCCGACCGTGAACGTGCCACCTGATCGAGCACCGCATTGATCGGGCGAAGGTCGTTGCGGTTGAACACATCGACCGCCGCCTGGCCGACCACCGACAAATCCACGTCGAGCAGTCGCATGGCAGCGGCGTTGACCGTGCCGATCCGTCCTGACGGATCGATGGAGACGACGCCGGTGGCGACACGCTCGAGAATCGTCTCGATGTACCGGCGGCGTGTATCGACCTCGAGGTTCTTGCGCTCGAGATCCACGGCCGCCCGTTCCAGCCCCCGGCGGCTCGACGCCAGCTCGGACGCCATGGTGTTGAACGATTCGATCATCGACCCGAATTCGTCGGTCGACACGTGCTCGATGTGCTGATCGTAGCGGCCCTGTCCGATCTCACGGGCCGCCACCGACAGCATCTGGACCGGGCGCGTGATCCGCTTGGCGAGATAAAACCCCATCCAGGTCGAGCTCACGAGAATGAGCAAGGTGACCATGAGGAAGAACGACAGATAGACGCCCGCCAATGGCTGGCGGAGCACGCGCAGCTGCGTGTAGTCCTCGTACGCTCTCGTCATTCGCCGCGAGCGCTCCGCCAGACCGCCGGACAGGTAGTCGCTGGCCACGACGACGCCAATCTCGTGGCCGGCCGCATTCCGGATCACGCTGGCCGCGCGCATCAGATCGCCGCCACCGCTGACCTGTTCGAGAATCCACGTTTCCGTTTCGGCCCCGGCCGCGACGCGCGCGGCGAGCCGATCGGCCGACGCCCGCGGCCACGCCTGCGGCATGGCCGGCGCGGCGACATCGACCACAGGCACCACGTCTGCCTCGCCCGTCGGCAACCGGACGATGCGATAGAGCTGCAGGACGTCCACGCGCCGATCCGCCACCTGCCGCGTGAGTTGATCGCGCACCACGCGAACGTCCGGCGACGCCAGATCGGTGCCGGCCAGGCCCGCCGCCAGGCGGGCGACCACGTCGGTGACCGCCTGCTGCCGGTCCCGGTAGTAGTCCGAGGCCAGCTGGTTGGCCGAGGACAAGACTTCGTCCACCGGTTCATTGAACCACTGATCCACGGCACGCAAGACCACGTTGCTGCCGACGATCAGCACCAGCACGGCCGGGACCACGGTCATCCCGACCATAATCAGCACGAGCTTCGTGCGAAAGCGGACAAACGGAATGGCGCGCCGACGCTCGACGAACAGCTTGATCAGGTTCCGCGCCAGGACGAACCCTAGCGCGAGCAGCATCATCACGTTGGTCGCGGACAGGGCGTAGAGCACGACCTCGGTGAGGAAATCGGGCGACAGCCTGGAGGTGCGGTCGGCCAGAACCAGAATGCCCGCCAAGACCGCCACCAGCACGCCGATTCCGGCCAGAATCAGCCGCGGGTTGTCTCGAAAGGGACGCCGACTCCCGCCTCCCTCATTCCTTGGCATTCAACAGCTCTTTGAGCTCGGTCATGAACTCGCCGATGTCGCGGAAGTGCCGGTACACGGACGCGAAGCGGACGTAGGCGACCTTGTCGAGCCGCTTGAGCTCTTGCATCACGAACGCACCGACCTCCGCCGTCCCGATCTCCTTCTCGGGGCGCTCTTGGAGCATTCCCTCCACGCGGTCTGCGACATCTTCGATCGCCGCCACGCTGACCGGACGCTTTTCGCACGCCTTGAGCAGGCCGGCAATGACCTTCTGCCGCTCGAAGCGCTCGCGGCTGCCGTCCTTCTTCACGACCATGTAAGGGATGTCTTCAATGCGCTCGTAGCTGGTGAAGCGCTTTTGACAGTCGGCGTTCAGGCACTGCCGGCGCCGCCGGATCTCGCTGCCGTCTTTCTTCTCGCGCGAGTCCACGACCTTGTCGACGAGATGAGCGCAATACGGACACTTCACGACGGCACCTCACCTGAGGCGGGTTCCCCGCTCGACGGCCGTCCCTGGCTCGCCATCTCGCGCAGACGCGCCATCGACAGCCCGTCCCGCGCGAGAAACCAGAGACCAAGCAGCGTCACCGGGGCGAAGTTCACCGCGTGCTGCAGAATGGCCGCGCCGATCGCGGCATCGTTGTCCGCCCCGTAGAACGACGTGACGCCCAGGCGGAATGCTTCGTGGGTCCCACCCACGCCGCCCGGCGTCGGAATCGAGACGCCAACGACGAGCATCGCCATAATCAAGAACGCTCCACTGAACGGGAAGCGGATGCCGAAGGCGACGGCGATCACCCAGACCTGCAAGGCGATCACCAGCCAGAGCACCAAAGACCACGCCGAAGCCAACACCAGCCTGGACGGCCGCCTCACCACCGCCAACCCCTGCGCGAAGGTGCGGGTGAAGCCGGCCACCGCGTGAGCCAACCGTGCGGGCAACACGCGCTCGGCACGCATCATCAGGCCGTGCACACGCTCGGGATGGCCCGCCACGGCGAACATGGCCGCCAGCACGCCGAAGCCCAATGGGGCCATCAACAGCCCGCCCAAAGCCACGGCGCGGTACAGTCCCGGCGCCGACGCCGCCGTGTCCCCGGCGAAGGCGACGAAGAACGCGCCGAGCAGCGCCAGGACGGCCACCAGGTCGAGCATCCGCTCCACGATGATCGTGGCAAAGGTGGCCGTCGCCGAAATGCCCTCCGTCCGCGCCAGCAAGTAAGGCCGCAGCACCTCGCCCGCTCGAGCAGGCAGGACAAACGACACCGCAAACCCGATGACCGTCGTCCGGAACGCGACCCAGAAGCGCGTCTTCCCCAACGGCTCCAGCAGGTACTGCCAGCGTTCGGCCCGGACGAAATACGTCGTGGCCGTCAACGCGACGCTGAGCACCAGCAGGTCGACCCGCGCGGCCTGCATTTCCTGCCAGACCCTGGCGAGGTCAGCGTTGCGAAAGAACAGCCCCAACAGGGTCAGCGCAAGGCCGGCCACCAAGACGGGGCGAAGAATGGCGCGCAACTCGGCTTCAGTCTACATGAGGTAACCTGTTTCGCCTCGTGACCACCCCGCTCCTCGACACGTCCCTGCCGGGCCTGAAACTCCTCAGGCGAGGCAAGGTCCGCGACCTCTACGACTGCGGCGATGCGCTGCTCATGGTCGCCACCGATCGCATCTCGGCCTTCGACTACGTCCTTGGATCGGGCATCCCCGACAAGGGGCGTGTCCTGACGCAGTTGTCGGCGTTCTGGTTCTCGAGAACGGGCTCGATCGTGGACAACCACGTCATCACCACCGACGTCACGCAGTTTCCCGCTGCCGCGCAGGATTGCCGCGATCTGCTCGACGGGCGGTCGATGCTCGTCCGGCGGACCACGCCGATTCCCATCGAGTGCGTCGCACGAGGGTTTCTCTCCGGCTCTGGCTGGAAGGATTATCAGGCGACGGGGGAGGTCTGCGGTCTCACGCTGCCGCCGGGGCTCGCGGAGGCCGACCGGCTTCCCGCTCCACTGTTCACCCCGGCCACGAAGGCGGAATCCGGGCACGATCAAAACATCTCCGAGCCGGACGCCGCCGGCTTGATCGGCGCGGAGCTGCTCGGCCGGCTCAAGCGCCTGACGCTCGCGCTGTACACACACGGCGTCAACCACGCTCAGTCGTGCGGGATCATCCTCGCGGACACGAAGTTCGAGTTCGGCCTGACCGCGGACGGCGCGGTGATCCTGATCGACGAGGTGCTGACCCCCGACTCGTCGCGGTACTGGCCCGCGGATCAGTACCGTCCTGGCGGGCCGCAACCCAGCTTCGACAAGCAATACGTTCGCGACTACCTCGAGTCCATTCACTGGAACAAGCAGCCCCCGGTGCCCTCTCTCCCCGACGACGTCGTCAGACGAACTCGAGCGAAATACGTCGAAGCCTTCGAGCGGCTGACCGGGCAGACCATGGAGCCGGCCCGTGCGTGAGCTGCTCGAGCAACTCGTGGCGCAAATGGTCGAGCACGGCATCGACTTCGACGATGCCCAGCGCGAGTTCGAGAAGCGCTTCATCGCGCGGGTCGTGAGCCGCCATGACGGCAACCTCGGGAAGGCCGCCCGCGCCCTGGGTATCCACCGCAACACCCTCACCCGGAAGATGCACGACTTGAAGATTCGGCGGTCCCGGTGAGAGCGCGGTCGCTCCGGGGCGTGTCCCGGGGACTGTCCGGGGACAGACTGTCCGGGGGGCTTGACACTGGTTGGGCGTCTCCATAGAATTAGCAGTCGCCCGCGTTGACTGCTAGCCGCCGGTAGCTCCGACTGCTAGCGATCGCCTCCGCGAAGTGCGTGCGCGAGGCCGGATCCGGAGACCGGGCAGCACTAATCCGTTCACCCGTTCACGTTCGCCTAACCCCAGAGCGTACTTGGAGTGCATCAGCTATGGCACTGAGACCGCTACATGACCGAATCCTCGTGGAACGCCTCGAGGAGGCCGAGCAAAAAGTCGGGGGCATCATCATCCCCGATAGCGCCAAAGAAAAGCCCCAGCAGGGAAAAGTCATCGCCGTGGGCGCCGGCAAGTCCGACAAGGACGGCAAACGCATCCCGCTGGATGTCAAGGACGGCGACACGATCCTGTTCGGCAAGTATTCCGGCCAGGAGATCAAAGTCGACGGCAACGAATACCTGATCATGCGGGAGGACGAAGTCCTCGCCGTCGTCACGAAGTAGGAGACCCACAGCAATGGCGAAGCAGATCATTTACGGCGAGCAGTCTCGCCAGGCGATTCTTCGTGGCGTCAATCAATTGGCCGACGCCGTGAAGGTCACACTTGGCCCCAAGGGCCGCAATGTCGTCCTCGACAAGAAGTTCGGGTCGCCCACGATCACCAAGGACGGTGTCACGGTGGCGAAGGAGATCGACCTCAAGGACCCGCTCGAGAACATGGGCGCGCAAATGGTGCGCGAAGTCGCGAGCAAGACCTCCGATACGGCGGGCGACGGGACGACCACCGCGACCGTGCTCGCGCAAGCCATCTATCGTGAAGGTGCCAAGAACGTCGTGGCGGGCGCCAACCCGATGGAACTCAAGCGCGGGATCGAAAAGGCGGTCGAGGCGGTGGTCGACGAGATCAAGAAGATGAAGCGCGACGTCAAAGGCCACATGATCGCCCAGGTGGGCACGATTTCCGCCAACAGCGACGAGACCATCGGCAAGATCATCGCGGAAGCGATGGACAAGGTCGGCAAGGACGGCGTGATCACGGTCGAAGAGGCCAAAACCCTCGAGACGACGCTCGACGTGGTCGAGGGCATGCAGTTCGACCGCGGCTATCTCTCGCCGTATTTCGTCACCGACCCCGAGCGCATGGAATGCGTGCTGGAAAACCCGGTGATCCTGATTCACGAGAAGAAGATTTCGTCGATGAAGGATCTCCTGCCGGTGCTCGAGCAGGTCGCCCGCATGAGCCGACCGCTGCTCATCATCGCCGAGGACGTCGAGGGCGAAGCGCTCGCGACCTTGGTCGTCAACAAGCTCCGCGGCACGCTCCAGGCTGCGGCGGTCAAGGCCCCGGGGTTCGGGGATCGCCGGAAGGCCATGCTCGAGGACATCGCGACGCTGAGCGGCGGTCGCGCCATCACCGAAGATCTCGGCATCAAGCTCGAGAACATCAAGATGGACGACCTCGGCAAGGCCAAGAAGGTGACCATCGACAAGGACAACACGACCATCGTCGAGGGCGGCGGCAACGCCCGCGACATCGAGGGCCGCGTGAAGCAGATTCGCGTGCAGGTCGAGGAAACGACGTCGGACTACGATCGCGAGAAGCTCCAGGAACGGCTCGCGAAGCTCGTCGGCGGCGTGGCCGTGATCAAGGTCGGCGCAGCCACCGAGACCGAAATGAAGGAGAAGAAGGCACGCGTCGAAGATGCGATGCACGCCACCAAGGCTGCCGTGGAAGAGGGGATCGTGCCCGGCGGCGGGGTCGCGCTGCTACGCGCCGGCAACGCGCTCGACAAGCTGAAGCTGGTCGGCGACCAGCAGGTCGGCGTCCAGATCGTGCGGCGCGCCCTCGAAGAGCCCATGCGCTGGATTGCGAGCAACGCCGGCGCCGAGGGCTCGATCGTCGTCTCGCGCGTGCGAGAAGCCAAGTCGGCCGATGAGGGGTTCAATGCGGCGACCGACACCTATGAGGACCTGGTGAAGGCGGGGGTCATCGACCCGGCGAAGGTGGTGCGCAGCGCGTTGCAGAACGCCTCGTCCATCGCGTCTCTGCTGCTGACGACCGAGGCGCTGGTCTGCGAGATCCCGGAGGAGAAGAAGGAAGGTCCTGCCATGCCCGGCGGCGGCATGGGCGGCATGTACTGAGTCGCTCGACAGGCGACCCGACAACCGAGCCCGGTGGGACAGCCCACCGGGCTCTTTTTTTTCACCAGCCCGGGTGCGCCCAGGTTCCGTCCCCTGGCCTGCCTTCTCCTGGAGGCCTCGCCGCGCGCTGTCGCGTCTAGGGTGTGGCCCTTACAAACTGCACCCGAAAGAGTCTCGGCCACAGCTTGCCCGTGATCAGGAACGTCTGGTCCGCCGCATCGTAGGCGATGCCGTTGAGCACGTCCACGCCTTGTCGTTCGATCGGCGACAGCAGATTGGGCGCTTCGATCCGCTCCGTGACCCGCCCGGTCGCCGCGTGCACCCGCACGATCAGATCCCGCATCCAGACGTTGGCGTAGATGCTTTCCCCCACGCACTCGAGCTCGTTGAGCTGGTCGAGCGGTGATCCGTCCAGCGTGACTCTCAGCGTCCGGACCACACCGAAGTCTGTCGTGCGCCGGAAGGTCAGCAGTGCCGTCCCGTCGCTCATGACCAGCTCGCGTCCGTTGTGACAAAGTCCCCAACCTTCACCCCGGTAGGAGAATTCACCCTGACGGGCGAACGTTCGCCGGTCGTACTGCAGAGCCAGGCCATTCTGCCAAGTGAGCTGAATGAGCCGCCCGCCGACCAGGGCGAGGCCCTCGGCGAAAATCGGCGGCGCGACTTCGACCCTGCGAATCACACGCCCGGACTCCACCTCGACTTCTCGGAGGCTCGAGCGGCCGACAAGGCCCGTGCTCTCGTACAAGCGCCCGCCGTCCAGGACAAGACCTTGGGTAAAGGCCGCCCGATCGTGGGGGTAGCTGCGGAGCACCTTCACGCGCAGCCGCTCAGCGACGCGCGGCGCGCCTCCCGGCCCATCCTGTCCAGCCATTCGCTCGGACGCTGGCGCAAGCCCCGCGGACACCGCGAGCGAGGCGACCAGACCGAGCCGGACAATGAGCCGGGCCATCGCGGGAAGATACCGCGGCTGGCTGCGAGAGGCGAGCAAAAGCGTTACCGCAGTGTGAACGTGAGCTCGATCGTGATGATGACCGGCACCGGTTCTCCCAAGCGTGTCCCGGGCCGGAACTTCCATTGGCGGGCGGCCTTGATAGCTTCTTGATCCAACCCAAACGTCGGGTCGAGCGAGCGAATGACCTTCACATCGCCGACCGCGCCATCGGGCAAGACGATGCACTCCAGCCAAACCGCGCCCTGCACCTTGGCGCGCATCGCGTCGGAGGTGTACTGAGGCTTGACTTCCCGAAGCAAGACCGGGTTGGTCACACCGCTGCCAGGTCGATAGGCTCCCCCACCGGTTCCGCCACCGTAGCCCGGTCCGAGGCCGGAACCCTGTCCAGATCCGCTGCCCGTCCCTGTGCCTGAGCCCCCTCCGCCGCCCGTGCCGGTCCCTTGCGACGTGGTCGAGGCGGATTCGCTGAGAATCGCACCCGGCAGCACCATCTCCGCGCTCGCCAGCGTCTTGGCGGGAATCGTCAGGGGCTCGAGCGGGGGCGGCTCTGGCTTCAGCGGCTCCGGCACCGGGTCTGGCGGGCGCACCACCGGTACCGTGATCTTTTCCTTCCCCGGCAATTCCACCTTCTTTGGCGGGTCAGGCTGCTGGTTGCCGCCTCCGCCGCCTCCACCCCCTGGCCCTGGCTCGGCCAGCCAGATGATTCCATCCGGCGAGCGATTGGGGTCCTGCGGCGCGACCTGCGGGTCAGGCGCATAGCGAATGACGACGACCGCGATGACCGCCATCATGATGTGTGCGAGGACCGAGGCCGTGTAGCGCACACGCGTCTGCGGCTGTTCAAAGCGGAAGGAAACCTCGATGGGGCGATCGAGCAGCACGTGCAAGCCGTGCGACGACCTGTCAAGCGGGTGCTTGCTACCGTGACCGGGTGTGTCGTGCATACGCTCGAGTGGGATGTGCGCCTCCATTCTGGAACGTCACGCCGCAGACCACAAGAGCAAAAAATGCGCCAGGAAGGCCACGGGCTCCAGCTGGACAGGCCTCTTGGTTAGGACGTCCTATTTGATGGAATAGCCGCTGCGCGCGCGGACGCGAAGCTCAGGGCGCTTCGCGTGCACGGTGATCGCACGCCACTCGGCGGCATCGCCGGGCGGGCGCGTGGGCGCATAGCCAAGTAAGTACTGGTCGCGCAGGTCGGCGACGATGGCTTGGAGCGTCGGTTGGAGGTCCTTCGGGTCGCGCACGTGAAACGAGCGCCCCCCCGTGACCGTGGCGATCTCGACGAAGAAAGCGGGGCGCACCGGCCCAATCGCCACCGGATACACGATGACAGCGGATCGACGGCCCCGCGCGACCACGTCGGCGTCGCTCGCCGCGCTGTACCGATCTGCACCGTCGGACAGCAGAACCACCGCGCGCCTCCCCGTCTCGCGTTCCAGCAGGTCGAGAGCACGGATGAGCGCATCGTTCAGTGACGTCGTGCTCCAGGCATCCAGTCCTGCCAGCGCGTCGAGCACCGGCCCCTTGTCCCGGCTGAGCGGGGCCAGCACTTCCACCTCACCGCTGATGCTGATGAGCATCGCCCGATCATCCGGCCGAAGCGCTCCGATGAACGCCCGCCCGGCGGTACGGGCCAGGGTCAATGGAGTGCCACGCATGCTGAAGCTCCGGTCGATGGCGAGCCCGACGGCGGCCGGAAACTCTCCGCCGGCGAAGGTCGTGATGACCTGGGGTACGTCGTCTTCGAGCAGGACAAAGTCTTCCGCCACCAGGCCCTTGACAGGCCGGCCGTCCGCTCCTGTGACCGTCGCGTACACTGCGACCTCGGTCACCCCTGCCGCGAAGAGGGGCCTCTGAGGCGGCGAGTCCCGTCCAGCGCCCGACCCGGTCGAGGTTAGTGCTAGAATCAACCCAAGGGCTGCGCCTCGCGGCCTCAAGGAGCCTCTGATGAGTGTCCTCGCCTTGTTTGGGCCGATCGGACTGCCCGAGATGCTGATCATCTTGGTCATTGTCGTGCTGATTTTCGGTGCTAGCCGCCTGCCCGAAATCGGGAAGGGCATTGGACAGGGCATCAAGAACTTCAAGTCGTCAGTCAAGGATACCGTCGACGAGGGCACGCCCAAGAAGACCTAGCCCCATCGCCTCGCCCAACGGGGACTACAGCACGACGCGCGTCTCGCCGACTCGCCTGGTCACGCGCTCTCGATCCAACCACTCCAGCAGCGGAATCGCAAACTTTCTCGTCACGCCGTAGCGGCTCTTGAACATCGCGACATCGACCGTCGCCCGGCCGTCGACCCCAGTCTGCTTCAGCGCCTGGATGTCAGCCTTCAAGCTGGCCAGCGCGTCGGCATGAAAGGTCAGACTTTCGATGCGGGTCAGCCGCTTCTGTCGCATCAACAAGTTGGTGACTTTTTCGACCAGAGATGGGGCCGTGCGGGTCTCGGCCGCGATGGCGGCGCCGTCGGGAGGCTTCAGGCCGCCGCGTTGATAGGCGGCCTCGACCGCCGTTCGAGCGCGGTCCTCATCTGGCGACAGCGCCACGCGGTGACCTGGCAGGGCTAGTCGATCGCGGACGACGAGGCGCTCGGCCCTGGAAAGTTCCGACAAGACCAGTTCGAACACGGTTGGATGAGCGCGCGCAAACACTCGCTCCCGGGCCTCTTCGCGCGGCAACCCGTCCGCGAGCGGATGAAGGCGGTGATACTCAGCCACGACGGCGAGCAGCCGATCGCTCAATTGACGGACGACGGAGACCGCCACCAGCAGTTCCCCTGCCGCACGCACGGCCCCACGCAGCTCGAGCGCGCCGACGGCATCAGCCGTGGCAGCGGCCGGTACGCCGGCGCGCGCCACGAGCGAGGCGACGGGCAGACCGCCCGGCCCGGCGTCTTCGACCATCCGAGTGATCGCGGTCAGGTGACTCGCCGATTCCGAGGACGGCACGAGCGCCGAAAAACGCAACTCGGCGCCAGTCGTCCTAACGCCAGGGCGCGGCGGCTGGGGGTCGAGAATGGACCCGCCGGCAATGGTCACCGGCGGCGAGTACGCCCGGAGGATGAAGCGATCGCCGCGGGTCAGTCCCGCTGGCGCCTCGAGCCGCAGTCGCACAAGCGCCCGTGCTCCAGGCTCCACTTCGCGCACCGATGCGCCGACCAGCGTGACGCGTCCGAGCACCTCCGCTGTACCTTGGTGAAATCTGATGCGCGCACCGTGCTTGAGCGGCTTGGCCGTCGGCAGCAGGTCGACGACGGCGTCGGCACGGCGGGTGACCGCCAGCGTCCGAGGTGTGATGATCGACTGGCCGCGGTGAATCTCCCCAACCTCGATGCCGCCGAGGTTGACCGCGACCCGCTGCCCGGCTGTTGCCAGCTGACTCCTGCGTCCGTGGACCTGCACGCCGCGCACGCGGACCATCCGGTCTCCAGGGACCAGAGCCAGTTCGTCCTCCTGAGCAATCCGCCCGGAGACCAGCGTGCCCGTCACGACTGTTCCAAAGCCTTGCATCGAGAAGGCACGGTCGATGGGCAGCCGCGCCGCGCCTCGATCGTCTCTCCGATCGGCCCTCGCGGCTACCGCCGCCAGCGCCGCCCGCAACGCATCGAGACCCGTGCCGGTGCGCGCTGACACCGGGATGAGCGGCGACCCTTCCAAGAAGGAGCCTTTGACCAGGTCGCGGACTTCGAGCGCGACGATCTGCATCGTCTCGTCATCGACGAGGTCTGCTTTGGTGATGACGATGACGCCATGCCGCACGGCCAAGAGCCGGCAGATGTCGAAGTGTTCCCGCGTCTGCGGCATCACCGACTCGTCCGCCGCCACCACCAGCATGACGCAGTCCAGCCCCCCGACCCCGGCCAGCATCGTCTTTACGAATCGCTCGTGGCCGGGCACGTCCACAAAGGCCACGTTGTGGCCTTCGAGCAGGGTGTTCGCGAACCCCAGTTCGATGGTGATGCCGCGGGCCTTTTCCTCCTTCAGGCGGTCGGGGTCGATGCCCGTCAAGGCCTGAACCAGCGCGCTCTTGCCGTGGTCGATGTGCCCGGACGTGCCGACGACGATGTGCGCCATGTGGGTTCGGGTCGTGGCCGCGCCGCGTCAGTGCTTCCGCCGGCGCCCGGCCCGTTCGGGCCGGCCCGGGCGCTGCCTGCTGGCGCGCAGGCCTTCGCGTCTGTTCCGACGAGTCTCCGATGGTGCCTGGCGCCGGTCGCGTTTGGGTGTCGTCTTTGGACGTCTGGCTCCTCGCCGACTCTCGTCCTGCCGAACGGCGTTCAGGATATCTTCGAGCCCCAAATCGACTTGCCTCCGCTCGAGGTCCACGCGGACGACCTGGACGGTGACGCGGTCGCCAAGGCGGTAGGTCTTGCCCGCCGCCTCCCCCGTCAGCGTGTGCTCCGGCTCCCGGTATCGGTAGTAGTCGTCAGCCATGGTCGACACGTGCACGAGACCTTCGACGTAATGGTCAACGAGCTCGACGAACAGGCCGAATGGCGCCACCCCGGTCACGTAGCCCTCGAACACGTCGCCAACCTTGTCGGCCATGAACCGGACTTTCTTCCACTGCAGCAGCTCGCGCTCGGCCTCGAGCGCCCGCTGCTCCATGTCCGAGGCGTGCCGCCCCGCGTCGGGCAGCTCGTCTTCGAGCTCCTCTCGGCGCTCGTCGGACACATTGGTCTGTCGGTATTCGCGCAGCAGTCGATGAACGACGAGGTCAGGATAGCGGCGGATCGGCGATGTGAAATGCGTGTAGGTCGGCGAGGCCAGGCCGAAATGTCCGACGTTGATCGAGTCGTACCGCGCCTTCTGCATCGTCCGAAGCATCAGCAACGCGATCGGACGTTCCTCCGGTGTGCCACGAATGCGGTCAACGAGTCGCTGGAAGTGCACCGGTTTGATGCCTCCCGCTGGGGCGCCCAGGCCATAGCCAAGCGAGTCCACGAAGCCCTCGAAGTTGGCGACCTTGATTGGATCGGGCGCTTCGTGGATGCGATAGAGCGCCGGCATCGCGTGCTGCTCGAGGTAGCCAGCCACCGTCTCGTTGGCCACGAGCATGAACTCCTCGATGATCCGGTGCGCCACGTTTCGGTCACGGGCAACGATGTCCTGGATCAGGCCATCTTCGTCCAGGATGACCTTCGGCTCCGGGAGGTCAAAGTCGATCGAGCCGCGCTGCCGGCGCCTTCGGTTCAGGATGTGGAACAGCTCCTCCATCAGCCTGAAAGAGGGCACGAGGGCCTCGTAACGAGCCGCCGTGTCCTGGTCGCCGTCGGTGAGAATGGCGTTGACCGCCGTGTAGGTCATGCGCTCGGTGCTGCGAATCACGCCGTCGTGGATCTCGAATCGGACGACCTGGCCCCGGGCGTCGAGTTCCATCAGGCACGACTGCACGAGACGATCGACGTACGGCCGGAGACTGCAGAGCCCGGTAGCCAACGCCTCCGGGAACATGTGCACGGCCCGCTCCGGGAAATACACGGAGGTCCCCCGCGCGTACGCGTCGGTGTCCAGCGCCCCTCCCGCGCGCACGTAGTGCGCGACATCGGCGATGTGGACCCCGAGCCAGATGTTCCCGTTCGCCAGCCGCTCGATCGAGATGGCGTCGTCGAAGTCTTGAGCGTCCTCGCCGTCGATCGTGACGATGGGCCGATCGCGAAAATCGGTGCGCTGGGCGAGGTCCTGCGCCCCGAGTGTGGCGCCGAGGCGCCTGGCCTCCTCCACGGCGGCCGTGGAATGCTCGTCCGGGATGTCGTACTTTCGCAGGATGATCTCGGTGTCGACGCCAGGCTCATCAATCAGCCCAAGGACTTCGAGGACCCGTCCGATGGGGCCGCGGCCGTGTGTGGGCCACCGCGTGATCTCCACCACGACCATCTGGCCAGGTTTGGCGCCCTGCGTTTCGGCGGCAGGAATGTGGACATCGGCGGTGAACCGCGGGTCGAACGACACGACGAAGCCGACCCGTCCGGCGTCGAGTTCGAACCGGCCAACGAGCGTCCGCGACCGTCGCTCCAGGATCTCGACCACGCTCCCGCCCACGCGACCATCGTCCCCGTGCCGCTCCACGCGCACGACCACGCGATCGCCATGCACCGCGTCCCTGAACGCCGAGGCTGGAATGTGGACGTCGCCTCGCGCGCCTTCGATCGGACGCTCGGGCGTGACGAACCCAAACCCCGATGGATGTGTCTCGAGGCGGCCGACCACGAGGTCCATGCGATCGGCCAGTCCGTATCGATTACCCCGGAGCCGCACGATCGCACCTTCGGCCAGGAGCGACCGCAAGTGCCGTCTGAAGGCCGCCCGTTCCGGCGCGGGCACGCCCAGTAGACGGACCAGTTCCCGGGCGGTCGCCGGATAGGGCACCTGCTCATGCAGTTGGCGCAGCAGGTCCTCGCGAGAGTGCATGGTGAGATTCTAAAGCCGGACTGTGCCCGGCCGGTGATCGGCCGCCGCCGTCGATGGGTACTCGGGGCGCAGCGACCACGCCTCGGTGGCTCGGCGGCCCGCGGCCTCGCTCGCCGAGAAGCCCGGGGATTCCGTCCTAGGCCGGGCCGACGTGTCGCGAATCCTCTCCCTCCAGCGGCGCGGCGAGCATGATCTGAATGTCGCCCACATTCGTGTCGGTGGGCCCTGTATCGACCAGGTCACCGAGCGCTTCGAAGAACGCATAGGAGTCGTTCCCGTCGAGGTAAACACGAGGCGCCGCCAGGCCTAGCGCGCCGGCCCGATCGACGGTGCCGGGATCGACCACCGCGCCAGCGGCGTCGGTCGGGCCGTCAATGCCATCGGTGCCGATGCTGGCGATCACGACGCGTCGTCCGAGCCGTGAGACGGTCTCCGCCAAGGCGAGCACGAACTCCTGGTTCCGGCCCCCCTTCCCCGCGCCAGTTACGCGGACAGTCGTCTCGCCCGCCGACAACACGCAGGTTCGACCGGCGCTCCTCTCTGCCGCTGCCAGCGCCGCGCCCAGCCATCGTGGAGCCGCGTCACGCGCCTCTCCATGAATGGGTTGGTCCAGTACCGTGACCCGGTAGCCGCGGCCGGCAGCTACATCACTTGCTCCAATCAACGCGTCGCGGCGTGAGCCGATGATGCGGCCCGCGGCGCGAGATACCCCCGGCGATCCCGGTTTCGGGGTGTCCTCGAGCAGTCCCGCCATTCCGGCGGAGACTCGAGCCGTCACCGCCGCCGGGTGGGGGTGGGACGACCACATCGCCAGGGCCAGCTGAGCGTCCGCCCACGTACTCGCATCCGCGACCCCCGGACCCGAGCCAATCACCGACACATCGTCATCCAGCACGTCCGAGAGGGCCAGGGTCGTCGTCCGACCTCGACACCGACGGGCCAGCCGTCCGCCTTTGAGGGACGAGAGGTGTTTGCGCACCGTGTTGAGGGCCTGAATATCGGCGCCGGCGCGCATCATTCCGTCGATCGTACGCCGCTTGTCGTCGAGCGTGATGCCGGGCGCGGGCATCGCGAGCAGCGCGGATGCACCCCCGGAGAGCAGCAGCAGGAGGTGTCCCTCTGGCGGGACGCTCGCGGCCAGTTCAAGCGCCCGCTCCCCCGCCGCCACACTTCGCTCGTCGGGCAACGGATGGCCAGCCTCGCGCCATTCCACTTGGCCTGCCAGGGCCTTGGGCCGATGCGTGCCGACGGCCACGATCGTGGCCGCGCGATCGCCAAAGACTCTCGCCGCCTCGCTGGCCATCGCGCCCGCGGCTTTCCCGGCGGCGAGGATGTGAACCGGACGGTCCAACGACCCAAGATCGCTGGACTCGAGAGCCCTCGCCACCGCACGAGACGAGCTCGCGCCGTCAATGGCGCCACGGGCAATCGCCAGCACGTCGTCTTTACTCGAGAGGCGCCAGGTGCTCAGTGGGCGTGGTTCGGGTCCGACCAGGCGGAGAGCCGGGTGACCACGTCGAACTCCCGGAGGAGTTGCGCGACGAGGAGATCGGCGTTTTCCGTGCGGGAGAGCGTTTCGACCTGCGCGATGACGCGATTGAGGGCCGACTCTACTCGGTCAATGGCCTGAGAGGAAAAGTACTCGCGCTGTTCCTGAAGGCAGCGCTGATGCTTGACGAATTCTTCGCGGTAGAACTCAGCGACGGATGGGAGACACGACGGTGGGAGCGGACCTGCACGATTGATCGAAAATCGCTGCATACGGTTCCAGTACCCCTTCAGATCAACCGACGTAGGTCTAGTGTAGGAAGGCTTCCCGGACGCTGTCAACGGAAAAGGCCGTCAAATTGGCCTCTTCGGCGATCGTCCCTTGAACAACCATTCAACTTCACTCCAATCCGCCTGCACTGCGCGAGGCCACGAACCCCGACAGTCCTCCCACCACGATGCCAGACAGAAGGAGGAGCGCGCCGTCCAGCACGCCCAGGAAGTCCGGGGGGCCGACCGCGGCAAACCCGGAGGCCGCCTCGACGAGCCTCGAACGGGTGACGGTAAAGGTCACCCACAACGCCAGCAGCGCGACCAGGGCGCCCACGCCACCCACGACCGAGCCCTCCACGACAAACGGCCCGCGGAGGTAGGAGAGCGGCGCGCCCACCAGCTGCATGATGTCGAGCTCCTCACGACGCGCAAGGAGAGACAGGCGGACCACGGCGGCCACTGTGAATGCGGCCCCCAGCACGAGCACCGCCGCGATGGTCACCCCGACAATCCGAAGGGTGGTGGCAAAGGCGAGCAGACGGGTCAGCCAACGGCGATCGTAGCGCACGTCCGCGACGCCAGGCTGGTCGAGCAGCTCCTTCGCGATCGTTTCGGCGGCGTCCGCCGATCGTGTGGTCGGCGTCAGACGAACCTCGAGCGACGCCGGAAACGGGTGGTTGGTGTCCTCGGCGATGTCGGCCAGCTCCGGGAAGTCCGCCTTGAAGCGCGCGAGCGCCGCTTCGCGCGACACATACTCGACCGCGGCGACCTCTGCTCGACGCTCGAGGTCCGTGACAAGCGCCGAGCGTTCGTCTACCCCGACCGTGTCCAGCAGATACACGGACACCTCGGCTGCGTCGGCCCAGCGCTCCACGAGCGCGCGGAGGTTGCTCGACGCCATCAGGAAGCCGCCGAGCGTCACAAAGGCAATCGCAATGGTGCCCACTGACATCGCGGCCGACCGGCCCGACCGGCGCAGACTGACCCACGCCTCCTCGAACGCGTATCCGATGGCTTTCATGACGGCGCGGCCGATGGCTCCGGGCTCTCGAGCAACCGTCCGTGTTCGAGGTGAATGGTGCGCCTTCCGACCCACTTGATGAGCTCGCGATCGTGCGTGGCGACGACGACGGTGGTGCCTCCCGCATTGATGTCGCGAAAGAGGTTCATGATTTCAAGCGACAAGTCGGGATCGAGGTTGCCGGTGGGTTCGTCGGCGAGCACCAGCTGTGGCTCGTTCACGAGCGCTCGAGCGATGGCGACTCGCTGCTGCTCTCCGCCCGACAGGTCCAGGGGGTACGCGTTGAGGCGATGCTGCAGGCCCACCCATTTGAGCACCTGGTAGGTCCGCCGCCGGCGCTGTTCGATGGGCGTCCCCAGCACGCGGAGGGCGAAGCTGACATTATCGAAGACGGTCTTGGTTGGCACGAGCTTGAAGTCCTGAAAGACGAACCCGACACTTCTGCGGTACGCCTGGGTTTCTCGCCGTGTCATCCGCGCGAGGTTGCGGCCCCCAACGAATGCGGTGCCCTCGGTCGGCTGCTCCTGGAGCAGCAGCAGGCGCAGCAGCGTGCTCTTGCCCGCCCCGCTCGGCCCGGTGAGAAACACAAACTCGCCCTTGTCGACCTTCAGCGACAAGTCCCTGAGCGCATACAGGCCCCGGCCGTAGACCTTGCCCAGCCCGTGGGTCTCGATCACCGGGGTAGTTTACCGTGGGTTCTGGTGTTGATACTCGATCAGTTCGAGGCGCACCCGCCCGAACCCAGCCTCGACGAGAACGCGCACCGGCACTCGTCGTTCATCGGTACTCAGCCAAAGGGTCATCGTCAGGGGTCGCCGCCGTTCGAGCCGCCGCATGATACGGGGCTCCAACCGCAACACGCTGGCGGGCTGGCCTCGGTGACTGATGACTTCACGCTCACCGACCGCCAGGGCGAGCTCCATAATCGAGCCTGCCTCGTGCATCGGCACGGTGAGAGCCGTGCCTGGTTCGAGGGGCAGTGTCCGCACGTAATACAGGGCGGTGATGGCGTCGCGCGCCTCGTCCGCACCGAGCGGCAAGGTCATCTCGGGGCCATCTTCGCGAGGAGCCGGGCCCTCGACCGTCACGCGGAGCGCCTCGCGATCGAAGGTGTAGGTACGATTCACGCGCCGACGGCCCTCGCGGAGCTCTCGCACGTGCCGCAGCGGGAGCAGGCGGTCGTCGGCCGTCGTGGTCAATCGATCGCGCGCCGTGAAGAAGGGCGACACCCAGTCCGCGGTCTCGGCGACAACTTCGAAGGACCACCGTGCCGGGGCCGCCGGGCCGTCGAGCACGCGGAGGGTCGCCCGGCCAGCGGCGACGTTCAGGGGGCCTCCCTCCCAGAACACGTCGTACGCGGCCATCTCGCCGGCCCCGAACGGGACTGGACCCGCCGGTGGCGGCCGCACCCTTGCCGTGTCGTTCACCGCCGCCGCGAGGGCTTCAGCGGTCCACCGCAACTCGTAGATCACACCGTCGGCGAAGCGCGCGCGCTCGACCAATGGAGAGGGCGATTGGCCCGCCCCGGCGAGGGGAGTCGGCAACACGACGAACCGCACATCGAGTTCCCTCAGCACAGCCCATGCAGGTGGCGCCGGGAAATCGGCCAGGGCCTCGACCAGCCCGGCAAAGAAAGCCGGCCGCTGGCCGCTGTAGCCGTTGACGATCGGCCGTCGGTGTTCGAGCGAGCGCACCATGTGCGGCGTGTTCTCGGTGTCGAAGGTCAACGGCAGATGAACGACGGCACCGCGGGAGGGCTCACGGGCCAGCCATTGCCCCAGATCGGTCTGTCGGGCGGGTGCGGTCGCCAGCGGTAACGGCGCATTGAGGCCCTCGACGACCACCGCAGCGACCAGGACACCGGCGACCAACGCGACCGATCGGCGCGTGGCCCACGGCGAGATGCGAAGCCGGCTCATGGCCGTCCGGGCCCCCAACGCCGCGAGGAGCGAGACGCCGAGCATGACGATGGCTGCGAATCGCGCCGGCGCTCGAATGGCTTGGAACCCGTAGACGTTGTCGTGGAGCGCGGCATACAGCGATCGCGCGCCTTCCGGCCCCCCGGACAGGACCACCCCCACGGCGATGAGCACCAAGCCACTCGCCGCAACTGGATGGCGACCGCGGCGAAGGCTGGCGACGGCCCCCACCAGCGCGAGGGCCATCATCGTCAACCCTGGAAACAGCTGATGCTCGACCCCGCGCGTGTCCCGATCGCCAGGCCGCGGAGGACCCGGCGTCAGCACCCCGGTGCGTCCGTACAGCCAGTTGACGTCCGGAACCTGCGCATAGCTCCGCCATGCAGCCGAGTGCTGGCCAGCTTCGTAGAGCGTGCGTCCGAAGCCTTCAGCCTGCTGGGACCGGGCATAGGGAAGAATCACGGGCACACTCAGCGCCACGGCCAAGAGCGCTGCCGCCGTGACCCGCAACCAGAGACGCCGCGAGCGCCACTGCCCCGTCGCCACCGCCAGCCCGACCCCGCTCACGACGAGGACGACTGCCGTCATGACGCCGTAGTACACGCTGGCCATGACTTGCAAAGCCGCCGCTGTCCCGAGAGCCCCGGTATCTCGCCACCGACTGCGGGCCACCACGCGGTGCAGGCACCAGAGGGCCAAGGGCATGAAGTACATCGCTTGCAGCTGAAGGTGCAACAGGTGCGCCGTCCGGAACGGCCACACCGCCCAACCGAGCCCGGCCACCCAGGCACCGACCGTCGAGCCGGTGACGCTCTTGGCCAGCCCGTGCATGGCCAATCCGTTGAGCGCCAGCGACGCGATCAGTACCAGGTTGTAACAGAGCACGACGTCCCCGGTGAGCGCATAGACCGGAGCCAGCGCGAGGGCTTGCAACAAGAAGTGGTCGGAGTAGGTCAGCGTGCTCTGGGCGGGAAAAAAGATGTTGGCGTCGAAGACGGCTCCGCTGGCCACACTCCACGGATCGGTGATCCACGCGTGAAGCCCCCAGCCGAGGATCCAGAGATTCAGGAACGGATCGCCGGGGCCCTGCAGGGCGCCAAGATGACTTGTGAGCGAGGTGGCGAGCGGCCATGTGATCACCACCGCCAGGCCGAGGTATCCGGCGACGACAAGTCCTGTGGAGGGTCGAACCACGGCCACCCAGAGTAGCCTACCGCGGGACGGCCGGGTGGGGCTGCTAGGCCTGCTCGAGCGCTTTCTGCAGCAGATCGTTGACCAGCTTGGGGTTGGCCTTGCCCTTCGAGGCCTTCATCACCGCTCCAACCAGAAAACCAAACGCGTTGTTGCGGCCCTTTCGAATCTGGTCGACAGCGCCGGGGTTGCCGTCGATCGCCTCCCGCACGAGGCCCGCCAACCATTCCCGGTCGTCGATCTGAACCAGCCCTTCAACCTCGACAATGGCTTCAGCCGAGCGTCCCGAGTCGACCATCTTGCCAAACACATCCTTGGCCACCGTGCTGCTGATGAGGTTTCGATCGACGAGTCGAATCAGCCCGGCCAACGCAGCAGGTGGCACGGGCATCTGGTCGATGGTCCAGGAGTGCTCCTTCATGAGCCGAAGCACCTCCCCCATGATCCAGTTGCTCGCGGCCTTCGAATTGGCGGCGTTGCGAGCCACGCTCTCGAAGTAGTCCGCCAGCTCACGCGTCTGCGTGAGCAGATCGGCATCGTATTCGGGAAGCCCATGCTCGCGGACGAGTCGGGCCTTCCGGGCGTCTGGCAGCTCGGGCAGTGTCGAGGCGAGCTGCTCGAGGCGCGCCTGGTCGATCACGAGCGGAGGGAGGTCCGGCTCGGGAAAGTACCGATAATCGTGGGCTTCCTCCTTGCTCCGCATCGAATAGGTCCGGCCCTGGGCCGAATCGAAGAGACGTGTTTCCTGCACGACACGGCCCCCGTGTTCGACGACGTCGATCTGGCGTTCGATCTCGTACTGCAGCGCCTTCTGCAGATAGCGGAATGAGTTGACGTTCTTCACCTCGGCCTTCGTGCCCAGCGCGGCATCGCCCACGCGTCTGACCGACACGTTCGCGTCGCATCGAAGGCTGCCCTCGTCCATGTTGCCGTCGTTGACCCCCAGCCAGACCAGCAACTGGCGGAGCTTCTCGAAAAACGCGGCGGCTCCTTCGGCCGATCGCAGATCCGGCTCGGTGACGATCTCGACCAGCGGCACGCCGGCTCGGTTGAAGTCGAGATACGAGCGCCGGTCCGAGTCGCCAAATCCCTCGTGAAGCGACTTGCCCGCGTCCTCCTCCATGTGGATCCGGGTCAGCCTCACGCGCGAGGTCTGACCGCCCACCACCAGATCGAGTCCTCCCCCGGTGGCCAGTGGACGTTCGTACTGGGAGATCTGATAGCCCTTGGGCAAGTCCGGGTAGAAGTAGTTCTTGCGGGCGAACACCGACGATGACTGCACTTGACAGCCAAGGGCAAGAGCCGTGCGCACCGCCATATCCACGGCCGCCCTGTTCAAGACGGGAAGAGCGCCGGGAAATCCCAGGCACACGGGGCACACGTGCGTGTTCGGCGCCGCGCCGAAGGCCGTGGGACACCCGCAAAACACCTTCGTCGTGGTGAGCAACTGCGCGTGGATCTCGAGGCCGATGACGGATTCGTAGGCCGTCATCCGACGGTGGGCCCCGCCTCCAAGACCGCCGAATCGACGTCGCCTTCGAAGGTCTTGAAGTTCTCGGCGAACATCCGTCCGAGTTTCTGGGCCTGCGCGTCGTAGGCCGCCTTGTCAGCCCACGTCGTTCGCGGATCGAGCACCTCGGCTGGCACGCCCGGACACGACGTCGGCATGTCGATGTTGAAGATAGGGTGTCGGCTCATTCTGATCCCGTCGAGCTCTCCCGACAGGGCAGCGGAGATCATTCGGCGCGTGTGTGCGATCTTCATCCGCGTGCCGACCCCGAAAGGACCACCGGTCCATCCAGTGTTGACCAGCCACACCCGCGTTTGGTGCCGCGCGATGAGGTCCCCGAGCGCGCGGGCGTAGACGTTGGGGTTCAGGGGCAGGAACGGCGCGCCGAAACACGTGCTGAACGTCGCGGTCGGGTCCTTGACGCCCTTCTCGGTTCCAGCCACCTTCGCCGTGTACCCGGACAGAAAGTGGTACATGGCGCCGTCGGCCGTCAGGCGCGCGATCGGCGGTAGGACGCCGAAGGCATCGGCGGTGAGCATGACGATGTTGGCGGGCTGCCCTCCCATGCCCTCGGGAACCGCGTTGTCGATGAACCCGATCGGGTATGCGCCGCGCGTGTTCTCGGTGAGCGACCCGTCGTTGAAATCAAGGGCGCGGGTGAGGGGGTCGACGACCACGTTTTCCAGGACGGTCCCGAAGCGTCTGGTCGTCGCGTAGATCTGCGGCTCCGCCTCTTCTGAGAGGCGGATCATCTTTGCATAGCACCCACCCTCGAAATTGAACACGCCCGTGTCGCTCCAGCCATGCTCGTCGTCTCCGATCAAACGGCGGGCAGGGTCCGACGACAAGGTCGTCTTGCCGGTGCCGGACAGACCGAAGAACAACGCAGTGTCTCCCTCAGGACCGATGTTGGCCGAGCAGTGCATCGGGAGCACCCCGCGCGAGGGGAGCAGATAGTTGAGCACGCTGAAAATCGACTTCTTGTTCTCGCCGGCATAGCTGGTCCCGGCAATCAGGATCTCTCGCGAGCCGAGATTGACGAGAATGGCCACCTCCGACCGCGTGCCGTGGCGGGACGGGTCGGCGCGAAAGCTGGGTGCGTTGAATACCGTGAACTGTGGGGCGAAACCGTCCAGATCGGCGACCGGCGGCACCAGAAAGAGGCTGCGCACGAACAGGTTGTGCCAGGCCAGTTCATGGATGAACCGCACGGGCAGCCGATAGGTCGGATCAGCGCCCGCGTACAGGTCCTGCACGAAAATATCTCGGTCGCCGAGGTGGGCGACGAGGTCGCGTTTCAAGCCCTCGAAGTGGCTCGGCTCGATGGCTATGTTGACCTTGCCCCACGCGATCTGCCCGGAACTGGAGGGCTCCCGCACCGTAAACTTGTCGTTCGGCGATCGCCCGGTGTGTGCGCCGGTGCGGCAAACAAGGGGACCGTGGGTCGCTAGCACCCCCTCACGACGCTGAATCGCCTGTTCGTAAAGGGCGGGGGTGGTCAGGTTCCAGTGCACGGATCTCGAAGCCTTCACGCCGTGAGGCTCGAGGCTCGGCGGGGATCCCGCGGGGACGGTGGCCATGTATGCTCCTTGACGCCGGCAGAGCGACCCGTCGTGGGGCGAAGGGACGGGAATCACCCGGTTCGCTCGACCGCGACGCGGGGCTCGTCGCCCACATCCAAACTTTGCATCGTACCCATTCGTTTCGCGGCAAGTCAAGGTGAGCGGCGGACCCACTACCGGCGGCCGCGAGGCCCGAAGGGGTGCCGCGACGGCCCCGGGGCTGAATCTGCCGGAAACACGTCCCTCCACAGGCGCCAGCCTGTTACAATTGCGCGGTAAACACCTGGGAAGATTTCCCCGTAAATTTATGACAGGTCGCCCTCACGACGCCGCCCGCCCTCTGGACCGTGCCGAAGTGCGAACGGCGAGCGCGACTTCGGTGCTCGCCGCCGAGGTCAAGGCGCACCTGGCGGGGGGGAACCGTGAGGCGGCGCGCGACCGCTTCGGCGACCTCGTGGCGTTGTTGCAACGCCGCGCATTGCGCCTGGCGTATCACTACCTGCGCGACGCGGCAGACGCCGATGAGGTGGTTCAGGACGCCTTCGTCAAGGTGTTTCAGCACGTTGGCCAGTATCGGGAGGACCTGTCATTCGACGTGTGGTTCATGCGGATTCTGGTCAATTCGTGCCTCGACCGACTCAAGAGCCGGGCTCGTCAACAGCGCTGGCTGGCCAGCCCGCTCGATGAGGACACCGATGCCCGAGGCGTCGAATGGGCGGCGAGCGGCGCGCCGTCGAGTGAGCATCAACTGCTCGCGCGGGAGCGATGGCATCAGGTCCTTGACGCCCTCGCCACACTGCCGAATCGACAGCGCCTGGTGTTCACGCTTTCGTACCTGGACGAGCAGACGACGGCGGATATCAGCGCAGCCACAGGGATGAGTCAAGCCACCGTGCGCGTCCACTTGTTTCGGGCGATTCGCAAGTTGCGAGCCCTGCTGGGAGGCCGCTCATGAGCGGTGCTTCGAAGCACCCGTCTCGGGACCTCCTCATCGTGTTGGCCACCGTCGCGGGACAGCCCCCGGACCCGCACCACGCTCGGACGCTGTCGCACGTCGGGTCATGCCAAGCGTGCGCCGACCAACTGGCCCATCTGACCGGGACGGCGCAGGCGCTGCGCGCTGAGCTCGTGGCGCATGCGGATCAGGAGTTCGACGAGCGGTTTCTCGTCAAACAGCAGGAGCGAATCCTGGATCGCGTCTCGCGGCTGGGTGAGCTCGCTCGGGTGCTGCCGTTCCCGTTGCGGGGCCGGGTGGCGCTGCCGGGCTCGGCCCGGAGCCGGCGCTGGATCAGCGTCGCTGCCGCAGCGGGGCTGATCGTGGGTCTGCTCGCCGGGCAGTTCGTTCACGTCGTCCCCGGCTCCTCCGCTCCGGACCTGTCGCCGGGCGTGATTGCACTGGCCCCCTCGCGGCTGCCCGCCCTGGGCGTTGGGCTTTCCGGTTCGACGCCTTCACTCAGTGACGACGAGTTGCTGGTCGAAGTCGAGACGGCTGTTCAGATTCGCCGTGCCTCGGCGCTGCTGGCCCTCGACGCATTGACGCCGACCTCCAACGATTTTCGTGACCCGATTTTCGGGCGATAGCGGTACGTTTGCCCCCTGTCATCTTCCGCAAGGGCCTTGACCTCAAGCATGAGGTCGCGGGCCTGCTGGCCCAGAGCTACCACAGCGAACTCGTCCAGCAGATCAAGGCCAACGACTATCGATTTCACAGCGGACGACTCTCGATTCTGCTCGCACGCGAGTTCGGATTCTGCTACGGCGTGGATCGGGCCGTAGACTATGCCTACCAGGCACGCCGACGCTTTCCGGATCGCCGGGTGTTCCTCACCGGCGAAATCATCCACAACCCGCACGTCAACGAGCAGCTGCGCGGGCAGGGTATTCGCTTCCTCTCGGATCCCGACGAGGACGTTGGTCGCGTCGGCGCCGGCGATGTGGTGATCCTGCCGGCCTTCGGCGTGCCGGTCGACGAGCTGGCGCGCCTGACCTCTGCCGGGTGCACGCTGGTCGACACCACCTGCGGGTCGGTGCTCAACGTCTGGAAGAACGTCACCAGATACGCGCGGGATGGCTTCACCTCGGTCATCCACGGAAAGTATTGGCACGAGGAAACGCGGGCGACAGCGTCCCAGGCCGCCGACCAGGGACACTATCTGGTCGTGCTGGATCGCGACGAAGCGGCGCTGGCTGCCGCCTACATCCGGAAATCTGGCGCTCCCAGCCCCGAGCGCCGGGCGCTGTTCCTTGAACGTTTTGCACCGGCGGCCTCCGCCGGATTCGATCCCGACGTTCACCTCCAGCGAATCGGGTGCGCGAACCAGACCACCATGCTCAGCTCAGAATCGGTGGCCGTCGGCGAGATGTTCCGACAGGCCATGGCCGACCGCTACGGGACCGAGGAACTGCCAGAGCGCTTCAAGGCCTTCGACACGATTTGCAGCGCGACGCAGGATCGGCAGGACGCCGTCCTGCAGCTGCTGCAGGAGGAGCCTCTCGATCTGATGGTGGTCATCGGGGGGTTCAACAGCAGCAACAC
>JBQTIE010000047.1:0-1873 GCA_052389315.1 Acidobacteriota bacterium
GTCACCGCCAGCGCGAAGGCCGTCGCGACCGCGGCATCCACTGCGTTGCCGCCGCTCTGAATGACCTTGAACCCGACGTCCGACGCGACGTCGCTCTGGCTGATCACCATCCCGCGTTTGGCGCGAAACGGCGCCGACCCGGCGTCGAGCGTGAGAGACGAGAGGACGACAACAGCGAGCAGGGCGAGCATCGTGCGGCGGGTCATACGGAGCCTCCGGCGTGGATTATACGCCGCGATGGCAGCGAGGCTCCTCGTCTGTCCGACCGCATCCGGGGCGGGCGCTCCGCGTCGCTGCGCCCGGCTGGCGGTTGCCCGTCTGCTGGGTCAGCGTATCGTCGCCACCCAGGGCTGCCAGTTGAGGATCAGGGTAATCGGCAACTCGAACGCCTCCTCCGGCAGCGTGTTGACGAGAAACCGTTGGCCGTCGGGGGCGACTGCGTACTGCTGCTTCTGAGGCGCCGGCACGGCGCCGCCGGGCATCCGGGTCATGAAGAGCGCCGAGGGGGTGCCAGGTCTCAACTGGTGTGTGTCATCAATGGCGAGCGGCACGGCCATCAACCGCCCGTCGAGCGCCACGTAGAAGATCTCCCGTCCATCACGTCGCCACCGTGGTTGCGCGCCGCCGTGAGTGGAAACCTGCACGCGGGCGCGCGCGTCAGGAAAGCCCTGGATGAACACCTCATGGCGTCCCGACTCGTTGCTCTGGAAGGCCAGCCAGCGGCTGTCTGGCGAGAACTCGCCCATCATCTCCTGAAAGGCGCCCTGCACCACCGCATAGGGACGGCGAGCCGACGGGTCCGATGCCTTCAGCGGCAGCACCCACAGGTCCCAGTTGGTGTTCGGGGCCGTATTGCGAAACAGCAGGTAACGGCCGTCGGGCGACACCGACATGGGAAACTTGTTCTCGTCGGACTCGAACAGTGGCCGGTCGGGGGCGGGACCCGTCACGTCCTTCTCGTAGAGATCGTAGGCCGCTTTCCGGTTGGCGCCGAAGTAGATCCGTTCGCCGTCCGGCGACCAGACCGGTATCTGATCGCTGACAGGCGCGAAGGTGATGCGGCGCGGGACCCCGCGATCCGTCTCAATCAACCAGATGTCCTGCAGGGCCTCGACGGTGCGGTTGACCGCGACCCAGCGGCCGTCCGGCGAGATCTCCGGGTTGAGCAGCGCCGTGATGTCGGGGTCGCCTACGGCTCCCATGGCCCGGCCAGATCGATCGAACCAGATGAGGCGGCGCTGGCCGCTCGCGCCGCCCGTGCGCAGCGCCACGCTGCCGGTGGACGATGCGGACACTGCTGGGATGTTCACGCCGACGTCGAACGCGATCCCGTCGACCACGGCGAAGGGGTCGCCCGACACCTGCAAGCGAGTGCCATCGAACGCTTGTGCGAACAGCACTCCCTGGCGCACGAACAGGAAATGGCCGGGTGGGACGAACACGGCTGACGTGTCCGAATCCATGAGGCGGCGCGGTTCGGACTGATCGAGGTTGCCCAGGTAGATGCCGCGGGAGTCCGGCACACCGCGAGAAAAGAACAGGAAGTGGCGGCCGTCGGGGAGAAAGACAGGCGCCCGGTGCCCGGTTTGTTCGGGGACGTTGAGCCTGGTCAGGGGCGCGGCCTCGCCGCCAACCGCGGGGACTCGAAAGAGCGCCCCGATCGCGGTCGGCGCGAAGGCAATGATGCCATCCTGGCTCCACGAGCCGCCGCTGCCGATTGGGGCGCTGGCCAGGGTTTGCACAACCCCCCCGACGACCTCGATTCGCTTGAGATGGCCGTCGGCAAAAAAGCCGACGGACCGTCCATCCGGGGACCAGAACGGACCGTACCCGAGCTCGGTGCCGTTGAGCGCCTGGATCACGGTCGAGCGCA
>JBQTIE010000048.1:0-12810 GCA_052389315.1 Acidobacteriota bacterium
GTGGCTATCTCGGTGGGTAGGTGGCGGTGGCTATCTCGGTGGGTAGGTGGCGGTGGCTATCTCGGTGGGTAGGTGGCGGTGGCTATCTCGGTGGGTAGATGACGGTGGTTATCTCGGTGGGTAGATGGCGGTGGCTATCTCGGTGGGTAGGTGGCGGTGGCTATCTCGGTGGGTAGATGGCGGTGGCTATCCCTGGAGTATCTGGATGTAAGGGAAATCTGTGTAATCTGTGTAATCTGCGGACAAGCTTGAATCTGTGTAATCTGTGGACAATGGCAAGCTGCGTGATCTGCGGCTGCCCCATCTGATCGCGAGTATGAAGACAGAGCTGGTGGACGTCAGCGAAACCCGGCGCAACTTGAGCGTGGAGATTCCCACCGAGGTGGTCGACGCCGAGATCGCGCGTGTCACCACGCAGTACGGCAAGGCTGCCCGCCTCCCGGGCTTTCGTCCGGGCAAGGTCCCCGCGAAAGTCGTCCGCCAGCGTTTCAAGAGCCAGATCCTGCACGAGGTCGCCCATGAGTTGGTCGGCCGTGCGGTTGAGGAGGCGTTGACCGAAAAGGGCGTCGAGCCCATTGCCGAGCCCGACATTCGGGACCTCAAGGTGCAGGAAGGGCAGCCGCTGACCTTCGAGGCAACCTTCGACGTGTTGCCCGCGTTCGATCCGGGCGAGTTCGGTTCCATCGAAGCCCGGCGTTCGCCGGTGGTGGTCGAGGACGCCGCGGTCGATCAGGGGCTGGAGCAGCTGCGGCAGCGCTCGGCTCGCTTCGAACCGGTCGAGTCGGGCGAGGCGGCCGCCGGGCACACGGTCGTCGTGGATCTGGAGCGCCAGGGCTTCGACAAGGACGGGAAAGCGGGCGAGAAGACCCGTCACCAGCGGGTGCCGGTTGAAATCGGGGCGGCGGTGAATCCCCCCGGCTTCGACGAGGAACTGATTGGCTTGGCGCCCGGGTCGAGCAAGGCCTTTCAGATCCACTATCCGGATGATCATACGGTGCCGGAGTTGGCGGGCACGGTGGTCGCCTACGCGGTCACGGTGCACGACATTCGCCAGCGGGTGGTCCCTCCGCTGGACGACGAATTCGCCAAGGATTTGGGGGAATTCGAGACGTTGGAGGCGCTCCGGGCACGGGTCCGCCAGGATCTGGAGGCTGAAGCTCGCGAGGCTTCGGACCGACAAGTGCGGGCGGACGTGCTGAAGAAGCTGGCCGCGCGCGTCCCGTTCCCCGTGCCCGCGTCGCTGGTTGACCGCGAGGTGGATCGCCGCCTGGAGGAGTTCGCCCACCGATTGGTCGAGCAGCGTATCGACCCGCGCAAGGCGAAGATCGACTGGGGGGCGTTCCGCGAAGGGCAGCGGGAGCCGGCGGCCGAGGCCGTGGCCTCGACGCTCGTGCTCGACGAGGTGGCGCGGCGCGAGGACGTGGGCGTGAGCGAGGCGGAGCTTGACACCGAGATCGAACGGTATTCCGCCCGTTCGGGCTTGACCGTGCCGGCCGTGCGGGCCCGGCTGGAGCAGGAAGGCGGGCTGGAGCGCATCGCGGCGGGGCTGCGCCGGGAGAAGGCGTTGACGTTGGTGATGAATCAGGCGCGGATTGTGGATCTCTAGGGACGGCCTGTCACGCAAGCGAGTGCAATCTTGAGTAGACTCGGACATAGGAACGCGGCCCGCGCGGCCGATAACAGAGACATCGTTTGCCCGAGCGTATGACTTCCGCCTCTCCCGACTTCCGCAACCAGCTCGTACCGATGGTGGTCGAACAGACCAACCGCGGCGAGCGCGCCTACGACATCTTCTCGCGGCTCCTCAAGGACAACATTGTCTTCATCGGGACGCCCATCGACGACGGCATCGCCAATCTCGTGATCGCGCAGATGCTGTTCCTCGAGGCGGAAGATCCCGACAAGGACATCCTGCTGTATATCAACAGCCCGGGGGGCTCGATTACCGCCGGCTTCGCGATCTACGACACCATGCAGTTCATCCGGCCCGACGTCCAGACCTATTGCATCGGGCAGGCGGCGTCGTTTGCGGCGGTGCTGCTGTCGGCGGGGACGAAGGGCAAACGGTTCTCGCTGCCGAACTCCCGGATCCTCATCCACCAGCCGTGGCTGTCGGGCCTTGGCGGCCAGGCGACCGACATCGACATCGCGGCCAAGGAGATTCTGCGGATGCGCGTGCGCATCAACGACCTCCTCGTGCTGCACACCGGCCAGGACGCCAAACGTATCCAGGAAGATACAGAACGCGATTACATCATGTCGGCCGAGCAGGGCAAGGAATACGGGATTATTGACGACGTGATCCGTAAACGGGTGTAACCTCTAGGGGAAAGGCCACGGGTGGCATGGTGAAGAAGACCGGAGACGGCGGCGAAATCCTGCGTTGCTCGTTCTGCAACAAGGATCAGAACGACGTCAGGAAGCTGATTGCGGGCCCCACCGTCTTCATCTGCGACGAGTGCGTCGAGGTCTGCAACGACATCATCGCCGACGACAACCGCTTCGAAAGTCGCGGTGCCCGCGCGTCGCTGCCCACCCCGCATGAGATCAAGAAGTTCCTCGACGAGTACGTGATCGGGCAGGAGCTGACGAAGAAGAAGCTCGCCGTCGCCGTCTACAACCACTACAAGCGCCTCGAGATTCAGAAACAGCCGCGGAGCCGCAACGACGTCGAGCTGACCAAGTCCAACATCCTGCTGATCGGCCCGACGGGCACGGGCAAGACGCTGCTCGCGCAGACGCTGGCCAAGCTTCTCTCGGTGCCGTTCACGATCGTCGACGCCACGACGCTGACCGAGGCCGGCTACGTCGGGGAGGACGTCGAGAACATCATCCTCAAGCTCCTCCAAGCGGCCGGCGGCGACATCGAAAAATGCCAGCAGGGCATCGTGTACGTCGACGAGATCGACAAGATCGGGCGGAAGGACGAGAACCCGTCGATCACCCGGGACGTCTCCGGCGAAGGTGTGCAGCAGGCCCTGCTCAAGATCCTCGAAGGCACGGTCGCCAACGTGCCTCCGCAGGGCGGCCGCAAGCACCCGCACCAGGAGTTCTTCCAGATCGACACGACGAACATCCTGTTCATCTGCGGTGGCGCGTTTGTCGGCCTCGAAAAATCGATCGAGCGCCGGATCGGCAAGAAGACGCTGGGGTTCCGGGCCGACATCCGCTCGCAGAAGAGCCGCGACGTCGGCGTGATCCTCGAGCAGATCGAGCCGCAGGACCTCATCAAGTTCGGGCTGATTCCCGAGTTCGTGGGCCGTCTGCCGGTCGTGGGCACGCTGCACGAGCTCGACAAGCCGGCCCTGGTCCAGATTCTGACGCAGCCACGCAACGCCATCACCCGCCAGTACCAGAAGCTGTTCGACTACGAGAACGCCAAGCTCCGTTTCACCGACGATTCGCTCGAAGCCATCGCCGAGATGGCGCTCGAGCGCCGCATTGGCGCACGCGGCCTGCGGATGATCATCGAAGACTTGATGCTGGATCTGATGTACCAGCTGCCCGGGCAGAAGAAGGCACGCGAGTTCGTGATTACGCGCGAGATGGTGATCAGCAAGAGTACGGGACTAGAAGTCATCGAGAAGGCCGGCTAGCACGGCCGCGGCTCGACCGCGGCGTGCGCGCCAGGGTTCGCTGCCCCGCCACATGGCCGCCCAAGACGCGGTACAATGGGGGGGCCGGGCCGTGGCCGTATTCCCCAGTCGCAACTCATGGTAGAAGTCTACGAAACGCTCCCAATCGTTCCGCTCCGCGACGTCGTCGTATTCCCGCACATGATGATGCCGTTCGTGATTGGACGGCCGTCGTCCATCCGGGCGCTCGAACATGCGCTGGCCAAGGACAAGCGGATTTTCCTGGCGGCCCAGCACGACGCGGCGGTCGACGACCCAGGGCCCGAAGACGTCTACACGATGGGCTGCCTGGCCAATGTCGTGCAGAGCCTCAAGCTCCCCGACAGCAACATCAAGGTGCTGGTCGAGGGTGTGGACCGCGGGCGGGTCATCGAGTGGAAAGACGACAAGGGGTTCCAGCGCGTCGTCGTCAAGGTCCTGCAGCGGCAGAAGGAGACCTCCGGCGACGTCGAGCAGTCGATGAGCCGGATCGTGTCGCTGTTCGAACAGTATGTGAAGCTGTCGAACAACCTGCACTACGACGCGATGATCGCCGCCGTCAAGGTGGACGATCCCGGCAAGCTCGCCGATACGATCGCCGCGCACCTGCTGGTCGGTGTGGACGAAAAACAGAACCTCCTCGAGATCGGCTCGCCGCTCGAACGGCTCAACCGCATCGCCGCCATCCTCGAAACCGAAGTCGACAAGCTCCAGGTCGATCGCCGCATCCAATCGCGCGTCAAGAAGCAGATGGAGAAGGCGCAGAAGGAGTACTACCTCAACGAGAAGATGAAGGCGATTCAGAAGGAGCTGGGGCGCAAGGACGACAAGGGGAACGAAGTCGACGATCTCAAGAAGAAAATCGAGCAGGCGCGGATGCCCAAGGACGTCGAGGAAAAGGCCGTCCAGGAACTCAAGCGCCTCGAGGCGATGCCGCCCATGTCGGCGGAAGCGACCGTGTCACGCAACTATCTGGACTGGCTCATCGCCGTGCCGTGGCACAAGAAGTCGCGGGAGAGCCGCGATCTGAAGAACGCCGAGACGATCCTCAACGAGGACCACTACGGCCTCGACAAGATCAAGGAACGGATCCTCGAGTTCCTCGCCGTCAGGGCCCTGGTAAAGAAGCCGAAGGCCACCATCCTGACCTTCGTCGGCCCGCCGGGCGTTGGCAAGACTTCGCTCGCCAAGTCCATTGCCCGCGCGATGAACCGCAAGTTCGTGCGGTTGTCGCTGGGTGGCGTCCGTGACGAAGCCGAGATCCGCGGCCACCGACGCACCTACATCGGCGCCTTCCCCGGCCAGATCATCCAGATGATGAAGAAGGCCGGCACGCTGAACCCGGTCTTCCTGCTCGACGAAGTCGACAAGATGTCGATGGACTTCCGCGGGGACCCGTCGGCGGCTCTGCTGGAAGTCCTCGATCCCGAGCAGAACAACACGTTCCTCGACCACTACCTCGACGTCGAATTCGACCTCTCGAGCGTGATGTTCATCTGCACGGCCAACGTGCTGCACACGATCCCGCAGGCCCTGCGCGACCGCATGGAGGTGCTGCAGCTGGCCGGCTATACCGAGGAAGAGAAGATCCAGATCGCCAAGCGATTCCTCGTGCTCAAGGCCGTCGAAGGCACCGGCCTCACCGACAAGAACATCACCTTCGCGGACGAGTCGATTCGCACGGTCATCAACCGGTACACCAGGGAAGCAGGCGTCCGCAATCTCGAGCGCGAAATCAACTCCATCTGCCGCAAGCTGGCTCGCAAGGTCGTGGTGGACGGCCCCGCCACCTCCGAGGAAATCACCGCCGACAAAGTCACGCAGTACCTTGGCGTGCCGCGCTTCCGGCCGACGCTGGCCGAAGAGCACAACGAAGTGGGTGTGGCGACAGGACTGGCCTGGACTGAAGTCGGAGGCGAGATCCTGGTGACCGAGGCCACGCTCATGCCGGGACGCGGCCGACTCACCCTGACGGGCAAGCTGGGCGACGTCATGCAGGAGTCGGCGCAGGCCGCGATGAGCTACGTGCGGTCGCGCGCCGAGGATTTCGGCATCGCCAAGGATTTCAACCGCCGCCTCGACGTGCACGTGCACATCCCTGAAGGCGCGATCCCCAAGGACGGTCCGTCAGCGGGGATCACGCTGGCCACCGCCCTGGTCTCGGCGCTGGCGCGGATTCCCGCCCGCCGGGACGTGGCCATGACCGGCGAAATCACCCTGCGCGGCAAAGTCCTCCCGATTGGCGGCGTGAAGGAGAAGGTGCTCGCCGCCCACCGGGCCGGCGTGAAGAACATCATCCTGCCGAAAGACAACGAAAAGGACCTGGCCGACATCCCGAAAAACGTCCTCGACGCGATGAATCTGTACCTCGTCCAGACGATGGACGAAGTGCTGAAACAGGCGCTGGACGGTACGTTGACCCGGATTGGGCCGCCCCCCGACGCCGTGGCCGTGGCCGTGGCCGTGGACGTGGACGTGGAAGACACGGACGCGATCACCCATTAGCCGAGGCGGCAGGTTCGGGTCGTGAGGCGCGGGCGAGCGGGTCACAGCCGGGCAGCGGGGTAGGTCGAGTGCCAGGCACGACGGGCGGATCGGACGGGTCGGCCGGGGCACCCCGGACACCGCACGGAGCCGGGCCGGTCAGCCTCCCGTGCACGGAGCCGCCGGCCAGCGAGTCCGTGTCCACGCGTCGGACATTCACGACCAGGCGCCGCCGCTCCCATGATGGATGCCGAGTTTGTCACCAGCGCCGTCGGGGCAAGCGGCTTTCCGCGCACCGGCCTCGTGGAAGTGGCCGTCGCCGGACGATCGAACGTCGGCAAGTCGTCGTTGATCAACGCCTTGGTGCGCCAGAAGGTCGCGCGCACGAGCGCGGCGCCCGGCAAGACGCGGCTGGCAAACTTTTATCGTGTGAGTCGTGAAGGGCGACCAGCGTTCCACGTGGTCGATCTCCCCGGATACGGATACGCCCGAGGCGGAGACGCCGCCCGACGTGAGTTCGAGACGATTGCCAGCGCGTATTTCCGGGCCCGGCCGCCGGGCGGTGTCCCCGCGTTGGCGGGCGTGCTGCTGCTCGTGGACAGCCGTCACCCCGGACTGGAATCGGATCGGGCCGCGTGGGAATGGCTCGTGCAGCAACAGGTCGTAGTCCGGGTCGCGGCCACGAAGTTGGACGCGCTCACGCAACGGGAGCGCGTTCGCCATGTGAGGGAACTGGAACGGATGTTCGAAGGTCCGGTGCTGGGCGTCTCGGCCCGCACCGGCGAAGGATTGGACCCACTGTGGAAAACGATCGACAGACTGCTCCGGCCCCGACCGCCGGAGACACCCCCACCGCCACTGCCGAGCAGACCACGCTCGACCTGACGACGCTCAAGGAGTTGAGCGTCAGCGCCCTGACCAAGATCGCGCGCGATCACGAGATCCCGGGCGCGACGGGCATGCGCAAGCAGGAGCTGATCTTCGAGATCCTGCGGGCACGTGCCGCCAAGGCGGGCCTCATCTTCTCCGAGGGCGTCCTCGAGGTGCTGCCCGACGGGTTCGGCTTCCTGCGCGCCCCGGACTACCACTACCTGGCCGGCCCCGACGACATCTACGTCTCGCCGTCACAGATTCGGAAGTTCGACCTGCACACCGGCGACACGGTGTCGGGCCAGATCCGTCCTCCCAAGGACGGCGAGCGGTACTTCGCGCTGATCAAGGTCGAAGCCATCAACTTCGAGCCGCCCGCGCGTGGCCAGCAGCGGGTGTTCTTCGAGAACCTGACGCCGCTCTACCCTCAAGAGCGCATCCGGCTCGAAGCGGATCCCGAGAACCTGTCGACGCGCGTGATGGACCTGATGACGCCGCTCGGCAAGGGGCAGCGCGGCCTCATCGTGGCGGCGCCGCGCACCGGCAAGACGATGCTGCTCCAGGCGATTGCGAACGCGATCACGACCAACCACCCGGAGGTGTATCTCATCGTTCTTCTGATCGACGAGCGCCCCGAAGAAGTGACCGACATGCAGCGATCGGTCAAGGGAGAGGTCATCTCCTCGACCTTCGACGAGCCGGCGCAGCGCCACGTGCAGGTGGCCGAGATGGTCATCGAGAAGGCCAAGCGCCTCGTCGAGCACGGCAAGGACGTGGTGATCCTCCTCGATTCGATCACGCGCCTGGCGCGCGCCTACAACACCATCGTGCCGACGTCCGGAAAGGTCCTGTCCGGCGGCGTCGACAGCAACGCCCTGCAGCGGCCGAAACGATTTTTTGGCGCGGCGCGCAACATCGAGCAGGGCGGCTCGCTCACCATCGTCGCCAGCGCGCTGGTCGACACCGGCTCGCGGATGGACGAAGTGATCTTCGAGGAGTTCAAGGGCACCGGCAACATGGAGGTCCACCTCGATCGCAAGCTCGCCGACCGCCGCGTCTTCCCCGCCATCGATATCCAGAAATCCGGCACGCGGAAAGAGGAGCTCTTGATGCCGAAGGAGGACCTCAATCGCGTGTGGGTGCTGCGCAAGGTCTTGACGCCGCTGTCGCCCGTCGAAGCCATGGAGCTGCTGCTCTCGAAGATGGGCAAGACCAAGGCAAACGCAGAGTTCCTCGCGGCGATGCAGAACGGTCGATAGACCGCCGCCCGCCTTCGTCCCTGCCGCTGGCCGAGCGGCGCCCGGGCGTCGAGCCGCCGCGTCACGCCGGTTGGCGAAGTGTCGTAATCTAGACCAGTCAATCAATTGTCGAACGCTCTGGAGGTGCTCCGTGCTGAGACTCTTCCTGCTCGCGGCTGCTGCCCTGCTCACCTGGTCCCCGCCGGTGGCGGCGCAGGGGGACACCTTTGACATGAAGGAGTGGCCCGTCGAATGGGGTGGCCGCACCCGGGACCCCGCGATCGCACCAGATGGCAAGGTATGGTTCGTCGGCCAGGCCGGCAACTACATCGCGAATCTGGACCCCGCCACCGGCGCCCAGAAGCGCTACGAGATCGAGCCAGGGACGAACCCGCACACCCTCATCGTCGACGAGAAGGGCGTCGTGTGGTACGCGGGCAACCGCAACGGCCGAATCGGCCGTCTCGACCCGGCGACGGGGGCGATCACCGTGATCATGACCGGCGAAGCCAAGGACCCGCACACGATGGTCTTCGATCGCCGGGGCCACATCTGGTTCACGTCGCAGGGGTCGAACCGCGTGGGTCGCCTGCACATCGCGACCGAGAAGGTGGACCTCATCACGCCCAACGACACGCCGTCGAATCCCTACGGCATCGTGATCGATGCCAAGGGCACGGTGTGGGTGGCGCTGCTCAGGGCGGGCATGATCGCGAAGATCGATCCCGTCACGCTGGCGGTGACCCGCTTCAAGGAGGGCGCCGACAGCTCACGATCTCGCCGGCTCGACGTGCTGAGCGACGGCACGATCTGGTTTGGGGACGAGGCCCGCGGCATGTTGGGCCGCCTGAACCCGGCCACCGGCGAGGTGAAGGAGTGGGCGGTCCCCGGCGGCGCGCAGGCGAATCCCTACGCCCTCACGAGAGACGACCAGGATCGCATCTGGTTCTCGGAGACCGGCGCGTCGAAGCGCCTCGTCGGGTTCGATCCGAAAACCGAGAAGTTCTTCGCCAACATCGAGGTGAGCGGCACGATTCGCCACATGCACTTCGATCGCAAGGCACGCATGATGTGGTTCGGCACCGACGCCAACACCGTCGGGCGCATCGCGCTGCAGAAAACCCGGTGAGCGCCGGCCTCGCGGCGGCCGTCCTCGCGGGGACCGTTCGGCTCGTGGCGGCGCACCAGTACGCCGAGGGTGCGCCGCCGGGGTTCTCAGGCGCGTTCGGCGAGGACTCGTGCCACGCCTGTCATTTCCAGGCCGAACCCAACGCCGGCCCGGGGCGCCTGACCCTCGACGGCGTGCCCGCCACCTACACTCCCGGCGAGCGCTACACCCTGACCATCACGCTGACGCGGCTGGGCATGAAGCTGGGCGGGTTCCAGCTGAGCGCCAGATTCAAGGACGGCGCCGGGCAGGCGGGCGGGCTGGCGGTGCCGCCCGGCGAGACCGCGCGCGTTGGCGTCGAGCAGGCGGGTGCCATCCAGTACGCGGGCCAGCGGAAGGACGGCGCGACCACAGACGTCGCGGGCACCTCCAGGTGGACCGTGTCGTGGACCGCACCTGCCACCCCCGGCATCGTCGTGATCGGCGTGGCGGCCAATGCCGCGGACGGCGACGGGAGCGCACGCGGAGACAACGTCCACACCACGACGGTGGAGACCGCGCCGCGTCGGGCGGAGGACGCGGAGGGCGGGGCGGGGCCTCTGGTATCGTGGAGCGGATGACGATCCGCGTAGCCCTCACGCAGATGGCGTGCGGCGAAGACGCCGACGCCAACCTGGCACGCCAGCTCACGCTCGCCACCGACGCCGCCGCGCGTGGCGCGCAGATCATTTGCACGCAGGAACTCTTCCGCTCGCCGTACTTCTGCCAGGTCGAGGACCACCGCTTCTTTCAGCTCGCCGAACCCATCCCCGGCCCGACCACGGAAGCGTTCCAGCAGCTCGCGAAAGCGCACGGCGTCGTAATTGTCGCCTCGCTCTTCGAGCGGCGTGCGGCCGGGCTGTATCACAACACCGCCGTCGTCATCGATGCGGACGGGGCGATCCTCGGCCTCTACCGCAAGATGCACATCCCGGACGACCCGCTGTACTACGAGAAGTTCTATTTCACGCCGGGCGATACGGGGTTTCGCGCGTGGAAGACGCGCTACGCCACCATCGGCGTGCTGATCTGCTGGGACCAGTGGTTTCCCGAAGGGGCGCGACTGACGGCGATGCAGGGCGCCGAGATGCTCTTCTACCCCACCGCCATCGGCTGGCACCCCTCGGAGAAAGCCGAATACGGACACGCCCAGCACGAGGCCTGGGAGCTCATCCAGCGCAGCCATGCCGTCGCGAACGGCTGCTTCGTCTGCGCGCCCAACCGAATCGGCCACGAGCTGGCACGCGGCGCCGACAATGCGCCCGTGCACGCCGATGGCATCGAGTTCTGGGGGCAGTCGTTCGTCGCCGCGCCGGACGGGTCGGTGCTGGCCCGGGCCTCGGCCGACCGCGAAGAGGTGCTGGTCGTGGATTGCGACCTGGCGCGCGTCGAGTTCAGCCGCACGCACTGGCCGTTCCTCCGCGACCGTCGCGTGGACGCGTACGGCGATCTCACCAGGCGGTACATCGGGGAATGACGGCCCAGCGACTGCGCCGCGGATCGCCTGGCCGTCCGCGAACGCGGCAGCGCACGCCCGCCGACCACGGCTACACCTTCCCGGCCGAGTGGACCCGCCATGCGGGTACCTGGATCAGCTGGCCCCGCCCCGAGGGCATTTCCTTTCCGGGGCGCTACCAGGAATGCATCGACAACGTCGTCGAGGTCATTCGCGCCATCAGCCGCTTCGAGCCCGTCCACCTCAACGTCCCGAACATCGACTACGAGCTGATCGTCCGCGCGCGCCTCGCCGTACGGAAGGTGCCGACGCGCCGCATCCGGTTCCACCACATCCCGACCAACGAGTGTTGGACCCGCGACCACGGTCCGGCCTTCGTCGTTCGCTCGCAGCGCGGGCGCAGCGAGGCCGCCGTCGTCGATTGGGGCTACAACGCGTGGGGCGGCAAGTACCCACCTTTCGATTCCGACGATCTCGTCCCGACGAGGGTGGGCGAGGCGCTGTCGCTGCCGGTGTTCTCGCCGGGCATCGTGATGGAAGGGGGCGCCATCGATGTCAACGGCGCCGGCACGCTCATGACGACCAGATCGTGCCTGCTGAACCGCAATCGCAACCCCGGGCGGCCGAAAGCCGAGCTCGAGCGGTATCTCAAGGCGTACTACGGTCAGCGCCACGTCATCTGGCTGGGTGACGGGATCGCCGGCGACGATACCGATGGCCACATCGACGACCTGGCGAGGTTCGTGGACACGCGCACGATCGTCATCGGCATGGAACACGACGTGAGGGACCCGAACTTCAAGGTCCTGGAGGAGAATCGGCGGCGGCTCGAGCGGATGCGGGACCAGGACGGCCGACCCTTCGAGGTCGTCGAGCTCCCGATGCCCCGGCCCCTCGTCTACGCGAACCAGCGGTTACCGGCCACGTACGTGAACTTCTACTTCGTGAACGGGGCGGTGCTGGTGCCGACCTTCGGCCAGGCGAGCCGTGACGACCGGGCGCTGGCGATTCTCCGTCGGCTGATGCCATCGCGAGAAGTGGTCGGCGTCAACTGCCGCGCGCTCGCCTGGGGCCTGGGCGCGATTCACTGCCTCACGCAGCAGCAACCGCGGTTCGACGCGCCCGCCGGACGTTCGTACGAGCCTTGACGGCCCCAAGTGTTGACAAGATGAGTCAAGTTTCTCCGTCAAGGCGACTGCCCCGCCGGAGGCGGGGCACGACGACATCATGGGCAACGAAGGTCTCCTCGTCACAATGCTTGACGGTCTGAGGCAGGGCCTCGTGACGCCTCACGTCCACCCGGCGGTCACGCCAGCACCCGGCAACGGACCGCCGGATGCGCACCGGTCGCGCACGTTGAGCTCAGCGCACCTGGCTGGTATAGTGTGTCCCCATGTCCGACTGGATCCCGGCCTTTGCCTACGCGGCCCGTACGCTGCGGCGGCAGCCGACCTTCGTCCTGGTGGCCCTGCTCACGCTCGCACTGGGCATCGGCGCCAATACCGCCATCTTCAGCGTCATCGAAGCCGTGGTGCTGAACCCCCTGCCCTACGCGGAGCCCGAACGCATCGTCGTGCTGTGGGAGGTGAATCCCGAGGGCAATCAGGCCCAGATCTCGGTGCCGACCTACGAGGACTGGAAGAGCGAGGTGCGCGCGCTCGAGTCGCTCGCGGCGTACCGGCACGTGGACTTCTCCTACGCCGGGACGGGCGATCCCCGGAACGTCCCCGCCGCTCGGGTCACGCCGGACCTGTTCACGGTGCTGAAGGCGGGTGCGAGTCTCGGTCGCACGTTTACGCCAGAGGAAGCCGTCGTGGGCGCCGATCGGGTGGTCATCCTGAGTCACGGGTTCTGGGAGCGCGTGCTGGGCGCCAACCCCGGCGTCGTCGGCACGACGATCAAGCTGGACGGGCTGGAGTTCACCGTGGTGGGCGTGATGCCGCCAGAATTCGAGTTCCCGACGGCGACGACCGTGGAGGCGTGGGCCCCGTTGGCGTTCGA
>JBQTIE010000049.1:0-18556 GCA_052389315.1 Acidobacteriota bacterium
CGCGAGGAGACGTGGACGAAGTACGAACGCATCGCCCGGACTCGTGGGCGGATGCTGACACCCACCCCGGCCGTGTACAGCCAGACGCGAGAGACGTGGATGGAGGCGCATCCCCTCGGCTGTCTCGAATACGGCGAGGCGATGGGACCTGACGGCGCCTACGGCCGATGGCTGCGACGCAAGGACATCGCGACGGTGGTGGGCGACACGCTCTTCATGCACGCCGGTCTCAACCCCTCTCGCGCCGCCCCGGCATCCATCCCGCAGGTCAACGACCGCGTCCGCGCCGAGGTACGCCAGCTCGACGCATTTCGCCAACAGCTCGTGGACCGTAACCTGGCCCTGCCCTCCTTCAGCCTCCGGGAGGTCATCGACGTCGCGGTCGCCGAACTGCGTGCGGCTAACATGGCCATCGACGAGGCGAGGGCCAAGGGCACCCGGCTGAACCTCGACTTCCCCTTTCTCAAGGAGGCCGAGACCATGCTCGAGGTGGCCAAGTGGAGCCTGGTCGATCCCGAGGGGCCGCTCTGGTTCAGGGGCTACGCCTCGTGGGATGAGGAAGAGACCTCCGCCCAGGTGTTGGAGTATCTGAAACGGTTGAAGCTGGCCCGCATCGTCGTCGGGCACACGCCGACGCCGGATCGTCGAATCGCCGTGCGCTACGGCGGCAGCGTCGCCGTCATCGACACCGGCATGCTCACGGCGTATTACAAGGGGCTGCCCTCCGCCCTCGAGATTCTGGGCACGCAGATGAAGGCCATCTATCCGGATGGCGAGACGGATCTGAGCGCGCGTCCCCAGCCCTGAAGCCCGCCCCCCTCGGGCACGCCCTCCCCCACTCGCGCCAGAAAGCCCGTCGCGTTGGCCACGGCAAAACTCAGGCCCCGAAGATTGCGCTCGGGCGGCACCCCGGGAATCGGCCGCGGGTAGCCGCAGGCCCGGATGTGGATCTGCAGGTGCTCGCCGATGGCGACCTCGCACTCATCGCGAGGCAACGTCGAGTCGAGCACGACGGCCACCACGCCCGGCAGCGATCCGGGCAGCCAGCGCGTCTCGTCTTGCGGCCCGGCGGCGACGACCAGCGTGCCCGCCATCGCCGCGCCTTCGATCGCATCCGCGAGCCGCGTCGCATGCGCGGGATTCGCCGTCCCCAGGCTCAGGTTCACGAGGTGCAGGCCGCGGCGACTGGCCCACCCGAGCGCAGCCACCAGCGCGTCGCCAGTGGTGTCGAGTGACCGGTCGAACACCTTGATGGCCCACAGTTCCGCCTCCGGGGCCTTTTCGCGGATGACGGCGGTGACCGCGGTTCCGTGGCCGAGCCGGTCGACGAAGTCGGGATGTTCGCCGCCGGTGGCGGTGATGCCCACGCCGCCGGCCACGTGCTGCACGTGCGGGTGATCGGCGTGCACACCGCTGTCGATGATTCCGACGCGCACGCCGCGCCCGGCGCAGGCACCGAGCGCGGAGAGTCGCACTCGCATCGAGCGTCTACTTGATCCTGGCTCCCGCCAGCTGCGCCACCGCACTCAGCGTGGTCTGTGCGGCATTCAGGCCGAGCCTGAAGTCCTTGTCCGAAAACGTCGTGAAGAGGTCGATGGGCTGATGCCACGTCGGGTTCCAGCCCGCGCCCGTGTGCATGCCACGCTCGTTCTCCCGCAGGCTGATCGCGGGCACGAGGTCCATGAAGGGCGTCGAGTCGGTGTTGGTCATGTGCGGGCCGACGGCCGCGGGATAGTCCGTCGCGTACTTCTCGTTCGCGGCCCGGAAGAGGAAGGCCAGCTTCATCGCCTCGTCTGCGCGCTTGGCGGTCGACTGGAACTCGATGTTCACGTCCGCCTCCGGGCGCTGCTCGGGATTCCACGTGCCGTCGGCGCGCGGCATGCCGTGGTCCCACAGCATCATGTCGTGCTGAATCATGGCCAGCCAGCGCGGCTCCGGATAGCGTTTCGAGCCGGGCGGATCTTCCCTGCCCTGCATCGACGCGCGCTGCTCGACATACGCGCGGGCCCCGTTCAAGCCGGTTTCCTCGTTGTTCCACAGCGCAAAGCGGATGGTGCGCTCGCTCTGCACGTCGGCCATGTTGAACACACGCGCGAGCTCCATGACGAGGGCCGTGCCCGAGCCGTTGTCGTTGGCGGCCTCGCCCCAGCCATGCCCGTCCATGTGCGCGCCGATGATGTACATCTCATCGGGTCGGGTCGTGCCGACCTTCGTGCAGTACACCTGCTCACGGCGCCCCGGGGTCGTCGGCTCGCGGTTCAGCTCCCGGAGCTTCACGTCGGGCTGGGCGTCCGCGTCGTTGTTGACGCCGGTGCGCCGCGTCGTCCCGTAGTAGCGCGACCCGCCCGGTCCAAGCCGGATCTCGCCGCTCGCAATCACGGGATTGGCTTGCCCCTGACGAGCGCCACCACCCTGACCTGCGCCGGCTCCGCCGCCGGCGCCTCGTCCGCCGCCGGTCCCAGGGCCTCCTCGGCCACCAGCAGCCCCCGTTGTCTGCGGCGTGGGATTGTAGTCGTACACCAGGCGTTCGGTGGGACAGCCGTAACTCTTGAGCTGGGCTTCAATCCAATCGACCGCCTTGCGGTTTCTCTCGGTGCCCTGCCGCCGGTCGCCGAACTGCGTCAGGCCCTTGATGGTCGCCTTGTATCGGTCGAGGCTCAACCGGCCGACCAGCGTCTTGACGGGATCGGGCGTCGTGGTCGCTTGTCGCGCGCTCGCCGTCTCGTGTCTGTCGGCCACTGCCGCACCGCTCAACGGCGCCATGCACAACCCGACGCCCACCACTGCCCACCACTTCATCCGCATCGCTCGTCCTCCGACGGGCAGTCTAACGCAGTTCTCCGGGCCGGTAGGAATGGAAGAGAATAGGGCGGCCGGCAGGTCGGCGCGGCCGTCGAGGGACACAAGAATGAGGGTACTCGTCACTGGGGGCACAGGGACCGTCGGGTCCGAGGTGGTGAAGGCGCTGGTCGGTCGAGACGTGGAGGTGCGGGTGTTGACGCGCGACCCCACGCGAGCCTCGGGGCTCCCTCCTGGCGCGAGCGCCGTGGTGGGCGACCTCGGCCAGATGGCCACCATTCGGGGCGTCTTCGACGGCGTCGATGCGGTGTTCCTGTTGAACGCCATGGGGCCCTCGGAATCGCACGACGCGCTGATGGCCCTCTGTGGGATGCAGCTCGCCCGAGTCCCGCGCGTCGTCTACTTGTCGGTCTTGAACGCCGACCGCGCCCCCTGGCTGCCGCATTTCGGTGCCAAGGTGGCGGTCGAGGCGGCCCTCCGACGTTCGGGCATGGGCCACACAATCCTTCGGCCCAACAGTTTTTTCCAGAACGATGCGCGCCTGAAGGATCCCCTCGTGCATGCCGGCGTCTATCCGACGCCGTTCGGCGCCGCGCGGGTCGCTCGCATCGATGTCCGGGACATTGCAGATGCCGCGGCGACGGCGTTGCTCACCGATGATTTCACCGGCCACACGGTCGATCTGGTCGGTCCCGACACGCTGACCGTCGACTCGATGATCGCGATGTGGAGCCGCGCCCTGAACAAGGAGATTCGTTACGGCGGAGATGATCTGGACGCGTGGGAGCGCCAGGCGCGGCAGTTCCTGCCGGAGTGGATGGCGTTTCAGGTTCGCATGATGTTCGAGGCCATTCAGCAGGGCGCGCTGGACGAAACCGCGCCCGATGCCCTCGAGCGGCAACGGCCGCTCATCGGACACGATCCGCGACGATATGAGGACTTCGTGCGCGAATTGGTGGAACTCTGGCGCCTGTGACGCCCCGCGGTTGGCCGTCGGCCCCACGGGCCGTTGGACTGACGGGGCCTCGCGAGGCATTGCGGCTTCGCCTCCCAAGAAACTACCCCGTTTGGCGGGACAGTTTCTGACGCGATGTGTCCCGGGCCCGCCCGGGTGCGCCGCTCGCTAGGGGCAGTGTTGGCTGGCCCGGCCTCCGGCCTGGCGAGAAAACTTGACCCAAATGTTTGGGAATCCGCAGAGTCAAGTGGTCTAGCGCTTGAGCGTCCGGCGCAGAAACGCCACGGCCCGGTCCAGGTGCTCGGGCTCGAAGAACAGAGGGCCGCCATGCGCGGCGCCATACACGACGTCGAAATACACGTCGAGGCCCAACTTCCGGTAGGCCCCGTGGAGCTCATGGGCCTGGTTGATCGGCATCTGCGGATCTTGATCCCCATGCAGAAGGAGCAGCGGTGGATCGCTCCGATCGACGTGCACGACCGGGCTGGCGAGCGCCGCCAGCGCTTGGGCCTGCTCGGGCAGCGCGCCCAGCAGCCGTTCGAGCGCTGGCCGGCGCATGTTCAATCCAAACGGCGTTGACTGAGCCAGAATCGTCGACAGGTTCGACGCGCCGTAGTAGTCCAGGATGGCTTGCACGTCGGATGACTGCTTCCGATGGTCGCCGAGCGTGCCCTCCAGCTGCTCATGACCGTTGGTGACGCCAACCAGGGCCGCCAGGTGGCCGCCCGATGAGGAGCCGCCGATGGCAATCCGCTCGGATCGGTAGCCGTACTCCGACGCCTTGGCGCGCAGGAAGCGGATGGCTGCCTTGATGTCGTGAACCGCGGCTGGAAAGCGTGCTTCCGTCGACTGACGGAAATCGATGCTGGCCGTGGCCACGCCATGTGCGACAAACACCATCGGCACCTGCGCCTTCGTCCCCGAGCTCCACGCTCCGCCGTGCACCCAGACCAGGAGCGGCGGCGTTTGGATTCCTGCGGGCAAATAGATGTCGAGCCCCAGGTCCTTGCCGTCCACTCTTGCGTAGACCACGTCCTTGAACTCCCGCGCGGCCTGCGCCCCTGCCAGGCAAGGTGCGAGCAGGCTGCAGCTTACGGCTGCCGCCAGCACGGCCGGGAATCGACTGTCACCCGCAACCCTCTGAGTGCGCGTCATCAGCGTGCCCTCCCAGGTACGACTCGACTGTCATTGCGCGCGGCTCCCCCGAGAGCGCCGCTCCCCATCCTTGATCCGGTCACTCCGCGTCTCGACATGTGTGGGCCGAGCGCCGATGACACGCGAGACGACAACGTCGTCGGCCCGCGGTCCCGGGGAGTCGAGGTCCGACGGCGGCCTCGCCCCGACGTTGCGTGTCATCAGCTCGCTTCCGCTCGCCCGCCCGCGGGCAAGACCGCCTCCTCGCGATCCTGCGCAAAGAGTCGAGCAAACGCCCCACCGGCTGTCAAGAGCTCCCGTGGAGTCCCGCGCTCGACCACACACGCCCCGTCGAGCACCACCACGGTGTCCGCCTGCACGGCGAGGTCGCGGCGGTGCGTGATGAGCAGCGTCGTGCGCCCCTGCATCACCGCCCGGTACCCTTCCAGTACGAGGCGCTCCGAGATCGGGTCGAGCGCCGCGGTGGGCTCGTCGAGTACGAGCACCGCCGGGTTGGCCAGAAACGCACGCGCGAGGGCAATGCGCTGGCGTTCGCCGGCCGAGACGGCCCACCCGCGCTCACCGACCACGGTGTCGTAGGTGTGCGGCAGTGACTCGATGAAGCGCGCCACACCTGCGCTGGCGGCGGCCGCCCGCACCTCCGCGTCGGTCGCCTCGGGGCGGACGTAGCGGATATTCTCGGCGATCGTCGCGTGCAGCAGCACCGGCTCCTGCTCGACGAGCACCACCGATCGCCTGACGTCGGCGAGCGACAGCGTCCGCAGGTCGTGACCGTCCAGCGTGACGCGTCCGCTGTCGGGATCGAGCAAGCGGCTCGCGAGCAGCGCGACCGTGGACTTCCCCGTCCCGCTGCCTCCGACCAGCGCGACCGACTCGCCCGGGTGGACCGTAAAGCTGACCCGGTCGAGCACCTGGAGCCCCCGGTCGGTGCTCAGGCTCACCGCCTCCAGGCCCAGCTCACCTCCAACCGACGACAGTCGGAGCGCATCCGTCTTCTCGAGGACGTCCAGCGGCGTATCGAGGAGCTCGGCGACGCGCCGCCACGAGACGCGAGCCGTCGCCAGGCTCGCATACAGCCCCATCAGCGCCTGCGCGGGAGCAAACACCCGCATTTGGTAGGCGAGAAACGCCCCGAAGGTCCCGAGTGTCAGCGTGCCGTCGATCACCCGCGACCCACCATACAGAAAGACAATCGCGGCGCCGATCGACAAGAGCGTTCCTGGAAGCCCTCCCGCGAAGTACGAGATGCGCTGCATCCCCATGACGGCGTTGACGAACGCATCGTTCAGCCGCCTGAATCGCTTCGTCTCGCGCGACTGAGCGTTCGACGACACGACGAGCGTGTTGGCCTGCAGCGTTTCGATGAGAAAGCTGCCCAGGTCCGCACTTCGCTGGCGAAGCTCGGAGACGCGGCCCTCCAGCCGCCGCCGATAGTGGACGAGCGCCCACACGCTCAGCGGCATCATCGCCAGCGCCAGCAGTGACAGCCGCCAGTCCAACCAGACCATCAGCGCGACGCTGCCAGCCAGGAACAGCACGTTGCCGACCCACGCCAACGCGGCTTCGGCCGCAACCCGCTGAATCTCGCCGATGTCCCCGTTGATGCGCGCGATGATGTCGCCCAGTCGAGTACGGGCATAGAAGCGCGGGGACAGCCGTTGCAGATGCTCGTAGAGCGCCAACCGCATGTCGAAGAGGATGTCGGCCGACACGCGCGTGTACCGAAGCCCGCTGACGACGTTGAGCACGAAGGCGAGCACGCCGAGTCCTGCAAACCAGAGCACCAGGCGCCGCAGGGCCGCGAGGTCGCGGCCGACCAGGGCGGTGTCGATCAGATCCTTCGACAGGTATGGCACGGCCAGCGTCGTGGCCGTGCTCACCAGGCTGAGGATGAGCACCAGCGACAACCGGCGCCAGTACGGCGTCAAATAATGAAAGGCCCGTCGGAGGTCGCCAGTGCCGTTGAAACCCGCCATTTTTACGATCATTTAACCACCGCACGGGGGTTCTGGCATATGCTCGTAAGGAGAGTTTTACGCAGGAGGATTGACGCTGCTGTCTTCGATGATTCCCACGATAGCAAGGATACCCAGGTCGGTCGGAAGCATTGGGGTGCTCACGCTGCTGGCCGCGTGCGGACTGGCGGCATGCAAGGACAAGGCGTCCACGCCCACCTCGCCGACGACGCCGACCACACCCGCGACGGTCGTGGCCGAGCCCAGCATCACCGAGGAGTTCACCGGGACGGTTCCCGTCGGCGGTTTCGCCTTCTACTCGTTCTCGGTCGGCCAATTTGGGACCGTGAACCTCAACTACTCCCGCGCCAGCGGCGCCGGCGTGCCAGGAACCGTCTGGCTGGGCATGGGCCTCGGCACGCCGAGTGGCGAGGACTGTGCGACGACCACGAACGTCAACGTGCCTCCGGGGACCGCGCCTCAACTGACGGGCAACTACAACCCCGGGGTGTACTGCGTACGCGTGTTCGACATCGGCAACCTGTTCGCGGCCGCCAACTTTACGGTCGTCATTTCACACCCGTGAGGCGGCTGGCTCTCGCGCTGCCGCTTGCGCTGGCGGCAGTCTCGTGCGGCGATCAGGCGTCGACGCCTACGAGCTTCACCCCGCTCGATATCTTCACGCGGACGTGGACAGGGAGTCTCGCCGTCGGTGGGTCGCGCTTTTTTTCGTTCACCGTCTCGGGTAACGGCGGAACGATCAACGTCACGCTGGCCAGCGTCACCTCGCCGGCGACGGGCCTGCCGCTGAGCCCGGTGCTCGAGATTGGCGTCGGCATCCCGGCGGGGACCGACTGCGCCCTGTCGACCTTCCGCCAGGTAGCGCCCTCGCTGGTGTCACAACTCGAGGTCGCCCTCCCGGCCGGCGTCTACTGCGTCCGCGTCGCGGACATCGGGCGCCTCACGTCCCCGGTCACATTCGCGGTCCGCTTCTCACATCCGTGACCATGACGCGCCGCCTCGCATGGATGGTCATCGGACTCGCCTGGGCCATGGCGGGCTGTCAGAACGTCACCACGCCGACCGCCCCGAACCTGCCGCCGGCCACCGACACCTTCACGACGCAGATCGTGCCAGGTGGCGTGGTGACACGGTCCTTCAGGATGTACACGCGTGGCACCTTCAGCGTCACGATGACCAGGATTGGCCCGCCAGACGGCGTCGTCGTGGGGTTGGGGGTGGGGATTCCGCGGGCGGACGGGACCGGCTGTACGCTCAGCCAATGGGTGGCGACCACGGCTTCGGCCAACCCCCAGATCGTCGCCCAGGCCGACGGCGGCGCCTACTGCGTTCGCGTCTTCGACCTGGGCAACCTGACCGGCGAAACCACCTTCACCGTGACGGTGTCGCGTTCGTAGCCCTGGCGTCCAGTTCCTTCTGACCGCGCAAGATCGAGCACCACTCCTTGTGCTCGGCTACGGGCATCCCGCACTCTACGCAGATCCGCACGCGTGGTGTGGGGCTCCCGCTCCCTCCAGCCAACAGTTTTTTCAGAAAAGACACCGGCACCTCCAGATCGACGAACCAGCCATGAATCTCGATACGTTGGACGATGGCCGCGGGTTCTGGGTTGGCGTCTCGGCCGGACCAGGCAAGGAGCGACTCAGGGGGTCGAACGGCTTGCGGCCGGCCTGGGCAGGACGAACAGGTTGGTGGTCTGGTCGGCGTCCATCTGGATGGTGCGCAGGAACTTGAACGTCGCGGCCTCGTAGACGTCGATGGTGGCTCCGGCCTGGAACAGGTACAGCAGACGCCCGTTCGACGAGACACGAAGCGCCATCCGGGGCCTTCCGTCGAATGGCGTGCGGCTCGCGAGCTGTTTGCGGGTCAGGTCGAAGGTCCAGAACTCGTAGCGACCGATCTGCTGCAACAGGCCGTAGCCTTTGGCTCGATCCGGGGCCATCGCGAAACCCACGCCCTCTGAAGGTCCAATCGGGTGGAACTCGAGCGTCTTGGCGGCCAGGTTGACGCGTCCGATCCCCATGATGCGACGATTCATCACCGGGTCCTGCGTCGTGAAGAGCCCGGTGAAGAACCCTGGGTCGTCGTTGATGTCGTCGAACGGGCCGAAACTGACGCGACCGAGGCCCGGCTCGATGGCTCGACTGAGCGCCCAGGTATCCACCTGCGTGAAGTTCTCCGTCTCCAGGATCAGGATGTCCTCCCCGAAGAAATAGAGGAGCTTGCCGTCCGGTGAGAACCTGATGTTGATGTTCTCCCGGGCGTTGCCATCTGGCCACGGAATGTCGCGCGTGATCTTCTTGGCGGCGAGGTCGTAGAGCTGCAACGCGACGTCGCCGATGTCCCATCGGTCCGACTTCTTCGTCGCGCTCCTGCTGAGCAGGATCATGAATCGTTCCAGCGGATCGACCTGCATGCTGCGAATCCGCGTCCGGGTCGCCCCGGTGCTGAGCGTGTGCGTCTCGAGCGACTTGCGTGACGCGATGTCGACGACCTCGATTTTTTCTAGCGTGGAATCGAGCACGTAGAACTTGCGCTTGTCGAAGGACAGGAGCAGCGACCGCGGGATCCCGGTCTCCAGGCTGATCTCCCCGATTCGCTGCTCGGTCTGCTCGTCGAAGATCTGCACGTTGCCGTTGTAGGTACCGATGTACAGCCACGCGTCTCCGCCGTTGGGCGTCACGGGTCGCATCGCGCGCTGAGCATCGGCCGCGACTGCAAGCGCCAGCACGGACGCCAGCGTCGCCACCAGGGTTCGCCTCGACATCTTCACTCCTCACCCAGGCTGTCGCTCGACGGTCGTCGCCTGCGACAACGGGCCGGGGTCACCGTCTACTTCTTGTCCGGGAAGATCAGATCGATCTTCCGCCAGTCCTTCTGCGCCGCGGCACACTTGGCTGTCCAGTCGGGCGCGTGATTGAGCTGATCGGGCACCTGGGCCGGCCAGAAACACCCCATGTGGCAGTCGAACAGGTCGCGTTCGACCGGCTGACACAGGCCGGCCGTCCCGCCGTTGCGGTCGGCCTCCCAGCCGGGTGAGAACACGAGCGAGCAGCCATGGGGGATATGCGGTGGCGCAGGCTGCTGGGGCGGTCCGCCCTGCTGTTGAAGCGCCACGACGTCCCGTGTGGCCGCCTCGACGAGCAGCGCCTTCTGATTGATCGGCCTGACATGCTTCATGGCTGACACTCTCACGCGCGTTACGAGACGCGCTCCGCAGGTTGATTGTCGAATTGGGTCAGGAACCCGGGATTGCGTACCGCGAGCTCACCGTAAATCTCGAGACACGTGTCGGTCCAGCCGCGAATCCACTCGCAATAGTGCAGGTTGGGCCTGGTGGTGGCGCCGAAGCGCGTGTGGGCTTCGTGGTAGCAGCCGCCGGCGCAAATCGGTCGCGCCCAGCACGCCCGACAGTCGGTCTTTTCAGCCACGTGATGCGATTGGAGGAACGACTGCTGCGCCTCCCAGCTGACCCCGTCGTGGACGTCGCCGAGGCGGTGTGCCTCTGACCCTGCAAATCGATGGCACAAGGCGACCTGCCCGTCCGTCGCGACGCCCATCAGCCCCAGACCTGCTCCGCACGGATACGCCTTGGCGTGCCCCTGATGAAGCTCCTGCAGGGTTTCGCGCACGTTGGAGAAGCCGTGGTGACGATTGGCGAGCGCCGCCTCCAGGTACTCCCGCGCCAGGCGCTGGAACTGGGTCAGGAGATCGTCGAACCCGCCGTCGGTGATCGCGTAATCGCGTCCCGGCGCCGTCGTGACCGGCGCGAAACCCACCTCCCAGAACCCGAGGTCCTCGGCGAGATGGCGATAGATACGCGTGACATCCATCGTCTGCCGGGTCAGCGTGACGCGGGCGCCGATGGGCCGGGAGCGATGACGTGCCAGCAGCGCCTTGATCTTCGGCGCCGCGATCTCGTAACTCCCCTTGCCGCTCTTGAACACGCGGAACTTGTCCTGCAGGTCCTCCGGGCCATCGATGGAAATCGTCACGCCGATGCGCTGCTCGGCCAGAAAGTCGATGATCTCCGGCTTGAGCAGCGTCGCATTGGTCGTCAGGCTGAAGTCGACGTCCTTGCCGAGCTCGACGGCGCGCTGACGCGCATACGCCACCGTGGCCTGGAGCACGGGAAAGTTCATCAGCGTTTCCCCGCCGAAGAACGTCATGTGGGCCGTCGAAGAATCGCGTGCTTCGCGGAACATGAACTCCACGCTGGCGCGCGCCGTCTCGGCACTCATGAACTTCGGCTGGCGGCCGTTCTCGGTATCGACAATCTTGTCTTCGCCGTACTCGTAGCAATACGCACAGCTCAGATTGCACTGGTTCGTGACGTTGACCACCAGCGTCTGCAGCGGCACCGGCTTGAGCGGGATGACCTTGGGCGGGGGGGCCGCCTCGCGGGCCCCGATGGCCCGGACGCGGCGCAACTCGGCAACCGCGTCGGCGATCTCGGCGCGATCGAAGCGGTCGGCCAGCTCCTCGACCAGTCCGGACTCGTCGCGGGGCCGATCGCGCAACCCGTCGAGCACGGCCGACGAGCACTCGTCTATCCCCACGACCGCGGCGCTTGGCACCAGGTACAAGAACCGGCGCCCCGCCGCCTCGAAGGCGTGAAACTCGCCGGCCGTCAACAGTCGATCAGTCATCATTGGTCGGTTCTCAGTGGTCGGCCGTCAGCAGGCACGGTCGCCCCCGAGCGCCATACCGCCGCTCGGCACACCCCGCACCTGAGTACCCGGCGCACCCGCACCTCTACCGCCCCTCCCACCACATGTACAGGGGCACGGTGACCAGCAGATGCGCCCTCGCCCGCACGGGCTTGGCGGAGCCACTGCCGTCGGATGGTGCGTAGCTGGCCACCGCGTACACGTCGCCGATGTTGTTCCGCTCGCCTGAACGCGCCGGGTTGGGTCCGTCCACATTGGGCGTGAACAAGCCGGTCACGGCATCGATGGAGCCCACGAACTTGACGTCGTCATCGCCGTAGGTCGCGGCGAACTCCTCGAGCGACCACGTGGCCGCCACCAGACCGAGATCGATGTCGTCTGCCGTCCCCGGCCTGTCGTCTGGGCCGTTGTCGAACGCCCGTGCTTCGAACTGGGCGAACCCCTTCGGAAACACGACACCCCCGACACGCGCCATGGCCCACTCGGGACTCACCTTGAGGGTGTCGACGCTGTCGTACACGGCAACCGCACGCGGACGCGATCGACCCGCGACGAACAGATCCCGTGCCCCGACGGGGGCGGTTGCGGCGACGTCCACGCTGACCGACACCTCATCCGAGGTCGCGTTGGCAATGCGGGTGACCGTCACGCCCGGCCCCAGATCGACGTCGGAGGCTTGCAGCGCCCCAGGAATATTCGCGCCAAAGATCTTCAGTTCCTGTGCCGAGCTTCCGGCGCGCAGGGCCGGCCGCGACGTGCCCAGTACGCGCGTCTCGCTGCCAAGGCGCTGCAGGGTGATGTCCATCCCCAGTTCGTCGTATCCCCCGGTAAACCAGCGCCCGTCGATGCGCTGCCACTCCCGGTCCACGAACATCACTTCGCGCAGCGAGCTGTCCTCGCGGCCTGCGACAGCCGAACGGCCGCGCCACTGGAAGCCCGTGTACACCAGCGCCTGCCCGGTGCGCGTCGAGCGCGTGCCGGTTTTCGCATCGACGAGCGTCGCCTCGGTGGTGAACTCGTCGGTCGTGCCCGCGACCGCCTTGATCGTCATCCGACCGTACACCGCTCCTCGCCCCGGCTCGTGGCCGCTGATCGTCCACGTGCCCTCCAGCCGGGCCGGACGCATGGTCGCCGACCACGCCGTCCACTCCGCCGTCTTCAGCGGGAACGCCGAGGCCAGGTGATCGACGGCCTTTTCAACCGGGTGCCGGGCATCTGGCGGGCGGCCGTCCGCCGATGGCTCGCGGGGCGCGGGGCCGCCGCGACGAAACGCCTGATTGTCGACCAGAGGGTACCAACCCCGATGCATCGAGATGAGCAGGTTCCACTCCTCGCGTGTGCGGCGCTGCGAGATCACCCGGCCGAGCGAGTGGCACTGCTTGCAGACGGTGTCGGCATCGGCGTTGGCCTCGTACTTATAGTCGATCCAGCGCCGCTCGACATCCCACGCGGCGGGCCGCGCTTCCTCCGGCGCCAGGCCGTGGTTGTTCGACAGGTACCTCACCACCTCGCGGGCGGTTTGAGGGTCAATCTGCAGCCCGTTCAGGGCCACCATGCGTCGGATGACCTCCTGCCAGCCCTCCGGGGTGTTCCGCTGGAACGACAACCGAGACACCTGCTGCTTGTCGTCGACGGTGTGGCAGGGGGCGCACGCCTTCTGGACGGTCGGGCTGGTCACCGGCAGGCCCTCTTCCACCTTGCCTGCACCGCTCGCTTTGGCTCCTGGCGCCGCCTGCTGACCGAGAACCGATGCCGTCGCCACCGACCACGCGAGACCGCCGGCCAGCAGCACCCAGCCAAACCGTGGAACATAGGGAGAAAGAATCATGGCTACCGCGTAACTAATAGCACAGTCGGGGCATCGCCGTCGTCAGCAGTGCGTCGCGGCGGCGGGACACGGGGCCGGCCTCAACGCGACGAGACCGACACGATGACGCGAAGGGACGCCGAGAACTCTGAGTCGGACGCGGCAAGTTCCAGTTCGTAGGTCCCCGGCAAGGAAAACTGCGCGGTCGTCCGCGGCGTGGACGCGCTGGAGAAGCTCACCGTGCCAGGCCCCTTGACGACCCTCCAGGTCACGATGAGCGGCCTGCCCCGCGGGAGACCCTCGTCCGCGACGCTTCCGAACAGGTGAAGCTCCTCCGAAGTTGTCGCGTCGATGCTGACCTCTCCCTTCCGCGCCGTCTTGCCAAGCAGGCGAAGCGTGGGCGCGCGATTGAGGCACACTCCCCGCGGTGCCGACTTGAAGTCGATCCGCGACAGTTCCGCCGCTCCCTCGACGAGGTTCCAGTTCGACTGCAGCATCCGCTCGCTCGTGCCGGTGGTCGTCCCCGCGTAGGTCAGCTGCCATTGCAGCTTGCCGTCGAAATCCGGGCCGAGCACCATGACGCACTGGAACCGCCAATGCCCCGGTCTGAACCGCGTGGGCTGCTGTCGGTCGGCGGGCGCCGGAGCAAACGCGTTGCCCGGTCCGGGATCGATGGTCACCTCGTCCGCGTTGTGGCTGAAGTAGGCAAAGGCCACGGTATAGCTGCCGTCGGCGTTCTTCACATATCCGTCGTAGGCCGGATAGACGGGCTGGTTGCGCTGCGCCACAACCCCGGCGTGCAGCGCCACGAACATGACCACCACCGTCGCGGCCCTCACCCACATGACATACCTCCGACGGGACAGGTGCCACCGCATGCCAGGCAACGCCGCCGGGTGATCCAGGCGAGTCGAAAAAAGCCCGCGCGGCGCTTCTGCCCGGGTGTAAAGTACCCTCGTACTTCGTCGGACGCAACCGAGGAGGTTCCATGAGTTCGGTCGCAATGGCGACAACGCGTTCGGGGTTGGCAGTCGCCGCGGGGCTCCTGCTGATGGCCGGCACGGTCATCCAGGCGCAGAGCGGCACTCCGGCGTCCACCGGTAAGCCAACCCCCACCTTCACCAGGGACGTCCTGCCCATTCTCCAGCGCTCCTGCCAAACCTGTCATCGCCCCGGCACGTCTGCGCCGATGACGCTGATGACATACCAGGAGGTGCGGCCCTGGGCGCGGGCGATCAAGCAGAAGACCGGCCGGCGCGAGATGCCGCCGTGGCATATCGACCGGAGCATTGGTGAGTACCTCGAGGACCCGTCGCTGAGCGATCAGGAGATCGCGTTGCTCGCGGCGTGGGTTGATGGCGGGAGCCCCGAAGGCCGTGCCTCGGATGCCCCACCGCCCCGAGTCTTCACGGCGTTGTCACAGTGGACCTACGGCGAGCCGGACCTGATCGTGAGTATGGAGAAGGGGTTTGCGATTCCTGCCGACGGGCCGGACTTCACCCCCCACGAGATGGTGGACCCGAAGCTCGCCGAAGATCGGTACGTCAAATGGGTCCAGATCATCCCCGAGGCCGCGCGGGCCGTTCATCACGCGCACGTCTACGTGGACCTGCCGGAGGGAGTCGATACCGAAGGGCTCGGCCTGGGCATGGGGTCGAATGTCGGCAACAGCCTCGACCTCATCGAGTACGGCGCCGGCAACGACGCCGATATCTTCCCGGACGGCACGACGAAGGTGCTCAAGAAGGGGTCGATGTTCCGGATGGAGGCGCACTACCACCCCTACGGCGAGGCCACCTACGATCGCTTGAAGGTCGGTATCAAGTTCTATCCCGCCGGCGTCGTTCCCAAGCACGTCGTGACGTCGCACCGCATCCGCACGGGGGTCGGCAACGACTGGGTGCTCAACCGCGAGCGCATCGAGGACCTGCTGCTTCGCGCCGGGCAGAAGCTGCGGATCGACGAGCCGGCCATGCCGACCGGCGCGCTGATTGCCGAGAATCCCCTGCACGCCGCGGCGTTTCTCAGCATTCCTCCCAACACCGTGGCGCGGCACGAACGCTTCTGGCCGCTGCCGAAGCCCGCCTTGGTCATCAGCTTCCAGCCCCACATGCATTTCCGGGGGTCACGGATGCTGCTCGAAGCCATCCATCCGGACGGCCGACGCGAAGTGTTGACCGACGCCACGCATTACGAACAGACGTGGCAGATCACCTACAAATACAAGACGCCACACCTCTTTCCAGCGGGGACGATCCTCCACACCGTGTCCTGGCACGACAACACCGCCAACAACCGGCACAACCCCGATCCCACGGCGTGGATCGGCTGGGGCAGCCGGACCATGGATGAAATGGGCCATGGATGGACCGATGTCGCCCTCTTGACCGAGGAACAGTATCAGGAGGAGTTGTCGCGGCGCCGCGCGCGTCACGTGACGACCACGAGTCAGCAGCGGTGAATCGGCACCGGAGGGGAGGCTCGCTTCCGTTGGGCCACCACTCACGGCGACGCATGAGCGCGATCGCGGCGCTCGTGGCGGCGCTTGCGGCGCCCTCACCACACGCACAGCACGGCACCTCCGACGGCCAATGGCGGAGCTGGGGCGGCGATCTCGGTGCCACGCGCTACGCCGCCCTCGACCAGATCCACGCCGGCAATTTCAATAGCCTCCGGATCGCCTGGCGGTTCAAGACCGACAACCTCGGGAAGCGCCCGGATTTCAACCTGCAGGCCACGCCGTTGATGGTCAACGGCGTCCTCTACGCCACCGCTGGTGAGCATCGGAACGCGGTCGCCCTCGACGCCGCGACGGGCGAACTGCTCTGGATGCATCGCCTGGACGAAGGGAAGCGCGCCGATGCGTCCGTCCGGCGTCTGTCCGGTCGAGGGGTGGGGTACTGGACCGACGGCAAAGGCGACGAGCGCATCTTCTACGTGACGATCGGCTACCAGCTCGTCGGCCTCGACGCGAAGACCGGCCGGCCGCTTGCCGACTTTGGCCAGGGCGGAATCGTCGATCTGAAGAAGGACATCGATCAGGACCTCGATCCGATCGCCGCGGAGATCGCGTGGAACGGCGCGCCGGTGGTCGCGAAAAACGTCGTGATCGTCGGCGCGGCACACCGGGCGGGCACGGCGCCGAGGACACGCGCCAACGCCAAAGGCTACGTGCGTGGCTACGACGCGCGGACCGGCAAGCGGCTCTGGATCTTCCACACCATCCCGCTTCCCGGCGAGTTCGGCCACGATACGTGGCTCGAAGACTCGTGGACCTACACCGGGCACACGGGCGTCTGGACCCAGATGACCGTGGACGCGGAGCTCGGCATCGCCTACCTGCCGATCGAGATTCCGACCGGGGACTACTACGGCGGGCACCGGCCGGGCAACAACCTGTTCGGCGAAAGCCTCGTGGCCGTCGACCTCGAGACGGGAAGGCGCCTGTGGCACTTCCAGTTCGTCCACCATCCCATCTGGGATTACGACGTGCCTTGCGCGCCAATCCTGGCCGACATCACCGTGGACGGCAGGGCCATCAAGGCGATCGCACAGCCCACCAAACAGGGCTGGGTCTTCGTCTTCGATCGCCGGACGGGCGAGCCGGTCTTCCCGATTGAAGAGCGCCCGGTCGAGCGCGGCACAGTGCCGCGCGAGTGGTATTCGCCGACCCAGCCCTTTCCCCTCAAGCCCCCGCCCTTCGAACGACAAGGGTTCCTCGAGACCGACGTCATCGATTTCACTCCTGAGCTCAAGGCCGAGGCGTTGAAGCTCGTGTCGCAGTACAAGATCGGGCCTATCTACACGCCGCCCATCGTCCGCGGCGAGGGCGGCAAGCAAGGGACGCTCTTCGTTCCCAACGGGGCCAACTGGCCCGGAGGGTCCCTCGATCCCGAGACGGGCATCCTCTACGTGTACTCGCACACGCTGCTGCGCGTCTTGTCGATGGTGAGCGATCCGAAGCGGTCCGACATGAACTACATCAGCGCCGGTGGCGGTGACGATGGCGGGGGCGGGCTGGGCGTGCAAGGCCTGCCGCTGGTGAAACCGCCGTGGGGCCGAATCACGGCCATTGACCTCAACCAGGGTGACATCGTGTGGCAGATCGCGCACGGCGAGACGCCGGATGCGGTGAAGAACCATCCCGCGCTGAAGGGGTTGAACATTCCACGGACCGGCCGCACCGGAGGCGCCGGGGGCAGTTCTGGCGGGATCGGCACCCTGGTGACGAAGACGTTGGTGATCTCGGGCGAGGGCGGGACCGTGACCACGCCGTCGGGTCAACGCGGCGCGATGCTGCGCGCGTATGACAAGGCAACCGGTGCCGAGCGGGGCGCCGTCTACATGCCGGGAGCGCAGACCGGATCGCCCATGACCTACATGCTCAACGGCAAGCAGTACCTGGTCGTGGCCGTCAGCAGTTCCACGATGCCTGGCGAGCTCATCGCCTATACCCTGCCATGATCCGACTGACCGCGCTCATCGTCGCAACGGGACTGTTTGCCGCCAATCAGACGGGTGACAAATTCAGCGCCGCGGGCGACATCACGATCACGCCGATCATTCACGCCAGCGTCCAGCTCGAGCACGCCGGCAAGGTGATCCAGGTCGATCCGTGGAGTGTCGGCGGGCTGGACCGGATGAAGCCCGCCGACTTGATTCTGATTACGGACGACCCTGGGCATCATCTCGACGTCGAGGCGATCGCGCGCCTGCGAAAGGCGGGGGCGCCGGTGGTGATTGCCGCCAACGGCAAGGCCCGCGTTCCGGACGGCATCGTGCTCGCCAACGGTGAGAGCCGCACCGTGGCCGGCTACCTCGTCGAGGCCGTCGCCGCCTACGACGTCACGCCCGGCGTCTCGTTCCATCCCAAGGGAGAAGCCAACGGCTATGTTCTCAGGCTTGGAGGACGGCGGCTCTATTTCGCCGGCGTCACCGAATGTGTTCCCGAAGTGCGCGCCCTTCGCGACATCGCCGTCGCGTTCTTTCCCATGAACGTACCGGCCGCGCGAATGGAACCGATGGCCGCCGCCGAGTGCCTCCGCGCTATCAAGCCTCGGGTCGTTTACCCGTATCACTACGACCAGGAGTGGGTGTCACGTGTCGGTAAGGGCGGCATCGCCGCAGGCGGCGCCGCGACGACGAAGGGGCTGCAGGAGTTGAAGGACGCCTTGGCGCGCGACGAGATCGAGGT
>JBQTIE010000050.1:0-11912 GCA_052389315.1 Acidobacteriota bacterium
TTGGAAGGCATCGAGAGCCGCCTGACGAGCGTGAGATCGGACGTCGAGCGGCGCAACGCCCTGGCAGCGGCCACGCCGTCGATCTGGCCGGCGCATGGATGGCTCTCGTCTCGAGTGGGCAACCGACAGGACCCGATCGACGGCGGCAAGGACTTTCACCAGGGCCTCGACATTTCCGCGGACCGCGGCAGTCCCGTGTATGCCACGGCCGACGGTACCGTGAAACAGGCCGCCCGCGAGGGGGGTTATGGCAACCTCGTGATCGTGGATCATGGCTACGGCCTGGAGACGCGATACGGCCATCTTGCCAAGTACCTGGTGAAAGCCGGCGACGTGGTCGCGCGCGGCGATGTCATCGGACAAGTCGGATCGACGGGTCGTTCGACGGGTGCGCACCTGCACTACGAAGTGCGCGTGAACGGCCGGCTGCTCAATCCGCTGCTCCTCCTGAACAAGCCCCGCAGGCAGTAGGCAGGGCTCTCCGCCCAGACCTGTCAGAGGTCCACACCGGGGTCGTGCTCCGCCGTCGGGTGGGGCGTTTATGCCTATAATGCGGGAGAGACCTCGTCGGCAACTGCCATCCTCATGCTAGGCCAGCTCCTCGCCAAGGTTATTGGTACTCAGAACGACCGCGAATTGAAGCGGCTACGCCCCGCGGTGTCGCGGATCAACGAGCTCGAGTCCGACATCAAGCAGCTGTCGGACGAAGGCCTGCGTCAAAAGACCGCGGAATTCCGCCAACGGGTGTCGAACGGCGAAGCGCTGGACGCCGTGCTGCCCGACGCGTTTGCCGTGGTTCGCGAAGCTGGCCGCCGCGTCCTCAACATGCGGCACTACGACGTCCAGCTCATCGGTGGCATGGTGCTCCACGCCGGGAAGATCGCGGAGATGAAGACGGGCGAAGGCAAGACGCTCGTGGCCACGCTCCCGGCCTACCTGAACGCCCTCGACGCCAAAGGCGTGCACGTCATCACGGTCAACGACTACCTTGCGCGACGCGACTCCGAGTGGATGGGGCGCGTCTACCGGTTCCTGGGCATGACGGTCGGCGTCATCCAGCACGAACTGAACGACCAGCAGCGGCAGGTGGCCTACGGCGCCGACATCACCTACGGCACCAACAACGAGTTCGGCTTCGACTACCTGCGCGACAACATGAAGTTCGAGCTCGCCAGCATGGTGCAGCGCGGTCATCACTTCGCGATCGTCGACGAAGTGGACTCCATCCTGATTGACGAGGCTCGAACGCCGCTCATCATCTCCGGACCGGCTGAAGCGTCGACCGACCTGTACTACGAGGTGGATCGCATCATCCCGAAGCTCAAGAAGGGCGAGGTGCATCAAGGCCAGGTCAAGGGCGAGGATCGCGATCGCCTCGAGGCGTCCGGCGACTACACCGTCGACGAGAAGCACAAGACGGTCACGCTGACCGAATCCGGCATGGGCAAGGCCGAGCAGCTGCTCGCGCACCGGATGGAGGAGGGGGGGTTGTACGACCCTGGCAACATGCCCCTCCTGCATCACATCCACCAGGCGCTCAGAGCCCACGTGCACTACCAGCGCGACGTGGCTTACATGATCAAGGACGGCCAGGTCGTGATCGTGGACGAATTCACGGGACGGCTCATGCCGGGCCGACGGTGGAGCGACGGCCTCCATCAAGCCGTCGAAGCGAAGGAAGGCGTCAAGATCGAGCGCGAGAACCAGACGCTCGCCACCATCACGTTTCAGAACTACTTCCGTAAATACAAAAAGCTGTCCGGCATGACCGGCACGGCGGAGACCGAGGCTCCGGAGTTCGGCAAGATCTACAACCTCGACGTCAACGTCATTCCCACGAACCGTACGCTGCGGCGCCTCGAGGAACCGGATCTCGTCTTTCGCACCGAGGCCGAGAAATGGAAGGCGATCGTCGAGGACATCATCACTCGTCAGAACGAGGGGCGCCCGGCGCTGGTGGGGACGGTGTCCATCGAGAAGTCCGAGCGATTGTCCGGGATGCTCAAGCGCAAGGGCATCAAGCACGTCGTCTTGAACGCGAAATACCACGCCCAGGAGGCAGAAATCGTCGCGCAGGCCGGCCGCCGTGCCGCGATCACGATCGCCACCAACATGGCGGGCCGCGGCACGGACATTCTGCTGGGCGGCAATCCCGAGCACATGGCCCGGCAGCAGACGCTCGCGGAAGGCGTCGCCGAGAAGCTGCCACGCGGCGAAGAGAAGTTCGTCGACGACGACCACTTCGTGTATTTCTTCATGGTCGACACCTTCTATCGAGTGCCGCGCGCGGACTGGGAGCGGATCTTCGACCACTTCAAGCGCCACTGCGAAGACGAGCACCGGGAGGTCGTCGACCTCGGGGGGCTGCACATCGTCGGCACCGAGCGCCACGAGGCGCGTCGCATCGACAATCAGCTCCGCGGTCGCGCCGGCCGCCAGGGAGACCCGGGTTCGTCGCGCTTCTACCTCTCGCTCGAAGACGACCTGATGCGCATCTTCGGGTCGGACCGCATCTCCGGGTTGATGCAGCGTCTCGGGATGGAGGAAGACGTCCCCATCGAGCACGGGATGGTCACGCGGGCCATCGAGCGGGCGCAGAAGCAGGTCGAAGCGCAGAATTTCTCCGTCCGCAAGCACTTGCTCGAGTACGACGATGTGATGAACAAGCAGCGTGAAAGCGTGTACACGCTGCGACGCGAGATCCTCGAAGGACAGATTCACCTCGACGAGGACGAGCTGAGCGACACCCGTGGATACGCCATCGCGACCGCCGAAGAGATCCTGGACGACAAGGTCGATCTGTTCGCCGGCCGATCGATGGACGAGGAGGACTGGGACCTGAATGCGCTCCGCCGCGATCTGTCGCAGGTGTTCGGGTTGACCGATGCCGACTACGACGAGATCGGCCTGAACAACAAGAGCACCGCCGAGCTGCGGGACATGCTCTGGGAGCGGATCCAGGCGAAGTACCTGGACAAGGAGCGCATCGTGCCAGCGGAGCTGATGCGGCGCGTCGAACGCGATCTCATGCTCCAGATCGTCGATGCGCAGTGGAAGGATCACCTGTACTCGCTCGATCATCTGAAGGAGGGCATCGGCCTGCGCGGCTATGGGCAGCGCGATCCCCTCGTCGAGTACAAGAAAGAAAGCTTCCAGCTGTTCCAGGACATGCGGACCCGGATCGAAGAGGAGATCGTCCGGTATCTCTGGTGGCTTCGCCCGGTCGTCGACGGAGAGCCCGACTCGGCGGCGACGCGGGCTCGTCCCGCTCCGCGCCGGCCGGCGGCGCTCCGCTACAACGATCCCGCGGCCCAGCGCACACCGGCCTACGCGGCCTCCGGCGTGGGCGCCGCCCGGGGAGGCGGTGGGGAGTCGGCGACCGCCACGGCGCCGCGCCCGGCACGGGTCGGCGGAGACGATGCTCCCGTGCGCACGGTGCGCCGCGAAGAACCCAAGATCGGGCGCAACGATCCGTGCTGGTGCGGGAGCGGGAAGAAATTCAAGAAATGCCACGGGGCCTAGTGCCGGTATAATTCGCGATGGCCCTGACAAAGACCGAGATTCCCGCCCTCACCGCCCTCGACGCCGGTCTCCGTACCGCGCTCACCTTCGACGACATTCTGCTGGTCCCCCGCTACTCCGCCGTGCTGCCGGCGCACGTCGATGTGACCACGCGGCTCACGCGTCACATCGCGTTGAACGTGCCCCTGCTCAGTGCCGCCATGGACACCGTCACAGAGTCCGACATGGCCGTCGCGATGGCGCAGCATGGGGGACTCGGAGTCATCCACAAGAACCTCAGCATCGAGGAGCAGGCGTCGGAAGTGGATCGGGTGAAGCGCTCCGAGAGCGGCATGATCGTCAATCCGATCACGCTCTCGCCCACGCGGCGAATCAGCGAGGCGCTCGACCTGATGCGCAAGTACCGAATCTCCGGAGTGCCCATTACCGAGGACGGCAGCAGAGAAGGCCGCCTCGTCGGCATTCTCACCAACCGCGACCTGCGCTTCGAGACCAACGTCGAGCGGCCTGTGTCCGACGTCATGACCAAGCAGAACCTGATCACGGTGCCCGTCGGGACCACCCTGGACGAGGCTCGTGAGATTCTGCATCAGCGAAAGGTCGAGAAGCTGCTGGTCGTGGATCACGACTTTCGCCTCAAGGGCCTGATCACCGTCAAGGACATTCAAAAAGCCATCAAGTATCCCAACGCCTGCAAGGATGCACTCGGGCGCCTGCGCTGCGCCGCGGCGGTGGGCATTGCGCGTGACACCGTGGAGCGCGCGGCGGCGCTGGTCGCCGCGCATGTCGACGTGCTCGTCGTCGATACCGCGCACGGCCACTCCCAGGGCGTGCTGGACATCGTGCACACGCTGCGTCGCACCTTCGCCGACGTGGAGCTCGTGGCGGGCAACGTCGCGACGGCCGAGGCGACCGAGGCGCTGATCGCACGGGGCGTCGATGCGGTCAAGGTCGGCATCGGGGCGGGATCCATCTGCACCACGCGCGTGGTGGCCGGCATCGGCGTCCCCATGATCACCGCGATCCACGAGTGCGCGCAGGCCGCGGCTCGACATGACGTGCCGGTCATCGCCGACGGCGGCATTCGCTTCTCGGGCGACCTCGTCAAGGCCCTCGCCGTCGGCGCCAGTGCCGTGATGATCGGCAACCTGTTTGCCGGCACCGACGAGAGCCCGGGAGAGCTGATCCTGTATCAGGGGCGGACGTTCAAGGAGTACCGGGGCATGGGATCCATCGGCGCCATGCGGAGAGGGAGCCGCGACCGGTACTTCCAGGATGACTTCGAGCTCGAGAGCGGGACCAGCCCGGCCGGGCGGGGCGTCGCCGACAAGCTCGTGCCGGAAGGCATCGAAGGTCGCGTGCAGCACAAGGGCAGCATCGCGATGGTGATTCATCAGCTCGTCGGAGGGCTCCGCGCGGGGATGGGCTACTGTGGGACGCCCTCGATCCAGGCGTTGCAGCGCGACGCGCAAGTCATGCGGATCACGCAGGCCGGCTTTCGCGAGAGCCACGTCCACGACGTCACGATCACCAAGGAAGCGCCCAACTACCGGATGGAGTAGGCGGCCCGGGCGCCAGGCCGCGGAGGCTCACGGCGCCGGAACCCAGGGCCCCCCCTCGGCGATGTCCACCGTGCGCCGGTCGTCTCCGTGGTCCTCGATCCTGATGCGCAGCGCCGCCTCCGGCGTACGCGTGAGCCGCTCGGCCCACTCGACCGCCACGATCCCTCGACTCGCCAGGTCGGTGTCCATCCCGATGTCGTCCAGGTCCGCGTGCGCGAGGCGATAGAGGTCCACGTGCACGACCGGGAGGCGTCCCCCGCGGTACTCGTGCACGAGGGCAAAGGTTGGGCTCGTCACGACGCTCGGATCGAGGCCGAGTCCTTCGGCGAGGCCCCGAACCAACGCCGTCTTGCCAGCCCCGAGATCGCCCGACAGGAGCAGCATCGCGCCCGGAATCAGATCGGCGGCCAGCTGGCGGCCGAGCGCACGCGTGTCCTCCTCCGACTTCGATTGATAGCGTCCCGTCCTCACGCGTCCTTCTGCACGACGCGGCGGCGTGCCGTCAACTCCAGAATGGCATCGCCGATGTGGTCGATGAGATCGCCGGCCGTCATCGAGACCTCACCGGTGTCGGCATCCGCGAGCTCGCCCGCCGCGCCGTGCAGGTAGACCGCCGCACGGCACGCCCCGTCGGCGTCCAGCAGCTGCGCGACCCAGGCGGCGAGCATCCCGGCCAGCACGTCACCGGTGCCTCCCGTCGCCATGCCCGGGCTGCCCGTCGGGTTGACGAACACCTTGCCGTCAGGAGTGGCGATGAGCGTGCGATACCCCTTGAGGACGACGTACACGGCGTGCGCCGAGGCGAAGTCGCGCGCCATGCCCAGCCGATCCGCCTGAACATCCTCCGTGCTGCAGCCCACCAGCCGGGCCATCTCGCCGGGGTGTGGCGTGAGAATGATCGTGCGGCCCTCGCGTCCGCGCAGCGCCGCCGGATCGCCCGCAAAGGCATTCAGGGCGTCCGCGTCCAGGATGAGGGGCCGTTCGCTGCGTTCGAGCACCTCGCGGACCATCGCCGTCACTTCAGGTCCCCGTCCCAGGCCGGGGCCCAGGGCGACGACATCCCCGTCGAGCGCGAGCACGGCGTCGGCCGCCCCGACGCCGACGGTCCCGGCACCGGTCTCGTCGAGCTCCTCGGTCATGTACTCCGGCGCATGGGCCGCGACGATGGGCGCCACCCCGCGCGGCGTGGCCACCGTGACCAGTCCGGCCCCGGCGCGCAGCGCGCCGGTCGCCGCGAGGGCCGCCGCCCCGGCTTTGCCGCGCGATCCCCCGACGATGAGCACGTGCCCGAAGTCGCCCTTGTGGGCGTCCGCGGCCCGCGGCGCGAGCAGCGGCCGAATCGTCTCCCGCGTCAGCAATTCCACCCGCGGGCCTTCCACGGACTCGATCACGTCGGCGGGGATCCCGATGTCGGCGATGACGACCTCGCCGGCCTTCTGCTCGGCGGGCGGCAGGATGAGCGGAAGTTTCGGTGCGGCCAGCGTCACCGTCACGGTCGCGTCGATCGCGTCGCCGATCAAATCCGGGGTATCGGCCGACATGCCGGACGGCAGATCGATGGACACCACCGGTATCCCGCAGCCATTGATGTCGGCGATCACGGTTTCATAGATGCCCGACAGCGAGGCTTTCAACCCCGTGCCGAACAGTGCGTCCACGATCAGGTCACAGCTCGAAATCTCGGAGAAATGCAGCTCCCACTGCCCTTCGTCCGCGATCTCGACCACGGTCATCCCGAGCCGTCCGAGAATCTCGAGATTGACGCGCGCATCCCCGCTCACGTCGCTGATTCGTCCGACGACGAACACCGCCGCGCCGATCCCGCGCTGGTGCAGCGTGCGCGCGACGACAAAGCCGTCGCCTCCGTTGTTCCCCTTCCCGCAGACGACGGCGACCTCACTGTCGGAAAGATCGGGGAAGAACGACTCCATCGCGGCCACGACCTGCCGGCCCGCGTTCTCCATGAGAACCAGTGATGGAATGCCGATGTCCTGGATGGTGCGGCGATCCGCCTCGCGCATCTGATCGGCGGTCAGGATTCGCATGGAAGCAACGGAAGCAGGGTCGAGCCGGCAGCGAGTCTAGCACACGGCGCTAGAGGTAGTCTTCGACAGGCGGACACACACACATCAGGTGCCGGTCGCCGTACGCATGGTCGATCCGCGAGACGGGCGGCCAGAACTTGGTCGCGCGCAGCCAGCCGATCGGGAAGGCCGCCTGTTCGCGCGAATAGGGATGCGTCCAGGTGTCGGAGGCCGCCGCCGCGGCCGTGTGCGGAGCGTGCTTGAGGACGTTGTCGAGCGGGTCGGCCCGCCCGCTCACGACATCCTCGATCTCTCCTCGTATCGCGATCATCGCGTCGCAAAAGCGATCCAGTTCCGCTTTGGACTCGCTCTCCGTCGGCTCGATCATGAGGGTGCCCGGGACAGGAAACGACACTGTCGGCGCGTGAAACCCGTAGTCCATCAAGCGCTTGGCGACGTCACCCTCTTCGACGCCACGCGCTTTGAAGCGCCGCAAGTCGAAGATCATCTCGTGAGCCACCCGCCCGTTCTCCCGCGTGTAGAGCACGTCGTAGTGTGTCTGCAACCGCGCCTTCAGGTAGTTCGCATTCAGGATGGCCGAGCGCGTCGCGTCCGCGACGCCGTCGGCGCCCAGGAGCCTGAGGTAGCCATACGAGATCAGCAGGATGCTCGCGCTCCCCCATGGCGCGGCCGCCACCGGCGGAATCGCCTGCGGCCCGCCAACCGCCCTGAACGGGTGCCCTGGCAGGAACGGCGCGAGGTGTCGAGCGACGCCGATCGGGCCCATCCCGGGACCGCCACCCCCATGAGGAATCGCAAACGTCTTGTGGAGATTCAAATGGCAGAGGTCGGCTCCGATCGTGGCGGGGCTGGTCAGCCCGACCTGCGCGTTCATGTTCGCGCCGTCCATGTACACCTGGCCGCCGTGTTCGTGCACGATGGCACAGATGTCCTGGATCGCATCCTCGAACACCCCGTGTGTCGAGGGATATGTGATCATCAGCGCCGCAAGGTGCTCCGCGTGCGTCGATGCCTTCGCCCGCAGATCCTCGACATCGACGTTCCCGCGCGCATCCGTCGCCACGACGACCACCCGATAGCCGGCGAGCACGGCACTGGCCGGATTGGTGCCGTGCGCCGAAGCCGGGATCAACACGACGTCGCGGCCCGCGTCCCCCCGATCGCGATGAAAGGCGCGGATCACCGCCAGGCCCGCAAACTCGCCCTGCGCGCCCGAGTTCGGCTGGAGCGAGACGGCGGCAAAGCCCGTGATCTCACAAAGGGCCGCTTCGATCTCCTGGCAGATCTGCTGGTAGCCCTGCGTCTGGTCGGCGGGCGCGAAGGGGTGAATCCGGGAGAACTCCTCCCAGGTCACGGGGATCATCTCGGTGGCCGCGTTGAGCTTCATCGTGCACGAGCCCAGGGCGATCATGGAGGTGTCCAGGCCGATATCGCGGCGCTCGAGACTTTTCAGGTAGCGCATCATCTCCGTTTCGGAGTGGTGCGTGTTGAACACCGGGTGCGTCAGGAAGGGCGACGTGCGACGGAGCGTGCTCGGGATGACACGCGTTTCCGGCCCCACGGCCATGTCGGCGATGCCATGCGCCGTCCGTTCGGCGACGGCCGCCGCAAACAGGCCCGCGATCCCCCGCACGACGTCCAGCGTCGTGGTCTCGTCGAGCGAGATCCCGATCTCGTTCGAGCCGACGTAGCGGAAGTTGTACCCGGCCTCCTCGGCGCTGGCTCGCACCGCGTTCAGGATGTCGGCGCCCACGGTCAAGCGCAGCGTGTCGAAATACACCGCGTTCTGCTGCACGTAGCCGAACACGGAAAGGGCGCGCGCGAGCGCCCGCGTCAGATCGTGGACGCGCTCGGCAATGGCTCTGAGCCCCGCCGGGCCGTGATACACGGCGTACATCGCGGCCATATTGGCCAGCAGCGCCTGCGCCGTGCAGATATTCGAGGTGGCCTTCTCGCGTCGAATGTGCTGCTCGCGCGTCTGCAGGGTCATCCGGTAGGCCCGGTGGCCACTCGCGTCGACCGACACGCCGATGACACGCCCCGGCATGTGGCGGACGAAGTCGGACTTGGTCGCGAAAAACGCCGCGTGCGGCCCGCCGAAGCCGAGCGGCACGCCGAAGCGCTGCGAGTTGCCGAAGACCACGTCCGCATCCATCTCCCCCGGCGGAGTGACGAGCGCGAGCGCGAGCAGGTCGGTCGCCACGGCGACCATCGCGCCCGCCGCATGCGCCTTCGCGATGAAGGGCCGCAGATCGTCGAGCTGGCCAGTCTCGTCCGGATACTGGACGAGCGCCCCGAACACGAGCGGATCGAACTGCATCTGGTCCATGGGCCCGATACGCAGGTCGATGCCCAGAGGCTCCGCGCGGCCCTTGAGCACCTCGATGGTCTGTGGAAAGCACCGATCGGAGACGAGAAACACTCCCGCCGAATCTCCCAGGGCCTTCCGCTGCCCGGCTGCCAGGTCCAGCTGTGCGGGCACGATGCGCCCCTGCACGCGGTGGAGCAGCGTCATCGCCTCCGCCGCCGCCGTTCCCTCGTCCAGGAGTGACGCGTTGGCCACCGCCATCCCCGTCAAGTCACAGACCATGGTCTGGAAGTTCAGCAGCGATTCCAAGCGCCCCTGCGCGACTTCGGCCTGGTACGGCGTGTAGGGCGTGTACCAACTGGGGTTTTCGAACAGACACCGGCGGATCACGCTGGGCGTCAGCGTGTCGTAGTACCCCAGGCCGAGGAAGCTGCGACTGACGCGGTTCTTCTTCGCAATGCTGCGCAGACGCCCGAGATACTGCGATTCACTCTCGGCTTCGGGCAGGTTGAGCGGCTTGGGCAGCCGGATCGCCGACGGGACGACCTGGTCGATCAGCTCATCCAGCGACGAGACGCCGATGGCGGCGAGCATCGCGGGGATGTCCTCCGGCGATGGCCCGATGTGGCGCGGAGCAAAGTGGTCGATGGGATTGAGGTTCATGTCAGAGGGACGCTGCGGGCCGTGCGGCGATCACGGGCTCGTGAGCGATTGGTAGGCCGCGGCGTCCATCAGTTGTGCCGCCTCGCTGGCGTCGGCCAGCCGCACCTTGATCATCCAGGCGTCATGCGGCTTGGTGTTGACCTGCTCGGGCGCCTCCTTGAGCGCCGTGTTGACCTCCACGACCTCCCCGCTGACCGGCGCATACAACTCCGACACCGCCTTGACGGATTCGATCGTCCCGAACGTCTGACCGGCCGTCAGCTGGGCGCCCACCTCCGGAAGGTCCACGTAGACGACATCGCCCAATTGCTGCTGAGCGAAATCAGTGATCCCCACCGCGCCGGTCTCGCCATCGAGCCGAAGCCATTCGTGATCTTTCGTGTACTTCAGTTCGCTCGGATACATGAGGACTCCCCCGCACCCCTTGCGGCTATTTCGCGCGCTTGTAGAACGGCAGCTCCACCACCACGGCCTTGGCCAATCGTCCGCGCACGTCGATCTCGAGCTCCGTGCCCGGGGCCACCATGTCCGCCGGAACGTAGCCCATGCCAATGGCGGCTTTGAGATACGGCGTCTGGGTCCCGCTCGTCACCTGGCCGATCGGCTCGCCGCCGCGCCGGATGGAATGGCCGTGGCGTGCGATCGCGCGATCGACCATCTTGAATCCCACGAGGCGTCGGGTGACCCCGCTCTCCCGCTGCTGTCCGAGCGCCTCCCGCCCGATGAACGCCCCCTTCTTCCATCCGATGATCCACCCCAGGTCCGCTTCGAGCACCGTCGTGGTCTCGTCGATGTCATTGCCGTGCAGGCGCATCGCCGCCTCCAGCCGCAGCGTGTCCCTGGCCCCAAGGCCGCATGGCACGACTCCGTCGTCTTGTCCCGCCGCCATCAAGGCGTCCCAGACGCGGGGGGCAAGGGCGGGCGGGCAGAACACCTCGAACCCGTCCTCGCCGGTGTACCCCGTGCGCGACACCGTGGCGCGCACGCCCGCCACTTCGCCATGGGCAAACCAGTAGTACTTGAGCGCCGACACGTCGATCCCCGTCAGCCGCTGGACGATGGGCAGGGCCCGGGGACCTTGGACGGCGATCAGAGCGTAGCGGTCGCTGGAGTTGACCACCGCCACCTCACCCACGCTCTTCACCTGCTCGACAATCCAGGCGTGCGCCCTGGCCGTATTGGCGCCGTTGACAACGAGCAGGAAATGGCTCGGCCCCATCCGGTAGACCAGCATGTCGTCCACGAACGTGCCGGCTGCCGTCGTCAGCGCCGCGTAGTGGGCCTGATGGACCTGCAATCGCGAGGCGTCGTTGCTCGAGATGTGCTGGACGGCGTCGAGCGCCCGCGGGCCTGCGATCTCGATCTGGCCCATGTGCGAGACATCGAACAGCCCCGCCGCGGATCGCACGGCCAGATGCTCGGCCGAGATGCCCGAGTACTCGACCGGCATCTCCCAGCCGGCAAACGGCACCATGCGCGCGCCGAGGGCGACGTGTGTGCCGTGCAGGGAGGTTTTCTTCAAGGACGCGCCAGCGGGCTCGCTCATCGAGATGGATGGGCTGGACGCGCTCCGTGCCTCGGACTCCGGCGGCGTCGTGAATACCCGCTCGCTCGGGCCGGCGAGTGTTCACGGCGGGGCGTACAGACGCCTCACGGTACTATGCGCGTTCGATCAGGTCAAGGCGCCGTATCGCGCCGTGCAAAATGTTACCGAGCGAAGATACGTCGCGCCAAAACTCCTGTTACCGACACCAGTGTCAGCACGGAGGACACTGGCGTGGGACCGAAGACGCAACGAGAGTATCTGGCGCG
>JBQTIE010000051.1:0-73586 GCA_052389315.1 Acidobacteriota bacterium
GACGAGATCGCTGACGAAGTACGCGAGGTGATCCTCCGGCAGCCACTCGCGCAGCGTCGGCGGCAGCAAGAAGTCCTGCTCCGGAAGATACGGTCGATACGTCTTGGCCATGCCCGTAATACGAGCGTACCGCTATATTTGATTAATCGGACGGGCTCCTAGCGAAGCACCGCCTCAAACCCGCGCGAAGAGACGCGTCGGCTCCGCTTCGCTAGTGGCAGTATTGGTTTTGCCCGGCCTCCGGCCGGGCGAGAGTCTTGAAGGCCGATTGAAAAACTTGACTCATTCGTAAGGATTCTCGGCCTTCAAGACTCCAGCGAGGCTCCGCCTCTGACTGTCGAGCATGTGCCCGAGAGGCTCCGCCTCCCAAGAAACTACCCCGTTTGGTGGGACAGTTTCTGACGCGATGTGTCCCGGGCCCGCCCGGGTGCGCCGCTCGTTAGGCTGTTTCGAAGAGCCCGCAACCACCTGTCCCGTCAGGAGACCGAGCCGACAGCCGCGTAATAGTCCTGCAGCGACCGGACGTCGAGGCCCTCGGCTCGCAGCGCGCGGATCGCATCGACTGCCGCCGCCGCACCGGTAATGGTCGTGATGCACGGCACGCCGGCCATCATCGCGGCACGCCTGACGGCCTTGTCGTCGAAGAACGAGTCTCGTCCGAGCGGTGTGTTCACGACGAGGTCCACGGTCCGATTCACGATCTCATCGGCCAGGCTCGGGCGGCCCTCGTTGACTTTGTAGATCACGTTGGACTCGATGCCGTGCGTGCGCAGGTAGGCCGCCGTGCCGCGCGTGGCGACGATGGCAAACCCGAGTTCGGACAGCGCGCGGGCGATGGGCAGGACGGCGGCCTTGTCCTCATTGTTCACGCTGAGACATACCGTGCCCTGGACAGGCAGGCGCTGTCCCACCGCCAGCATGGCTTTGGCGAAGGCCGGGCCGAAGGCCGCGCCACCCCCCATCACCTCACCAGTGGACTTCATCTCAGGGCCGAGAATCGTGTCGACCCCGGGGAACCGGACGAAGGGGAACACGGGGCTCTTGACGAACACGCCGGCCGGCTCGAGGTCGTCCACTAGGCCGAGCTGCGCGAGCGTGTTGCCGGCCATCACGCGCGCCGCCACCTGGGCGAGCGGCACGCCCGTGGCCTTGGCGAGGTACGGCACGGTGCGCGACGCGCGCGGGTTGACCTCGAGGACATAGACGCTGTCGTCCTTAATGGCGTACTGCACGTTCATCAGCCCGACCACCTTCAGCGCGGCGGCGATGCGGCGCGTGTAATCGCGGACCGTCGCGAGGTGCTTGTCACTCACCCGCGCCGGCGGCACGACGCAGGAGCTGTCGCCGGAGTGGAGGCCCGCCTCCTCGATGTGCTCCATCACGCCGCCGATGACGACGGCGCCCGTCTGATCGGCCACGCAGTCCACGTCGAGCTCCTTGGCCCGCTCGAGGAACCGGTCGATGAGAATCGGCCTGTCGTGCGAGACATCCACCGCCGTCGCCATGTAGCGGTCGAGCGTCGTCACGTCATAGACGATGGCCATGTTGCGACCACCGAGCACGTAGGAGGGCCGGACCACGACCGGGAAGCCGATCTTGGCCGCGACGTCGCGCGCTTCGGCCTTGGAGGTGGCGGTACCGCTAGCCGGTTGCGGGATGCCGAGCTCCCAGAGCAGCGAGGCAAACCGCTGGCGGTCTTCGGCGAGATCGATGGAATCCGGCGACGTCCCCAGAATGCGCACGCCGGCTTCCTGCAGTGCCAGCGCGAGCTTCAGCGGCGTCTGGCCGCCGAACTGCACGACGCACGGCACATCCGGGTGCCCGTCGCGCTCCCGCTCGACGATCGACATCACGTCTTCCAGCGTGAGCGGCTCGAAATACAACCGGTCGGCCGTGTCGTAATCGGTCGACACGGTCTCGGGGTTGCAGTTGATCATGATGGTCTCGAACCCCTCGCGGCGGAGTCCGAACACCGCGTGGCAGCAGCAGTAGTCGAATTCGATGCCCTGCCCGATGCGATTCGGCCCGCCGCCCAGAATGATGACCTTCGGTCGATCGGTGGGCTCCGCCTCGCAGTGATCTTCGTAGCTCCCGTAGAGGTAGGGCGTGAACGACTCGAACTCGGCCGCACACGTGTCGATGCGTTTGAAGGCCGGCTTCAGCCCGAACTCGCGGCGGCGTTCTCGGACCGCCGACTCGCCGGTGCCGAGAATGCGGCCGAGCTCTTCGTCACCGAACCCCGCGCGCTTCAACGTGCGGAGCAGGTCCGCAGACATGGTCCGCAGGCCCATCAGCTCCGCCGTGCGCTTCAGCGTGACGAGCTCCGCGAACTGCTCGAGGAACCAGGGATCGATCTTCGTGAGCTCGTGCACCTGTGCCACGGACCATGCTTTGTCGAGCGCGCGGAACAGTGCCCACATGCGGCGATCGCCGGGGATGATGAGCTGACGACGCAGCTGCGCATCCTCCTCCTCGCTCTGCGCGGGTGTGTCGGCCGCCGGGGCGGGACGCGTGAAGAGCATCCCCTCCCGTCCCAGCTCGAGCGAACGAATGCCTTTGAGAAAGGCCTCCTTGAAGGTCCGCCCGATGGCCATTGCCTCGCCGACCGATTTCATCTGCGTGGTCAAGGTCCGGTCGGCTTGCGGGAACTTCTCGAAGTTCCACCGCGGAATCTTCACCACGACATAGTCGATCGTGGGCTCGAAGGACGCGGGCGTGACGCGCGTGATGTCGTTGGGAATTTCATCGAGGCGGTAGCCAAGCGCGAGCTTGGCCGCGATCTTGGCAATCGGAAACCCGGTGGCCTTCGACGCCAGGGCCGACGACCGCGACACGCGCGGGTTCATTTCGATGACGACGAGCCGGCCATCGGCAGGGTTGACGGCGAACTGAATATTCGAGCCGCCGGTCTCGACACCGACCCGCCGAATGATGCGGCGGGCGGCGTCCCGCATTCGCTGGTATTCCTTATCCGTGAGCGTCTGTGCCGGCGCGACCGTGATGCTGTCGCCGGTATGGACGCCCATCGGATCGACGTTCTCGATCGAGCAGATGACGACGAAGTTGTCGGCGCCGTCGCGCATCACTTCGAGCTCGAACTCCTTCCAGCCGATCACCGAGGTCTCGACCAGGATCTCGTGAATCGGACTCATCGCAAGCCCGCGGGAGGCGATTTCCTTGAACTTTTCGAGGTTGTACGCGATGCCGCCGCCGACGCCGCCGAGGGTGAAGGATGGCCGGATGATGGCTGGAAAGCCCAGCTCGTCCACGATCCGGAGCGCCTCGTCGAGACCCCTCGCCACCGCGCTGGCCGGGACGTCGAGCCCGATCTCCTCCATCGCGTCGCGGAACAGCTGCCGATCCTCGGCCACCTTGATGGCCGGCACCGACGCGCCAATCAGCCGCACCCCATGAGCCGCCAGCACGCCGGCCTCGTCCAGCGCGATCGCGAGGTTGAGCGCCGTCTGTCCACCGACGGTGGGCAGCAGCGCATCGGGCTTCTCGCGCACGATGATCTCGGTCAGCGCTTCCACCGTCAGCGGCTCCACGTAGGTGCGATCGGCCAGCTCCGGATCGGTCATGATCGTCGCCGGGTTGCTGTTGACGAGCACCACGTCGAGGCCCTCGTCCCGGAGCGCCTTGACCGCCTGGGTCCCGGAGTAGTCGAACTCGCACGCCTGGCCGATGACGATGGGGCCGGAGCCGATGACGAGGACGCGGTGGATGTCGGTGCGCTTCGGCATGAAGGCTGCTCGTCAGGGGCGCGAGGCGTGCCGGTCCATGTGATCGATGAACTGCGAGAAGAGGTAGTCCGCATCGTGCGGACCCGGCGACGCCTCGGGATGATACTGGACGGAGTAGATGGGCCGATCGACCTGTTCCAAGCCCTCGACGGTGCCGTCGTACAGGTTGAGGTGCGTCACGCGCGCGTTGGCGGGCAACGAGTCGGGATCCACCGCAAACCCGTGGTTCTGCGACGTAATCTCGATCCGGCTCGTCTCCAGCTGCTTGACGGGATGATTCGCGCCTCGGTGGCCGAACTTGAGCTTGTAGGTCCTGGCCCCCAGCGCGAGCCCCATCAGCTGGTGCCCGAGGCATATCCCGAAGATGGGGACCGTGCCGGCGTCGATCAGTTGCCTCACGTTGTCCACCGCGTAGGTCACGGCGGCCGGGTCCCCGGGCCCGTTACTCAGGAACACGCCGTCGGGATTCCACGCCAGAACCTCGCTGGCCGGCGTCGAGGCGGGAAACACGCGGATCTCGCACCCGTGCGCGGCCAGGCGTCGCAGGATGTTGGTCTTGATGCCGAAGTCATAGGCCGCGACGCGCCGGGGGTGCCTGGCGCGGCGAAGCGGCGCCACGCCAAACGTCGCTTCCGCGACCGTGTCCGCCAGTGACGACACGTAATCGTACGGCGCAGCGCACGTGACGTCCTGCACCAGGTCGGCGCCTTCCATCATCGGAATGGCGCGTGCCCGCTCGACCAGGGCATCGGGATCCAGCGCTGGACCGGTGGCGATCGCGCCGCGCATCACGCCGCCCGAGCGCAGCTTGCGGGTCAGGGCGCGGGTGTCGATGTCCCCGATGGCCACGATGCCGTGCTGGCTGAGGTAGTCTTTCAGGGTCCCTTGCGCCCGCCAATTGCTGGCCATCGGCGAGAGATCGCGGACGACGAAGCCGGCAACCCGGGGGGCTCCCGACTCCTGGTCCGCCGCCGCGACGCCATAGTTGCCAATCTGCGGCGCGGTCATCGTCACGATCTGCCCGGCGTATGAAGGGTCGGTCAACACCTCCTGATAGCCGGTCATGCTCGTGTTGAAGACGACTTCGCCCGACGTCTCGCCCGCCGCGCCGGCAGAGACGCCCTTGAACCATGTGCCATCTTCGAGCGCCAGCATCGCGGTCATGCGTACGTATTCCTTCCAGGCACGGGCATTCGGCGTCGCGCGCGGCTCTGACCGAAGGAGACTGGCGGACCGTTTGAGGTGGAACCGTCCCGGAGCACGGGTCGGCTCGCGATCTTATCACGCCATCGACCGACGGCGATGGTCGTGGGCCTCGGCCTCTCAGCTCGCTTGACAGTCTCTGTACGCGTCTGCAACAGTACCCCGAGGTGCAGTCCGACTCCACAGTCACCCAGACTTCGGCCGGTCTGGGCGTCGAAATTCGCCGCTTTCCGTGGATTCGACGCTTCGCCACCGACTACGCCGGCGCGTTTGACCGCGTCGCGCCGTATTTCTCCGGCAACCCCGCGCGACCCGACGCGTGGCGCACGGCCATCTCTCAGCGACACGCCGCCCTTGCATCCCCGGCGGCCCTTGCCGCGCTCATCGATGCGCAGCAGGAGCGGCGCGGCGCGCCGCACGAGTCCCGGGCCACCGCAAGGCAACTGGCCGACCCGCGGGCCGTCGTCGTCATCACCGGTCAACAGGCGGGCCTTTTCGGGGGGCCCCTCTTCACGCTGCTGAAGGCTCTCACCACCCTCAAGCTGGCCCGGCGAGTGGCCGCCGAACATGGGGTGCCCGTCGTCCCCGTGTTCTGGATCGACGCCGAGGATCACGACTGGGCTGAAGTCAATCAATGCACCGTCCTCGATAGCGACGCGACACCGCGCACCCTGCGTCTGCCGGATCCGGCAGGTGCGGGCGACCAGCCCATCGCCCGTCTCCGGCTCGATCACGACGTCTTTCCCGTCCTCGACCAGATGGCCCGAGCGCTCCCGGACTCGGAGTTTCGAGGCAAGCTGCTGGAGCAGCTTACCGAGGCCTACCAGCCGGGGCGGAGCATGGCGGACGCCTTCGGCTGTCTGATCGAGGCCTGGCTGGGTCGCTACGGGCTGGTGGTCTACGATTCGTCGGACGCCGCGGCCAAGCCGCTCGCGGCACCGATCTTCAGCCAGGAGCTATCCGATCCGGGAGCCACGGCGCGGCTCGCCTCGGCCGCGGGCCAGTCGCTGGTCGCCGCCGGGTACCACGCACAGGCCACGCCCCCCGACGGGGCGGTGTCGCTTTTCTACCTGAACAACGGGCGCGAGAGCGTACAGGTGGTCGGCACGCGCGCGACCATCGGCGAACGCGAGACCAGCCTGGCGGCGCTGCTGGACGAGGTCAAGGATTTCCCCGAGCACTTCAGCCCGAACGTCCTGCTCCGCCCCATCGTCCAGGATCGGCTCTTCCCGACGATTTGCTACGTGGCAGGACCCAACGAGCTGGCCTACCTGGGTCAGCTCCGCGAAATCTACACGCATTTCGGCGTGCCCATGCCGCTCATGTACCAGCGGGCGACGGCCACGATCGTGGACTCGGCGACGCGGCGCTTCCTTGCCAAGTACCAACTCCCCCTCGAGGGACTGCAGGCGCAGGATGAAGCGGCGCTCAACCAGCTCCTGCAGGAGCAGCTGCCGCCGACGGTGGAGGGCGCACTGTCTCGGGCATCGGAGTTGGTGCGCGAGCAGATGGCATTGGTGGCCGAGGCCGTCAAGCAAATCGATCCGACGCTCGGCGGCGCGGTGAAGTCCACCCTCGGCCGGATGGAGCACGATCTGCGGTCGCTCCACAACAAGGTCATCCAGGCGGCCAAGCGCCGCGACGACACTCTGCGGCGTCAGTTCCAGCGCGCGCAGGGGCTGACATTCCCCAACGGACACCCGCAAGAGCGGGAAGTCGGGGTCGTGTGGTTCTTCAACCGCTACGGGCCCGCCCTGGTCGATCGCCTCCTCGAGGAGCTGTCACTGGAGATGGGCATCCACTGGGTGATGACGATCTGATGGCCCGGGCCAGCGCGCGCCCGCGCCCGCGACGACGCCGTGGGCGCTTTCGCCTTCCGACGGCGCGCTGGGCACGCCTGGCGCTCGGCGGCGCGGCCGCGTTGGCGGTCGTCATCGTCGGCGTTCTGGGGTTCTACTACGTTCAGTTCTCGCGCCTCATCGACGCGCGCGTCACCGGGGAACGCGACCGCGTCATCCCACGCGTCTTCGCGCGACCGCTGACGCTGCACGCCGGCCAGGGGCTGAGCGAGAGCGATCTCATCGCGCGTCTCAACGATCTGGGCTACACGGACCGGTCGGTGATCGAGCGTCCGGGTGAATTTGCGCGCGATCGCCACCAGATCCTCATCGTGCCGCGCGGCGGCAACCACGCGGGCGCGCAGGTTCGCGTGGTCTTCCCGGAACCCCGGCCGGCCAAGGCCGGTCGGCCGACGCCGGCGCCACACAGTCGCATCGTCCGCGTCGAGGCGAACAATCGCCCGGTCACCGGTGTGACGCTCGATGCGCCGCTGTTGACCGGACTTGCCACCGGCTCGCGGGAGAAGCGGCGGCGCGTGGCGCTGGCGAGTATCCCCACCCACGTCCAGCAAGCGGTCCTCGCGATCGAGGACCGCCGCTTCTATGTGCACCCCGGCATCGACCCGATCAGCGTCGTGGGCGCCATCGCAACGAACCTGCGCGCCGATCGTCGATATCCGGTCGGCCGCAGCACGATCACCCAGCAGCTGGCCCGCATGTTCTTCTTGAGCGCCGAGTTCAACGCCGAGCTGCAATCCGGACAACGCTCCTACCGCCGCAAGGTCATGGAGGCCTTCATGGCGGTCGTCCTGGAGACCAGGGCCACCAAGGCCGAGATCCTCGAGCTCTATCTCAACGATATCTATCTCGGCAACCGCGGGTCGTTTGCCCTGCACGGCGTGGCAGAGGCGGCACGCATTTACTTCGGCAAGGACGTGAGCAACCTCACGCTTCCAGAAGCAGCGCTGATCGCCGGCGTCATTCAAAACCCGTCATTGCACTCGCCGTTCGTGAACACGTCCCGCGCCAAGGCGCGTCGAGACGACGTGCTGGCGGCGATGGCCGAGACCGAGTTCATCTCGCCGGAGGCCGCCGCGCGTGCGGCGGCCCAGCCTGTCGCCGTGGCCGCGCGAGCCGTGGACAACGAAGCGCCGTACTTCGTGGACTATGTGAGCGAGCAGCTACGCACGCTGGTGCCGGGGATCACCCAGCGCGAGGGAGCCCTGGACGTCTTCACCACGCTCGATCTCAATCTGCAGCGTTACGCCCAATCAGCGGTGGCCGAGGGGCTGACGCGGGTCGATCAGATTCTGGCCAAGCGGCGTCGCCGCGCGGGCCCTGCCCAGGCGGCCCTCGTGGCGCTCGATCCGAAGACCGGTGACGTGCTGGCGATGGTGGGCGGCCGCTTCTACAACCAGTCCCAGTTCAATCGCGCCACCGCGGGCCGCCGCCAACCCGGCTCCACCTTCAAGCCGTTCGTCTACCTGGCGGCGTTCGAGCGGGCCGCCGACGAGGGGCGCGCCGACCTTACGCCGGCAACCATGGTGTGGGACGAACCCACCACGTGGACCTATGACGAGCAGGAATGGTCGCCGCGCAATTACGAAGACGAGTACGACGGGTTCATCCCGCTCAGGCGCGCCCTCGCCCTGTCACGCAACATCGCGACCATCAAGGTCGCTGAACAGGTCGGGTTCGACCAGGTGGCCACTCTGTGGCGCAAACTCAAAGTCGGCACCTCCGTCCTTCGGGGGTACCCATCGGTCGCCCTCGGCGTGTTCGAGCTGACACCGCTCGAACTGGCCACCGCGTACACGCTCTTTCCGAACAGCGGGTCCCTCAAACCGCCCCGCGCCTTGGTCAGGGTGCAGGCCCGCGAGACCGTGGTCACGCCCGCCTCGGAGCCCGGGCCGTCGGTGGCCCGCGACTCGACGACGTTCCTGGTCACCAACATGATGCGGAGTGTCCTCAACGAAGGCACCGGTGCCGGGGCGCGTGCCGCGGGCTTCTCGTTCGACGCCGCCGGCAAGACCGGCACGACCAACGACCTCCGGGATGCCTGGTTCGTGGGATTCACGCCGGACCTGCTGGCCGTGGTCTGGGTGGGATTCGACGACAACACCCCCCTGGGGCTCAGCGGCACCCAGGCGGCGCTCCCCATCTGGACCGAGTTCATGAAGCGCGCCCTGGCGGGCCAGCCGAGCGGAGGATTCGAGGCTCCCCCTGGTGTCAGCTTCGTGGCGGTTGACCGCGACACCGGGCGTCTGGCGCTGCCGACCTGCCCGCGCGTCACCGAGGAAGCCTTCCTGGCCGGAACCGAGCCCCTGGAATTCTGCGATTTGCACCGATGGTAGCCGGGCCAGGTGTCGGCCCGTCGAGCCCCGTATAATTCTCCTGTGAACCACGAAGTCTTCGCTGCCCTCGGTGAGGCCCTGGCCCAGGGAGAAGACGTGGCGCTTGTCACCATCGTCGCGGCCAACGGATCCACGCCACAGCGAGTCGGCGCCAAGATGCTGGTCTACGCGGACGGTCGCGTCATCGGCACCATCGGGGGCGGGTGTTACGAAAACGAGGCGCTCTGGAAGGCACGAGAGGCGCTCAAGACTCGGAAGGCCTGCACGGTGCGTTACGAGCTGGCCGACGAGTTCGCCGCGGAGTCTGGCCTCATCTGCGGTGGCCAGATGGAGGTTTTCATCGAGCCGATCGAGCCGTCGCCCACCGTCTACGTCTTTGGCGCCGGCCACGTCGGGCAGTTCGTGGGGCGGGTGGCCAACGATGCCGGGTTTCGCGTGCACGTGGTCGATGATCGTGCACAGTTTGCCAACCGTGAGCGCTTCCCCACCGCCGCCGACATCGTGGTCGACGACATTCCAGCGTGGCTCGCGCGCACGACGTTACCCTCGTCGGCGTATGTCGTGATCGTCACGCGGGGGCATCGACACGACCTCGATGCGCTGCGCGCCCTGGCGCCGCGCCAGCTCCGGTATCTGGGGCTCATCGGCAGCCGGGCGAAGGTCAAGCGCTTGTATGACGCGCTCCTGGAAGAGGGCTCGGTCCCCGTCGAGAGCTTCGAGAGCATTCACGCGCCGATCGGGCTCGACATCGGCGCGGTGACACCTCAGGAGATCGCTGTCGCCATCGTGGCCGAACTCATTGCCGTCCGGCGTGGTAAGACCCAGGCCATTGCCGAGGCGTCGCTGCGCTGGATGCCGAAGCTGCACGTGCCGCAGAAGCTGTAGCGCCCTGGTCGGCCCCGTGTCGCTGGTCGTTCGCAACGCCGTCATCCTGACCATGAACGACGCCCTCGACATCGTCGAGGGTGACGTCTGGGTCGAAGACGGTGTCATCCGCGCGGTCGGGGAGGTGGGCACACCGGCGGTCGATCGCGTCATCAACGCCTGGGGCGGCTATCTCCTTCCGGGCTTCATCCAGACACACGTTCACCTCTGTCAAACGCTCTTTCGCGGCTACGCGGACGACTTGCCGTTGCTCGAGTGGCTCAGGTCCCGGATCTGGCCCATGGAGGCCGCGCACTCGCCACGGTCACTGGCGGCCTCGGCTCGATTGGCGGCCGCGGAACTGCTCCTTGGCGGGACGACCACCGTGCTCACCATGGAGACGGTGCACGACACCGACGCCGTGTTCGAGGCGTTGGAGCCGACCGGGCTGCGCGCCATCGTCGGCAAATGCATGATGGACTTCGACGCCGCCGTGCCGGCCCGCCTCCTCGAGGACACGACCCGATCGATCGACGAGAGCCTGGCGTTGGCCGCGAGGTGGCACGATCGCGCCGACGGGCGGCTGCGCGCGGCGTTCGCGCCGAGGTTCGCCATCTCGTGCACGCCTGAACTCCTCGAAGCGGTGGCCTCGCTCTCACGCGAGCACGGCCTGCTGGTCCACACGCATGCGTCTGAAAACCGTGAGGAGATCGCCCGCGTCCTCGAGCGAACCGGGCACGCCAATGTCGCGTATCTCGAATCGGTCGGGCTGGCCTCCCCCAACCTGTGCCTGGCACACTGCGTCTGGGCTGACGCGGCCGAGCAGGCGCTGCTCGCGGCGCGAGACGTCAAGGTGCTGCACTGCCCCGGATCCAATCTCAAGCTCGCTTCGGGCATCGCGCCGGTGGCCGCCATGCGGGCCAGGGGCATTTGCGTGTCGCTCGGCGCTGATGGCGCGGCGTGCAACAACCAGTTGGACATGTTCGCGGAGATGCGATTGGCGGCGGGGCTCCAGGCGATCGGCCACGGCGCCCGGGCCCTCCGGGCCGAGGACGTGTTGTGGATGGCGACGCGTGACGGGGCACGCACCATCGGCCTCGACGCCGAGGTCGGATCGATCGAGCCCGGCAAGCGCGCCGATTTCATCGTCGTCGACCGCGATCGCCCTCACCTGGCGACCAGCCCCCATCCGTATTCCGCCATCGTCTACGCGGCGCGACCAAGCGACGTCCGGACGACGGTGGTGGACGGTCAGCTGCTCGTGGATGAGTTTCGGCTGACAGGCCTCGACGTGGAGGAGACGGTGGCCGACGCTCGACGTGAGGCGACGGCGTTGGTCCATCGCGCCTTCGACGCCTGACGACGGCCCGATTCAGGGTGGCAGAGACGCCGCTTCGGAGACGTGGAGCAGCAAGGCCGAGGCGCGCGAGCCGGCCACCTCCTTGAGGGTGGGCAGCGGGCTGACGTAGTTTGCCAACACGGGCTCGGCCCGGCTCCCACGCCGCAGATCGGGTCCGGTTCTGAGCAGCTCTTCGGCGCCCGCCGCGTCAAGCGGACGCGAGAACAGATACCCTTGCGCATGGCGGCAGCCGAGCCGGGACAGCTCCGTGAGCTGATCCACCGTTTCCACGCCCTCGGCGATCACGAGCGTGTCGAGCGTCCGAGCCAGAGCGAGGATGCTCTCCACGATGGCGGGGCAATCATTCTGTCGCAGGCTGGCCACGAACGACCGGTCGATCTTGAGCGCGTCGACGGGCAGACGATGAAGGTGGCTCAGCGAGGAGTAGCCGGTCCCGAAGTCGTCCAGATAGATCTGGACGCCGAGACCGCGAAGCTCGCGCAAGACATCGGCGACGGCCTCCGGGCGATTCATCAGGCTCGTCTCGGTGATTTCCAGCCGGAGTTCGCCGCGCGACAACTTGGCCTCGCGTATGACCTCGCCTACCAGCGCGACGAAATCGGGCCGCATCAGCTGCTTGGGTGAGACATTCACGGTGATTCCGGACAGCGGCTGGTCCGGGTATCGCCGGCGCCAGGTCGCAAACTGCTGGCACGCCTGTCTGAGGACCCATTCACCGATGGGTTCCACCGCACCGATTTCCTCGGCCAGCGGAATGAATCGCGACGGCAAGATCGTCTGCCCCCCGCGCCTCCAGCGGACGAGCGCTTCGAACCCGGTCCAGGCGCCGGAGTGCAGCGCCACGATCGGCTGGTAGTGCAGCACGAGTTGATCGCGGTCGACGGCCTGCCGGAGATCGTTTTCGAACGCCAGGCGGTCGCGATCCTCGGCCTGCATGTCGGCGTCGAACACTTCGTGGCGTGCCTTGCCGCGCGCCTTCGCGCGGTACATGGCCGCATCGGCGTTGCGCATGATCTCTTCCGGCGACGCCGTGTCGGGCCCGCTGACCGCCACCCCGATGCTCGCGCTCACGAACAGCTCTCGCCCTCCGAGGACGATCGGGGCGCGCACCGCATCCTGAATGCGCGCAGCCACGGCGCACGCCTGGTTCGCGCTCTGCACGTCGTGGAGCAGCATCGTGAACTCGTCGCCCCCCATTCTGGCCAGCACGTCGCCGTCGCGCAGGCAGGTACGCAGCCGCTCGGACACCTGCACGAGCAGTTCATCCGCCACCAGGTGGCCCAGGTTGTCGTTGACGAACTTGAAGCGGTCCATGTCCAGGAACAGGACCGCGCAGCGGTGAACCGGCATCTCAGCCCGGCGGGCCAGCGAGCGCGCCAGCAAGTCGGTGAACAAACGGCGATTCGGCAAGCCGGTGAGCGTGTCGTGCGTGGCCGCATGGCGCAGCCGTTCCTGCGACGCCGCCCGATCGGTGACGTCTGTCAGAGACCCCGCGATCCTGGTCGCACGGCCGCTGCCGTTCCTGACCGCCGCGCCTCGGCAAAGCACCCACCGTACCGAGCCGTCCGGCGTCACGACCCGATGCTCGTGCTGGAACTGGTCCGTGTCCCCTCGGATGTGAGCCTGCAGCGCCTTCTCGAGCGCCGGCCGGTCTTCAACAGGCACACGCGCGAACCACTCGTCGCTTCCGGTCCCGTGGCCCTCCTCCGACGGGAGTCCGACAATAGAGCGCCAGCGGGCGGAAAAGTACACCTGACCGGAGACGAGGTCCCAGTCCCACACGCCGTCGTTGGCACCCGAGGCGGCCAACGCATAGCGTTCCTCGCTTCGTTTGAGCGCGCGCTCGGCCTCGGCGCGGTCCGTCACGTCGTTCCAGATGACAGTGGCCCCCCCATGAAACGGCAGCACCCGTACCTGGAGCATCCGCCGGGTGTCGCCACGGCCGAGGCTGAAGGGGTCGAGCAGCTGCGGCGAGCCCGTCGAGAGCGCTGTGCTGAGGGCGCGCGGCAGGTCGGTGACGTGCAGGGCCGGGACCGCCTGGGCGATCGAACGGCCCAGCGCGTGGGCCCGATTGCACTGCAGCATCCGTTCGAGCGCGTCGTTCCAGAGCGTCACCTGGCCGTTGCAGTCGATGACCGCCAGGCCCTCGTGGAGTGACTCAATCACGTTCTTGTGACGATTGTTGTCGCCGACTCGCCCGGCGTAGACGTGATAGGCGCGGTGCGTCAGATACAGCGGGATCCCGAGGACGGGCAGCAGGATCCAGAGACCTTCATCGATCACCGCGGCCCCGATCGCGCCGACCGCCGCACCGATGAGGTAGCCCGGGAGACTCCAATGCAGCAGCTCGGCCCAGCCCGCAGGCCCGTCCCCAGCCGACGCCTTCAACAGTGTGTAGGTTCCCGTCTGGAGGATGGCGTACGCGACACACAGCGCCAGCAGCGGCAGGATCAGTCCCACGCCGTCGAACGAGCGAACCGCACCACCGGCGAGTCGATAGGCCAGGCCGCTCACCTGGAGGGCGGTGACAGCGACCGCGACGGTGCTCGCGATGCGCAGCGGCGACCGACTCCGCTCGACCACCCCGGCGTGCATCGCCGCACCCGCGCCCACGATGGGGATCGCGAGGTGGGGGCCAAACAACAACAGCGCCGCGCAGTCCACTGCCAAGGTGGCTGGAATCACGTCGCGACCGTCGCCGGCCGGTACGGGAAGCCTGCACGCACCGGCGAGGATGGCGAGGGCCAGCAGCACGAAGAACTCCGGCCATTGGTCGGATGGCGGGACCTTCGCCAGAGTGAGCCACAGGCTCAGTCCCCCGACGATCAGGGCGATCTCGACCGCTGTGCGGTGGCGGGCCGTCATGTCAGACGCGTTGCTCGGCGAGACGAGACACATCGTCGCCGAAGTTCGGCGTTTGTCCGGATCGCAAGACGAGGGCCACTGGGAACCCACAGCACCGGTCGCGCAGCCAAGTCCAGTTGTGCGCAATGCCGTGAGGCAGCCGCCGCAAAGCGCTGCTCCGCGGCGGCACACGGGGGCGCCAATTCTGTCACCAGGGCTCCAAACGGGCCGTGCGCCCGCGGCGCGTGCTATACTGCGTTAGCACTCGTCAGGTTCGACTGCTAATGACTTCGCCGGCGCTTCTAGACCGGACGCGTCGCATACTCGCGGCGCTGATTCGCGAGTACATCGAGACGGGCGAACCGGTCGCGTCAGGAGCCCTGACGCGGCGGGCCGGCTTGGCCGTCTCGTCGGCCACGATCCGGAACGTTCTCGCGCAACTCGAAGCGATGGGGTTTGTACGTCAACCTCATACGTCCGCTGGTCGTGTGCCTACCGATCTCGGCTATCGGTTCTACGTGGATCTGCTCCTCGACACCAAGCGCACCTCCAAGGATGCGGCGGGCGTCGAGGCCCGGCTTCGCCGGGAGGCTGGCGATGCGCCGCTCATCGACGATCTGATGTCCAGCGCCTCCCACGTGCTGTCCGCGATGTCCCACCACGTCGGATTCGCCGTCGCCCCCGCCAACACCAAGGCGCTGTTTCATCGAATCGAGTTCGTGCCGCTCGGCGGCTCACACATTCTGGTCGTCGTCGTGGCGCGCGGGCACCAGGTGTCGCAGAAGACCATCGACCTCGGCGAGGAAGTCGACCCCGGGGACTTGAACCAGGCAGCCGCGTACCTCAACCGGGAATTTTCTGGTTGCACACTGGACGATGTCCGACAGGAGATTCTCGAGCGGCTGCGCGAGGAGCGCACGTTGTACGACCAGCTTCTCGGACTCGCGCTGCGGTTGGCAAGCGGGGCGCTCGTCTACTTCGAGAGGCCGACCGTCTCGATTGACGGGGCATCGACGCTGCTCGACGAGGCCGTGCACGCCAGCGGCTGGTCCCTGCCTGCCCTGCGGGCGCTGCTGCTCATGGTGGAAGAGAAGCAGCGGTTGGTCCGCCTGTTGAGCGAGTACATCGACGGCCCGGGATTGACGGTCGTGATCGGCGCCGAACACAGCGACCCCGAGCTGCGGCCGTTCAGCCTGATTGCGTCCACGTACTTCGACGGCCACAACACCGGGATGGTCGGCGTGATCGGGCCCACCAGAATGCGGTATTCACAGGCCATCGACGTTGTGGATCACGCTGCCAGGGCCGTGGGACGGGTCCTGGCCGCAAGCTGATGGCTGTCGTCCCCCCACCGGACACCATGAACGACGACGAGATGCTGGAGCCCGACGACGGGTCTGCCCAGACGCAGCGGGCGGGCGGCGAGGAAGAGCGCGACGAGACGACGGAGCCCCCGGCACCTGCCGCCGGTGACAACGCGACATCCGCAGACTCGAGCCAGTTGCAGCGCGAGCGCGATGATTTGTACGATCGCCTGCTCCGCAAGACCGCGGAGTTCGACAACTTCCGGAAGCGGATCGAGAAGGAGCGGCGTGAACACGCTGAATGGGCGGCCGCCGACGTGCTGGCGGACGTCCTGACAGTGCTCGACGATTTCGATCGCGCCCTGGCCGCCGAGGCGCCCGCCGAAGCCCAGGCGTATCGCACCGGCGTCGAGCTGATCCGCCGCCAACTGGGTGAAGTCCTGCGCAAGCGCGGGGTTACGCCCATCGACGCCATGGGCGCCGAGTTCGACCCGCACCTGCATCAAGCGGTGGCGTACGAGGAGACGGCTGGCGCCCGCGAGGGCGAAGTCATCGGCGAGCTGCGGAAGGGCTACCGGCTCGGGGAGCGCCTGTTGCGGCCGGCGCTGGTTCGGGTGGCCAAGGCATCGTGAGCAAGCGCGACTATTACGCCGTCCTGGGCGTGGACCGAAACGCGAGCGACCAGGAGATCAAGAGCGCGTATCGCAAGCTGGCGCTGCAGTTCCATCCCGATCGCAACCCCGGCGACAAGCGGGCCGAGGAGCAGTTCAAGGAGGCCGCCGAGGCCTACGCCGTCCTGGCCGACGCCGACAAGCGCAGCCGCTACGATCGCTTCGGACATGCCTCGGTGAGCGGCGCCGCCGGCACGCCCGGCGGGTTCGATCCGACCATCTTCGCGGAGTTTGACGACATCTTCGGCAGCCTCGGCGACATGTTCGGCTTCGGCAGCATCTTCGGGGGCGGCCGGCGGCGGACAGGGCCACAGCGCGGCGCCGACCTGCGTTACGACCTCGAGATCCCCTTCGATCACGCGGCCACGGGTGCAGAGACGACCATCCAGATTCCCAGGCGTGAGTCGTGCGACGCGTGCCGTGGAAGCGGCGCCGCACCCGGCTCGTCGCCCTCGGTCTGCCCGACCTGTCGGGGAACCGGTCAGCAGCGGTACCAGCAGGGCTTCTTCACCGTCGCCCGCACGTGCGGACAATGCCGTGGCAATGGACGCCTCATCTCAAAGCCTTGCCCGGCGTGCCAGGGAGCCGGCGCCATCGAACAGCAGCGCAAGCTCGTCGTCAAGATCCCGGCTGGCATCGCCACCGGACAGCGGCTCCGCCTCTCCGGCGAAGGTGAGGCCGGCGCGCTCGGGGGCCCGCCGGGCGACCTGTACGTCGTGATCAGCGTCGAAGAACATCCGGTGTTTCATCGCGAAGGCAACGATCTCGCCTGCACGATGCCTGTGCAATTCACCACGCTGGCCTTGGGGGGCGAGGTCACGGTGCCCGGACTCAACGGCACCACCGAGACGGTCAAGGTGCCTGACGGGACGCCGACCGGTACCATCTTTCGTTTGCGAGGCAAGGGGATGCCCGACGTGTCGGGCCGTGGACGCGGGGACCTGCACGTCACCGTCGAGGCCGTCACGCCCAAGAAGCTGACCCGCGAGCAGCGCCAGCTGCTCGCGCAATTGGCCGAGACGCTCTCGCCCAAGGACTTCGAGCCGACGACCCGCGAGTCCGACGACCGCGGCCTGTTCGACAAGGTCAAAGATATCTTTGGGTGAGGCCCGCGTCTGGCCCGCGCTCACCATCGAGGGCGCACCGGAACCGCCCGACACGCCGTTGGCGCTCGCCGAGCTCGTCTCATCCCTCCTGGACGACTTCAACCCGCTCGCCATCGAGGATCTCACGCCGTGTGTCATCCTGCCCGGCGGCCTGTGGGATCCGACCTGGCTCGCGCCCACTGAGGCGGAGGACGCCCGCCTGCACTGGCGCGCGTACTTCTCGTCCTCCGACCTCCGCGACTCGGCCCGGGCCGCGCTCAGAATCTCACTCCCGCACCTGAAGGTCGATTCCGTCGACGTTCCAGACGAGGACTGGGCCAGGCGCTCGCAGCGCGCCGTAACCGCCGTCACGGCAGGCGCCTTTGTGGTGGCTCCGCCGTGGGATCTTCCACGCGATCCGCCGGACAACTCCGTCGTGGTCGTCATCGAACCGTCGCGAGGATTCGGCACGGGCCACCACGCCTCGACGCGACTGTGTCTTCGCGCCCTGTCGACGCTCAGCCTGGCTGGCGCGCGCGTCCTCGATCTCGGGACCGGGTCCGGCGTCCTCGCCATCGCCGCCGCACTCCGGCGCGCCGCACAGGTGACGGCCGTCGACCTCGACGCCGACGCCATCGACGCCGCCCGAGCAAGCGCCAGGCTCAACGACGTGCAGGTCCCCCTCGAGTGGCTGGTCGGGGACTTTCGCACGCCACGCGGCAATTTGGCCCGTCGCCCCTTCGACGTCGTCGTGGCCAATCTGACGGGCGGTCTCTTGAGAACCTCCGCCGCCAGGATTCGCGAGCTCGTCAGCCCGACGGGCTGCCTGATTGTGAGCGGGTTCGACGAAGCCGAATGGCCCGACGTCGGCCGGGCACTCGGTCTGCCGTGCCGCGCCGTGTACGAGGAAGAAGGCTGGATTGGTGCGGTCCTGGACGGTCCTGGCGGGAGAGACGCCATCGTTTGACTGGACAGCCGGGACTCGAGTGATCGATAACTGTCGCTGTCTGCCCAACCGGAGTCAACCTATGCTGCGAGACTTGCCTCGACCGTCCGTGCTCACGATGATGCTCTGCCTCATGCTGGCTGCAGTGGGCGAAGCGCAATACGTGGTCAACAGCACGCTCGATGAGCGCGATCTCGTGCCCGGCGATGGGGCGTGTCTGACCGCGTCCGGCGTCTGCACGCTGCGAGCCGCGATTCAGGATGCCAACGTGGCGCCCGGACTCAACACGGTAACGGTGCCCGCCGGCGTGTTTCGCCTCACGATCAGCGGCACCGGTGAAGACGATGGGGCCACCGGCGACCTGGACGTGACTCAGGATCTCATCATCGAGGGCGTCCGCTCGGTGAGCACGATCATCGACGCCGCCGGGCTCGACCGCGTGGTCGATCACCGCGGCGGAACCCTCAGGCTGCGCCGCGTCACCATTCGAGGAGGCGCGGCCGAACATGGAGGCGGCGTCCGTTCCGCCGTACCCACCTTGATCGTCGAAGACTCGGTGATCCGGGACAACATGGCGACCGGGACCGGCGGCGGCCTCTTCCTCTCCTACCCCGCGCAAATCACGCGCACGACGGTCGCTTTGAACCATGCGGGCACTGAGGGCGGTGGCATTTACGCCGGAGTCTCGGTCCCCTCCGGCCTCCACGAGATTTCCAACACCACGATCAGCACGAACCAGGCCGGAACCCGCGGAGCGGGCCTTTCGGTCGCCACAGCGGCGGGTGCCGGATCGGGCGCGGTGCTGCTGCACGTCACGCTGCACTTGAACGCCGCCCCGGAGGGTGCGTCGGTGTTCACGGGCCCCGCAGCCTCGACGACGCTGCGCAACACGATTGTGTCGGCCGGCGCAAGCAACTGCGCGGGGGCCGGCACGATTGCAGACGAGGGGGGGAATCTGGCCGCGACGCCCTGCGGCAGCGTGCCCGTCTCGGCCGCCCTGTTCGACTCGATCGAAACGCTCGCGTTGTATCACCCCCCGATCACTCCGGGGCCGTCGCTGGGACACGGCCTGGCAGCATCAAGCCCCGCGATCGGCTTGGCGGCCTCGGCCTTCTGTCCCGGCGTCGATCAGCGCGGGATTCCTCGGCCTGAGGGCGGCAGTTGTGACAGCGGCGCGTTCGAGTTCAGCCCGGCCAATGGGCCCTACAATCCATCGCCAGCCTCGCTCAGGTTGTCGCCCATCGGCGATCAAGTCATTCGAGTCGGCACCTCCACGCATGAACTGATCGTGCGCGCCTTCGACGGGGTGGCCCCGCTCGAGCAGCTTGTCCTGAGCGGCGTCTCCTCGAACCCGGCGCTGGTGTCGCCGGGCGGCATCCGCATCACGCGACTCGCAGACGGCGTGTGGTCGGTCCGCGCCTTCGCCACGCCGTTCGGCACGGGGACCGTGCTGATTCAACTCCGCGCCGTGAGTTTCGCGCCGGATGACCAGGCCAGCTCGAGCTTTGCGCTGACGCTGTCTGGCGCCGATGGGGGCGCTGGCGGGGGTACGCCCGCTGCGGGCATTGGACAGCCCCCGGGCGCGGCCGTCGCGACGCCTTCTGGCGCGGGCACCGTCCTGACGTGGCCAGCATCCGGCGCGCCGGGCCTGCGGCAATATGCAGTGACCGGCGGCCGAACGGCCGGTGGGACGAGCCTGCCCGTGCTGCTCACGTCCGGCACCGAGACGACGATGACGCTCCCGTCCCTGCCAGCGGGGACCTACGCGTTCCGGGTCTATGCCATCGGCGCCCACGGCGTCACGGCACCATCAGCGGACGCCGCCGCCTCGGTCGGCAGCGCCGAGGCGCCCGGGCCCCCGTTCGGGGTAGCGGCAACGGCGGTGGTCCAAGCAGTGGAGGTCACGGGGCGGGCGCCGGCCTTTGGCGGCGCACCCTCCGCGTTTCGCGTGGAATTCGGGTCCACGCCCGGTGCATCCAATGTGGCGTCGGTCATGCCCACGGCCGCCCCGTTCCAGCAGCCGCTTGGCAACGGTCTGTATTGGGTGCAGGCACGAGCGCTGGCAGGCGCGCTCGTGGGTGTACCGTCTTCGACGTTTGCCGTCCGTGTCGGCCCGGTGTTGACCGGCTGCAACGAAGCGCCCCTCGCACCGATCCTGCTGCCCGCGTCCACCACGGGACCGACGATGACCCTGACGTGGTTGCCGAGCCCGACGGGGCCCGTGGCCTCGACCTTCGTGCTCGAACGCCTGTCGGGACCCATTGGACTCCCGCTCGAGGTCTTGAATCTCACCACGCAAGCCACGGTCCATGTGGCCGACCTCCCGGCAGGAACGCACTACTTCCGCGTTGCCGGTCGTGCGCCCTGCGGGATCGGACAGTTCTCGAACCTCGTGGCCGTGGTCGTCGGCGGCGCGCCGTAGGGCGCCGCCGACCGGTCACGGTCCGACCGGGCGCTGTTGATTCTTGGCGCGCCGCTGATTCCACCCCTCGACGAGCCGCCGTATTTCCTTCAGCGGATCCGGGTTGTCGTCGACCTGGAGTCTCATGACCACGTCGTTGTTGAGCCAGACACCCATCCCCTTGCCGACGATCAGGACGGCGGCCGACTGCATGCCGCGCGTGTCGCCTCCGGCCGCCTGCCCCGCGTCGAGCGCCGCTATGAGCCGCAGCGAGAGGTGTCCCGGGGTCTCTTCGAAGGCGCGGATCATGTTGGCCACGACGGGCTCGCCGGCGAGGATGTTCCCCTGGGCCGTGGAGAACTTGCCTTGACGGTGCCCGGCCCAAGCGGAGGCTTTCGGGCCGGTGAACACCGACGTGTGGCCCTTGGCATCGATGACCGCAAACTGACGCCCCTGCTTGGTCCAGTTCTCGGGTCGAGGATCAGGGTCGCTGTCCCAGATGGCCTTGATGATGGCCTCAGGTGACATCCCGGCCCTCAGCAGGGCCAGCCCCTTCGGCCCATAACTCACGTCGACGATAGCCTGGGTGGCGACCATCCCGACGCCGGCCTCGGCCCACAGGACGCCGTTGCCCACCGAGAACACCCGGGACTGCACGCCCCCGCCGATTTCCCCGGTCGCGGGGTCGTATCCAAGGATTGAAAAGGTCGCGACCGGATCGGGCGCGGGTTGCGCCTGAACTGTCCACCCGATCACCGCCACCAGTGTGCTGAAAAGCAGCGCCGAGCCGCGCGTCGTGGATGTCATGACCGCCCCCCTACCAATCGTTCCACAAAGTACGCAGCACGGTGAGCGCAACGCTCGGTGCCGCGTCGGCCCTCAGCGTCACGCGCCCGAACGTGACCGGCCGCACGCCGACATCGCCGGCTTGTTCGACTTCTTCAGGCGTCCATCCGCCCTCGGGCCCCACCCACAGCTCGACTGCCGGGACCCGGACCAGTTCCCCAAAAGGTCCCCTGCGTCGATGACCTCCTCCGGGTTCGACCAGCATGATGCGCATGCCATCGGGGGGCGCCGCGAGGGCATCGGCAAAAGAGACGGCGTCGAAGACGGTGGGCACGACCGCTCTTCCGCATTGCTTCGACGAGGCCACCGCGATTCGCTGCCAGCGCGCCACCCGGCGACCCTTGCGGATTGCCGCCTGCGTCGTTTCCGTGCGGGCGGTGACCAGCGGTCGGACCCACCGCACCCCCAGCATCACCGCATCCCGCACGACCTCGTCCATCTTGTCTGACTTCAGCGTCGACATGGCAAGTCCGATCGACACCGCTGCCTCGGGGGCGGGCTCGACTTCTTGCCGAAGAACCACGGTCACCGCACGCTTGGCGATGCGGCCGATCACGGCCTCCCACTCGTGCCCGCGCCCGTCGAACACCCGGATCGGATCGCCCTGCGACAATCGGAGCACGCGTGACGCGTGGGTCGCTTCCTGATCTGGCAGGGGGATCTCGGCCCCCGTCACGCTGGCATCGGGCGCATGAAAGCGTGCAGGCACCGGCCGCAGTATACGGGACGACGACGGGCGACGGGGAGGCGCCCTGGGAACTCCTCTATACTCACGGACGTGTTCTTTCGCGGTCAGACCATCGGCAAGTATCGCATCATCGCCCCGCTGGGCAGCGGCGGCTTCGGGACCGTCTACCTCGCGGAGGACACCTGGATCGACAAGAAGGTCGCGCTCAAGGTTCCGCATCGTCAGAACCTCGATTTCTCCGAGCTCGTTCGCGAGCCTCGGCTGCTTGCGGCCCTCAATCACCCCAACGTCGTCGCGTTGCTCACGGCGGAAAAGCAGGACCAGGTGTTCTTCATCGTGATGGAGTACGTCGCCGGAGACACGCTGGAGCAGATCATCGAGCGTGAAGGGGCGTTGGACCTTCCGAGGGCCCTGGACTACACGTGTCAGATCTGCAACGCCATGGATCACGCCCATCGCCAGGGAGTCATCCATCGAGACCTGCGGCCCGGAAACGTCCTGGTGACGGAACAAGGGATGGTCAAGGTCGCCGACTTCGGCACGTCACGGTTTCTCGAGATTGCCGCTCATGGCACGACCGTGATCGGCAGTCCGCCCTATATGGCTCCCGAGCAGTTCCAGGGCAAGGCGGTCTTTGCCTCGGACATCTATTCACTGGGCGTCACGATGTATCAGATGTTGACCGGGTCCCTGCCCTACCACACTCCAGGACCGGGTGACATCGACCGATTACTTAGAGGAGAGCTGACGGCGCCGCCCAGGACGAAGAACGCCAAGATTCCGATCGGGATCAACGCCATCGTGATGAAGGCGATGGCGCCTGAGGTGAGCGCGCGCTACCAGCGAGCGGGCGACGTGATGGAGGCGGTGCTGGCGGCGCGGGTGCGTCAACCGGCCGTCGCCAGAGGAGGCGAGTCGGCGGCCGGAGACGCCGCGGCGCCGCGGCGAGCGGGTCGTCCGGCTCCGCTGGAGGGCACCAACGCAGACGAGGCGCGGGAGGACATTCAGGCGCGGTTGAAGGCGCGGGCCGCTCCGATGGCGCGGTTTTGCTGGCACTGCCGCAAGCCGCTGCATGCGCGAACCGACCGGTGCCCCTTTTGTGGCGAGGAGCAGTCAGCCAGCCGGTGAGCAGCCGCCTGTGAAGGCGCCGAACGGAAGAGGAGGGCGGGGGCACGAGCCTGGATCCGGGATAATCGAGGCAGCTCGCGTGAGGTTGGCACGCTAAACGCCCGCGGGCCGCGCACCCTCATGCAAAGGCGGAGTGGCAGATGGCATTCGCTGAGACCGGCAAGATCTGGATGAACGGGAAGCTCGTGGACTGGAAAGACGCCACGGTCCACATCGCCTCCCACGTCATCCACTATGGTTCGGGGGTCTTCGAAGGGATCCGCGCGTACGACTCGACGGACGGCCCGCGCGTCTTCCGCCTGGGCGAACACATGCGCCGCCTCTACGACTCGTGCCGGGTGTATCGGATGGAGTGTCCCTACGACCTGGACACGCTGTCTGCCGCGGTACTCGACACGATCCGGGCCAACGGCTACCGCTCCTGCTATATTCGCCCGCTCGTCTACCGCGGCTACGCCCAGCTCGGCGTCAACCCGATGCCTTGCCCGGTGGACACCGCGATTCTCGTGTGGGAGTGGGACGCGCTTCTTGGTGATGATGCGCTGAATCGCGGCATCGACGTCGGTGTCAGTTCTTGGACGCGCCTGGCGCCCAACACGCTGCCCGCGCTGGCCAAAGCCACGGCCAACTATGCCAATTCCGCCTTGATCAAGATGCAGGCGACTCTCGACGGCTATGCGGAGGGGATCGCCCTCGACGAATCCGGCCTGCTCAGCGAGGGCAGCGGCCAGAATCTCTTTCTCGTGCACGACGGGACGGTCTACACCCCGTCGCTGACCTCGTCGATCCTGCAGGGCATTACTCGCGACACGGTGCTGTCGCTGACGCGCGATCTCGGCCTCGAGCTTCGAGAGCAACCGCTTCCGCGCGAGTTCCTGTACCTGGCCCACGAAGCCTTCTTCTGTGGCACGGCCGCGGAGATCACTCCAATCCGGTCGATTGACAAGATTCCCGTCGGCACCGGAGGGCGGGGCCCGATCACCGCCGCGCTTCAGGAGCGTTTCTTCGGCATCCTTCGTGGCGACCATCCGGACACGCATCGGTGGTTGACGCCTGTCCGCGCCACGGTGGGCGCGGCCGAGACATCGTGAATCCTAGAATGATGACTGCTTCGACGCGCGCTGTCGGCTGCCCGTTCAGGATGTCTCGCACTGCCGAGTCTCGCGCCACGGCATTGCCGCTCAAAACGCAGCCTCGTGGTCTTTTCCAAGTCACCTGACGGGGAGTCTCACGAATCGTGAACATCAACCAGTTGCTCACCCTCGGCGTCTCCCACGGCGCATCCGACGTCCACCTCAAGGTCGGGTGCTTGGCCGTGGCCCGCATTCACGGCAACCTGCTGCCGATCACCGAGCACAAGCTCTCTCGCGAGGACCTCGCCGAAATGGTCGCCACGGTGATGCCGGAGGCATACCTGGCGAAATTCCGCGAGGCGCACGAGATAGATTTTTCCTACAGCGTTCCCGGGCTGGGCCGATTCCGCTGCAACGTATTCCAGCAGCGCGGAACCATCGGGATGGTCCTCCGCGTCATCCCCATGGACGTGTTGAGCCTGGACGAACTCGGGCTGCCGCCCATTCTCAAGAAGATCGCCATGGAGCAGCGGGGCCTGGTCCTCGTCACGGGCACCACGGGCAGCGGCAAGACGACGACGCTCGCGTCGATGGTCGATCACATCAACCGCAACCGAGCGGCGAACATCATCACCATCGAAGACCCGTTGGAGTATTTGCACCGGGACAACCGGTCGATCGTCAACCAGCGAGAGATCGGCGTCGACACCAGGTCGTTCTCCCAGGCCCTGCGCAGCTCCCTGCGGCAGGACCCCGACGTCATCCTGGTGGGCGAAATGCGCGACATGGAGACTATCGAGACCGCGCTCCACGCCGCCGAAACCGGGCACCTGGTGTTCTCGACGCTGCACACCCTGGATGCGACCGAGACGATCAACCGCGTCATCTCCATCTTCCCGCCGCACCAGCAGAAACAGGTGCGTCTCCAGCTGGCATCGGTGCTCAGGGCGACCGTAGCCCAGCGCCTGATGCCCAACGCGTCGCGGACCGGGCGCGTCCCGGCGACCGAGGTGCTGATCAGCACGGCCTTCATCAGGGACTGCATCGTCGATCGCGACCGAACCCATCTGATTCAGGGCGCCATCTCGCAGGGCACGTCTCAGTACGGCATGCAGACCTTCGATCAATCGATCTACAGCCTGTACACTCGCCAGATCGTGACCTTCGAGGAAGCGCTGCGTTGGGTGACCAACGTGGACGAGTTCAAGCTCAGGGTTGAGGGTGTGACGACGACCCAGGACGAGTCGCGCGAGCAGATGGCCAGCGTTGTCTTCGGCGGGCCGTCCAAACCTCCGGCCACCGCGCCGCCGCTCAAGCCCGGGACCCGTCGCTACGGCCCCTAGACGCGGCGGCGGCACGGCGAGCGGGCCTCGTCATGGATGCCTATTCAACCGCCCTCACGCTCATGGGGCGCCGTGAGCTCTCCACCGCCCAGCTTCGCGATCGGCTCGCGCGCCGCCGGTTCCCGCCTCAGGTCATCGCGGACGTCGTACGACGGCTGACCGAGGCCGGTGTGCTGGACGATCGGCGGGTCGCTCTTGCCGCGGCCCGGCGTGAAATCCTGGTGAAGCGCCGCGGGCGACGCCGCGTCATCCAACAGCTCCTGCATCAGGGACTGAGCGCCCAGGACGCGGCCGCCGCGATGGACGAGCTGTACGCCGAACTCGACGAGGACACCCTGCTCGATCAGGCCCTGCACAGGCGCCTGCGTGGTGTCGATCTCGCCACGCTCGATACGCACGCCGTCGCCCGCCTGACGCGGGCACTCGTCGCACAGGGCTTCGACCGCGGACAGGTGTACGCGCGGCTCCGTCGCCATGACTCGCCAGGCGAGGAGTCATAATAGGGACGTGCACCCGAACGAGATCCGCGCCTCCTTCCTCCACTACTTCGAGCGACACGGCCACCGCATCGTACCCAGCGCGTCGTTGGTGCCCGGTGACGATCCCACCTTGCTGTTCACCAACGCCGGCATGAACCAGTTCAAGGACGTTTTCCTGGGACGCGAGACTCGAGAGTACGCGCGCGCGGTGTCTGCCCAGAAGTGCATGAGGGTCAGCGGCAAGCACAACGACCTCGACACCGTCGGCCCGTCACTGCGCCACCATACGTTCTTCGAGATGCTCGGCAACTTCTCCTTCGGCGACTACTTCAAGGCCGACGCCATCCCGCTCGCCTGGCGCCTGCTGACCGAGGAATGGGGCCTGGATCCACGCCGCCTCGTGGCGACGGTCTTCAAGGGCGAGCAGGGGGTCCCTCGAGACGACGATGCGCACCGCGTGTGGCGTCAGTTCCTCCCGCCGGCCCAGATCGGCGAACTCGGCATGGCCGACAACTTCTGGGCTATGGGTGAGACCGGCCCGTGCGGACGCTGTTCGGAGATCTACTACGACCGCGGGGAGGGGGTGCCCGGCACCGGCGACTTCGTGACCGACGTCGCGTCCGGCTCCGGGCGCTTCGTCGAGATCTGGAACAACGTCTTCATGGAGTTCGAGCGACAGGCCGATGGTTCCTTGCGCGACCTGCCGGCGCGGTCGATCGACACCGGCATGGGACTGGAGCGAATGGCGGCCGTGCTGGCGGGCACGACATCGACCTACGACACGGAGCTGTTTGCCCCCATTTTTCGGGCGCTCGGGGCGCTCTGCGCACGTGCGCACCGCGGCACGATGGACGCCGCCGACGTGTCGATGCGGGTGGTCGCCGACCACCTCCGCGCGATGGTCTTTCTCATTGCCGATGGCGTCGTGCCGTCCAACGAATGGCGCGGCTACGTCCTGCGAAAGATCATGCGCCGCGCCATGCGGCACGGTCGCAAGCTGCACCTCACGGAGCCATTTCTCCACTCCCTGGTTCACGGGCTCGTCGCCGAGATGGCGCCCGCCTATCCGGAGCTGCCCGCGCAACAGGAGCACATCGTCCAGACGATCAAGGCCGAGGAAGACCGGTTTGGCGTGGTGCTCGCCGAGGGGCTGCCGCGCCTCGAGCACGTGTTGGACCAGGCGGCTGCCGGCCCCCGCGTCGTCCCAGGAGATCAGGCTTTCAAGCTGTACGACACCTACGGACTGCCGCGAGACTTCATCGAGGATCTGGCCGAAGTACACGGATTGGCGTTCGATGCCGAGGGATTCGACCGGGCCATGCAGGAACAGCGTCGGCGCGCCCGTGCCAAGAGCGGGTTCGGCGCCGTGCCATCCGCCGCGTGGCGGACAAGGCCTGAGGCCGCGGAGATGCTCCGCACGCCTGATGATTTTCGCGGATACGACTCGACCAGCGTCGCCACGACGGTCATCGAGCTGCTGCGGGACAAAGACGAGGAGCGCCAACCCGCCGACCAGCTGCAGGCCGGCGAGACCGGGTTCGTCGCGCTCGCCGAAACGCCGTTCTATCTCGAAGCGGGCGGCCAGGTGTCGGACGTCGGTGAGATCGAGGCCGAGCGCGGCAGCGCCCTGGTGACCGCCGTGATCAAGGGTCCCTCGGCTCGGCGATTCCATCGCGTGGAGGTCACCCGAGGGACGCTTCGATACCGTGACGAGGTGACTGCGCGGGTAGACGAGGCCGCACGAGCTGCGACTCGGCGCAATCACACGGCCACGCACTTGCTTCACGCGGCGCTGCGCCACGTGCTCGGGCCGCACGTCAAACAAGCCGGATCGCTTGTCGCGGCCGATCGGCTGCGATTCGACTTCGCCCACCCCGCCGCGCTCTCTTCGGCACAGCGGGCCATGGTGGAGGCCCTCGTCAACGAGCACATCGTGGCGAATAGCCCGGTCGAGACGGCCATTCGCTCGACGTCGGAGGCCATCGCCTCCGGAGCGATAGCCCTGTTCGGCGAGAAATACGGCGACCGGGTCCGTGTCGTCTCGGTTCCCGGCGTCAGCGTCGAGCTGTGCGGAGGGACCCACGTCAGCGCGACGGGCGCCATCGGCGCCTTCTTCCTCATCGAGGAGGGCGGCGTCTCGGCTGGTGTACGACGCATCGAGGCGCTGACGGGCCTCGGAGCGCACGCCTATGCACGCGAGCGTCTCTCGATCCTGGACGAGGCGATGAGGATCCTCAATGTCGGACCGGCGGCCGTGGTCCACGCCATCAACGAACACCTCGGCGTCGAAGCGAAACTGCGGAAGGAGATCCAGCAGTCCAAGGCCCGCCTCGCCCTCGCGGGCGACGCGCCGGCCGAGGAGGAGCGCGTCGTCGTGGGGGGCGCCGCGCTGGTGGCTCGCCGCGTCAGCGACGTGGAGCGCACGGCCCTGCGGTCGCTGGCCGACACGTTGAAATCCCGCCTCTCCAGCGGCATCGTCGTCCTGGCGGCCGCCATGGAGGATGGGAAGGTCAGCTTGATCGTGACGGTCACGCCGGACCTGACCACGCGCGCACCTGCAGGCCAGATCGTGAAGCGGTTGGCACCTATCGTCGGCGGCGGGGGCGGGGGGCGAGCCGACTTCGCCGAGGCCGGTGGCCGGGATGCGTCGAAAATCGACGAGATGCTCAGCGCCAGCAAGAGAATCGTTCAGGAGCTAATGGATGGTGGCTGAGCGGCCGATAACCGGCGCGAACGTGTGTGGGGTCCCCCGCCGCACACGGCGCCACAGCCACCTTGTCCATTCTCGCGGCCGTACTCCTCGTCCTGATCGTCCTGCCCGCGCCCGCGGCGGCACAGATCTATTCCTGGCGTGACGGGTCGGGCCGGCTCGTCGTGTCGAACCTGCCGAAGGTCGAGAGTGCGGGGGTCGTGACCTACCCCGCGGGCGGACCAGGTCTCATCCGGACGACGGTCGAACCCCCGCGGGGGCCCGCCGTCGAGCGCTACAACGACTTGATTCAGCACCACGCTCGCGCGTTTGGCGTCTCGCCCGACCTCGTGCGCGCGGTGATTCAGGCAGAGTCGGCCTTCAACCCCCTCGCGGTGTCGCCCAAGGGCGCGATGGGGTTGATGCAGTTGATGCCCGCGACGGCCCAGGAGCTCGGCGTCCGCGACCCCTTCCACCCGCCCGAGAACATCCGCGGGGGCGTCACCTATCTGGCGCGTCTGCTGACCCGCTACAACCAGAACGTCGAGTTGGCATTGGCCGCCTACAACGCCGGCCCGGCCAGTGTCGAACGCTACGGCACCGTCCCGCCCTATCGAGAAACACAAGCCTATGTGCGGAAGATCACGCAGGTCACGCGTAGCGCCCCGCCGACGGTGCCTGGCATCTACAAGTGGCGGGAGGAGCGAGACGGGAAGATAGTCGTCCGCTACTCCAACCTGCCTCCGCCGAGCGGGTCCTTCGAGATCGTTGGCCGGCGCTGACCGCGGGGGCGACCGCCGTCGACGCGTGGCCGACGTGCTATCATTGGAGTTTCCGACTTTCCCGAATTAGAGGACTCTTGTGGCAAAGCGAAACAAGTCGGCGCTCAAAGCGCATCGACAGAACATCAAGCGGCGGGCCGCGAACCGGCGGCTGCGCTCCACCCTTCGCTCACGTCTGAAGGGGCTGCGACAGGCCGTGGACGGCGCGGACAAGGGCGCCGGAGGGACGGCGGCCGGCGACGCGCAGTCGCTGGTCGACCGCATGGTCGCCAAGGGCATCATTCACCGCAACACCGCCGCGCGCTACAAGTCCCGCCTTTCGGCTCGGCTGTCCAAATAACACGCTCCGGGCAACCGTCGGCTGGTGGCCTGCGTCTAATTCTACATAGGTAGTGTTAGACTGTCACCATGCGCCTGACCGTCCCCACCACCCTCGTCCTTCAGGCCCTCGCTCAGGGGCACCCCCACGGCTTCGACATCATGGAGGCGACCGGCCTGCCAAGCGGGACCGTCTATCCGATCCTCCGACGCCTCGACGCCGAGGGGTTGGTCCGCTCCCGCTGGGAGCGCGACGGCACGGCCCGTCTCGAGCAGCGCCCGCCTCGACGCTACTACGAATTGACCGCGAGCGGCCGCGAGGCGGCAGCGGCGGCCATCGCGCGCTACCGCGTGGCAACGCGCGTCCTCGCCGCCATGGCGACGCCTCGGTCCGGGACCTAGGAGCCTGCCGTCCATGCGCCGCCACCTCCTCGCCAGCCTGTTGATTCGCGCCTTCGCCCCGCTCGTGCCCGCTCACGTTCGCGTCGATTGGCGGGCGGAGTGGGACGCGGAACTCGCGTCCCTCGACGATCTGCCTCCGTCTCGGCGGCGCATGCTCCGCCGAGCGATCGGAGCGCTTGCCGACGCCTTCTGGCTTCGTCAGCGTCATGCGGCCGACCTCGACTGGATTGACGACCTGCGCTACGGAGGTCGCCAGTTGTTCCAGCATGCGGGCTTTGCGTTGACCGCCATCGGCATCCTCGCGGTGGGCCTGACCGTAACGGTCGCAATGTTCAGCATCACCACACAGGTCCTGCTCCGCCCTTTGCCGTATCCCGACCCAGACCGCATCGTCACGGTCTGGGAGACGCGCGCACCCGACGAGACGCCGCTGGACGTGGCGCCGGGGAACTTTCTCGACTGGCAAGCGCGGACGCGATCATTCGATCATCTCGCCGGCGTCGATCCCTGGTCGCTGGACGTGACCACCGACTCTCGGCCAGACGTGTGGCCCGCGGCCAAGGTCACGCCCGGGTTCTTCGAAACCTTCGGGGTCGCACCGGTCGTCGGCCGATTCTTCGAGCCCGGGGAATACACGAAGGGACATGACCAGGTCGCGGTGATTACCGAATCGCTCTGGCGGCAGCGGTTCGCCGCAGACCCCGATGTGGTGGGCACCTCGATGCGGACGAGCGACGGTCCTCTGACCATCGTCGGGGTGGTGCCGGCAACGTTCGAACCGAGACTGCTCGGCACGGGAACCGGGCAGCGCCGTGTGTGGTTACCCAAGGCGATCGAGGCCTACGAGCCCAGCAGTCGTGGGAGGGGGTACTGGGCCGTGGTCGGCCGCCTCAAAGCAGGGGTCGTGCCGGAGGCTGCCCAGGCAGATCTGACGGCCGTAGCGCGGCAGCTCGGCACCGAGTACCCAAGAACCAACGGAGGGACTGGCGTTCGTGTCCTGGCTTTGCGCGACCATCTCGTCGGTGACGTCCGGCTCGGCCTGACGCTCCTGGCCGCCGCCGTCGCGCTCGTGCTCATCATCGCGTGCGTCAACTTGGCCAACCTGCTGCTCGCACGCGGGTCCGCGCGGGAACGTGAGGTGGCGATTCGCCTGGCGCTCGGTGCCCGGCGAGGCCGCATTGTTCGGCAGTTGCTGCTCGAGAGCCTCCTGCTCGCCGTGGCCGGGGGCGCGGCCGGTTGCGTGGCGGCGACGTGGGTCCTCACGGCAATCGCGCGACTGGGGCCGTCGAGTGTTCCGTGGATCGAGTCCCTGCACCTCGACGGACAGGCGGTGCTCTTCGGCATCGGCGTGTCCATCGGCGTGGCGGTCTGTTCCGGCGTCGTACCGGCGTGGCGGGTCGCGTCCACGGGGCTCGCGGCCGCCGGGCGCCAGACGTCCACCGCGGATGCCACCACCCACCGGCTCCGCACCGGACTTGTCGTCGCGCAGCTCACGCTCGCTCTGGTGTTGATCTCCGGCGCCGGACTCCTGATGCGCAGTTTCGTCGGTCTCCTGGCGGTGGACCCGGGGTTCGCACGCGACCGCGTTGCGGTGACCCAGGTCTTCGCGTGGGACTACAACCCCTCACCCGCGCAGCTGGCTGGGTTCTTCGACCGGACGCTCGAGCGTCTCTCCGCGCTGCCGGCGGTACAGGCGGTGGGAGCCGTCTCCGCCATGCCGTTCATCGAATCGAACATCAACGTACAGGGTGTCCTCACATTCCCGGGCCGGCCCGCGGCGACGGATGGCGAAGCCGCTCGCGCGTACCTCTCGGTCGCGACTCCTGGCTACTTCGAAGCCATGCGGATTCCTCTGCAGGCAGGTCGCCACCTCGATTCTCGCGACGGATCGTCCACCAAGCGCGTAGCCGTCATCACCGAGACGCTGGCGCGCCGGTACTGGGCGGGTAGCGACGACGCGCTCGGCGACACGGTGCGCCTTCGCTTTTCCGGAACACCCACCGAGGTCGAGATCGTCGGCATCGTCTCGTCGCTCAGGCACGATGGGCTCGACAGTGGTCCGCGCGATGAGCTGTTCATGCCGTTGGCGCAGATGCCGTTCGGCTCCATGACCTTCGTCGTCCTCAGCGCAGGAAACGCTTCGGCGCTGCTAGGGCCCGTCCGCGACGCCATCTGGACCATCAACCCTGCGCAATCGATCTACCGCTCAGCCACGCTCGAGGAACTCGTGGGAAACACCGTGTCGCCTCGTCGCTCTGCGCTGGGCATCATCGTGGGGTTTGCCCTCGTCTCCTTGCTGCTCGCGGTGGGCGGCGTGTACGGCGTGCTCAGCGCGGTGATGACGTCGCGTCTGCGGGAGGTCGGGCTGAGGATCGCGCTGGGCGCCACCGGCTGGGACATCGCGGGGTGGGTGGTCGGCCGTGGGCTCTTGATGTGCGGACTCGGCTCGGCCCTGGGACTGGCCGGCGCGTTTGGTGCTGGCCAGCTGCTGCGTCGCTCCCTCTTCCAGACAGCGCCCACGGATCCGGTCGCGCTGGTCGGCGCGGCGACCGTCATGATGCTGGCGGGGCTCGCAGCCTGCGTCGGTCCCGCGCGACGGGCCGCCGCCGCCGATCCCATCACGATCCTTCGCGCGGAGTGACTACGCCGGCCAGGACCCGCGTGGCGCCGAGGCACGCGTCGATCAACGCCGCGTCAAGAGCTCGACGATCAGGCGCTCGAGCTGGAATTGCGGCTCTCCTACCGAGGACTTGATCGCCAGATCCGTCCGGAATACGGCGTCGAGCGCCGGTCGCACGCGGGCGTCGGGCTGAAGCCGCCCCACCGCCGCGCGAATCTGTCCGAGCACGAGGAAGGCCGGGACCCCGGCGTCGCTGAGCGCCGCGAGCTCGCGCAGTGCGGCCTTGGCATTGTTGGCCCATATCGCGCGGCCCAACGCAAAGTCCTCACCCGGCTCCGACTGGGGCATGACGACCGCGCGGACGTGAGCCGCGGAGATCTCCGCCTCACTGCCGGCGAACAGCAGGACCTTCTCCAGCTCGCCGCGGAGACGACCGCGGTGCCTCCCGCACGTCTCGACCAGCGCCGCCACGGCTGCAGGCGCTATCGTGCGGCCCTTCTGCTGACACCACGCCGCTGTCCACTGCTTTGCCTCGGCGTCGCTTTCGAGCGACCCGCAGTCCACGTTCACCGCGTGCTGACGGACGAGCTTCACCAGCCGCCGATTCCCGTCCAGATCGCCAGCGACGAACACGACCGTCGTCAGGCGCTCGGGCGCCTCCAAATACTGCTCCAGCTCCTCGGCGGGCGTCGATGTCCTCCCTCGCTTCCTGGCGGTGTCGGGCGGTGCCGCTTCGGGCTCGTCCCTGGCCTTCCTGGGCGAGAGCAGGGCCTCCGCCTGATGCACAAGGATCACGCGACGAGGCGACATCATCGGAAGCGTCCGTGCCGCTGCGAGCAGCTCGCCGATCAGCTGATCGCGTTGGCCGGCCGTGGTGGCCTGATTGGCGTGGAAGCCCTGGACGTTGAAGGCCTGCAGGCCCTCGTCGATTACCGCGGCGAACTCAACAGCCAGCTCGTGGCTGGACCTCAGGTCGTCACCTTGCAGCAGATAGAGCGGCGCGGTGTCGCCGGCCTTGATTTGCCGGCGAACCTCAGCAGCGGTGACAGGCATGACGACTCTCTGCTACCGGCCCAACCCGTTGTGCCAACACGGCAAGCCTCGACAGCCCGCTCAGAAGGCCTCGAGAATGGCCGACACCACCGAGCGCGCAAAATCGGTGGACAGGCGATCGATCGCGGCCCGCTCCTGATCGAGAAACGCGGCGCCATCGAGCCCGACGCTCGTTCGGCTCGACAGCTCGTATTCGTCCGAAAAGGCCAGCGCCGGATTCTCCCACAGCGTTTTCTTCTGGGTGGCGTCCTCGAACTTCACGCTCACGGTTACGGTAAAGCGGTACCGGGTGGCCAGCTGGGCATCGGTGAAACCGACTGGCGCTGCCGAGATGCCCGTGATCTCGCCCCGAACGACTCCGTCGGCGCCCGTCTCCGCGGGTTGAATCGAATAGCGACCGCGGCTCTGGAATTCGACGCGCACCTTCTCGGTGAACATCAGCTCCGCGGTGAGATAGGGAGTGCGGTTGAGAAACAAGGGGATCGCCACCACCCGGATGTAGTCGGGGAGAAACGAGCCGCGCCCGGCGAGCGAGTACCCGCAAGCCACAGAGACCATGGCGCCCCCAGCCGCCGGGATGAGCTTGATTGCCGTCCGTCGCGTCATACCCCTGCTCATCTCACACGTCCTCCGCACCGCGTCTCGCTCGCCCTCATTCGGACGGCGTACCCCGGCTGCTCAACCCACGACCACGCTGACCAGCCGACCTTGCGCGACGATGACTTTCCGCACGGTCCTTCCTTGCGTGTATGGTTGCACGGCCGCGTCCGCCAGTGCCATCTCCTCCAGCTCGGCGTCGGTGACTTCTGGCGATACCGTCAGTCGCGTGCGCACCTTTCCGTTCACTTGGACCGGAATCACGATCTCCTCGGCCCTTGCGGCCTCTCGGTCGAAGCGGGGCCACGTCGCCGCCGTCAGGCCGTCTTGGTGCCCATACTGCTCCCACAACTCCTCGGCCGTATGTGGCGCAAACGGCGACAGCATGACAATCAGCGCTTCAATTGCCTCGAGCGCCACGGCCGCGGCCTGCGGCGACTGCCCCGACTCCTGGCTCCTCGTATATGCGTACAGCTCGTTGACCAGTTCCATCATCGCCGAGATGGCGGTGTTGAACTGCTGGCGGACGTCCACATCGGCGGTCACCCGCCGGATCGTGTCGTGCGTCTTCCGCCGAAGCCCTCGATCGGCGTCGGTCAGCCGCTCCACGCGGAGGGCCGGTCGGGCATCCACGGCGGCCGACGCGCGCCAGTGCTGCGCGATGTGCCAGACGCGGGCCAGCCACCGGTAGCTACCTTCCAGGCCGCTGTCGTTCCACTCGACCTCCTTTTCGGGAGGGGCCACGAACATCACGTAGAGCCGAAGCGCATCGGCGCCGACCCTCTCGATCATCGAGTCCGGATCGACGACGTTGTCCTTGGACTTGGACATGACGGCGCCCTCCTTGAGCACCATGCCCTGCGTCAGCAGATGCGTAAAGGGCTCGGCGTGCTGCACCATCCCCAGGTCGCGGAACACGCGGGCAAAGAAACGGGAGTAGATCAAGTGCAGGATGGCGTGCTCCACGCCTCCGCTGTAGAAATCTACGGGACACCAGTAGGAGACCTTCGCCGGATCGAAGGGCATCCGGTCGTTGTGCGCGTCAGCAAAGCGATAGAAGTACCACGATGAGTCCACGAACGTGTCCATCGTGTCGGTCTCGCGACGCGCCGGTCCTCCGCACACGGGGCACGCCACGTTGACGAACTCTGGGACCTGCGCGAGCGGCGAATCCCCCCGGCCACTGAACTGGGCGAGCTTGGGCAGGATCACCGGCAGCTGCTCGTCCGGGACCGGGACCACGCCGTCCACCGGGCAATGGATCATGGGGATCGGCGTCCCCCAATAGCGTTGACGGGAGATCCCCCAGTCCTTGAGGCGGAACTGCACCGTGCCCTCACCGACTTCCCGCTGCTCGGCGTCAGCGGTCATGCGTCGCCGCGCCTCTTCCGACGGAAGGCCGTCCCAGGGGCCTGAATCGACGAGCACGCCATCTTTCGTCACGGGCCCGGCTGGTTCAGCCGCTCCAGCTTCGCCGCCCGTCTCCCGCACGACGACCCGAATCGGCAACTCGTACTTTCGCGCGAAGTCGTAGTCGCGCTCGTCGTGTGCCGGGACTCCCATCACTGCGCCGGTCCCGTATTCACCCAACACGAAGTTGGCGACCCACACCGGCACGGGCGCCTGGGTGAAGGGGTTCAGGGCGTAGCACCCGGTGGACACGCCCTCCTTTTCGACTTCCCCGCTCACGCGCGCGGATCGATCCTGGGATCGGAATCTGGCAACGCGATCGCGAAAGGCTGCCGGATCGGCGGAACTTTCCGCGAGTTGGGCGACGAGGGGATGTTCGGGGGCAAGCAGCACGAAAGTGGCCCCGTAGATCGTGTCGATCCGCGTCGTGAAGACTTCGACCACACGTGTGGGATCCGCTGGCCGGCCTGTCCCGTCGGCCAACGCGAACTTCACGCGAGCCCCTTCGGACCTTCCGATCCAGTTGCGCTGCATCGTCAGCACCTTCTCGGGCCAGGCCGCCAGGCGATCGGCCCCCTCGAGCAGGTCGTCGGCGTACGCGGTAATGCGGAAGAACCACTGCTCGAGCTCTTGCAGCGTGACCGCGCTGCCGCATCGCCAGCAGCCACCCTCGACCACCTGCTCGTTGGCCAACACCGTCTGACAGCTCGGACACCAGTTGACGGTCGAGCGACGCCGATACGCCAGGCCGCGCTCGAACATTCGCACGAAGAGCCACTGGTTCCAGCGGTAGTAATCGGGCTGACAGGTCGAAAGTTCGCGATCCCACGCGTAGCTGATGCCCAGACGCTGGAGCTGTCCCTTCATGTGCGCGATGTTGTCGAGCGTCGACGTCTCCGGGTGAATACCGTGCTTGATGGCCGCGTTCTCGGCCGGCAGTCCGAAGGCATCCCAACCGAACGGGTGCAGGACGTTGAATCCCTGGAGCCGCTTCACCCGCGCGACGATGTCACCGATGATGTAGTTGCGGACGTGGCCGACGTGAGCGTGGCCAGACGGATACGCAAACATCTCCAGACAGTAGAATTTCGGGCGGGTCGGGTCCTCGCTGACCTCGAAGGCCCGCGCGTCGGCCCATCGACGCTGCCACTTACGATCGAGTTCCTGCGGGTGATAGTCGGACACGTCGGTTCTCGTAACGGGTTGTATCCGTTAAGGATAGCAGACGTGACGTCACGGCCATGCCGCCTGCCACCTGCCATGGACACGACGCACTTCGGCCACCGTGCGTTCCCCGCGACGTGAGTCCCCCGCCGCCGACGCTGGATCGGGAACCGAGCGCGCCGATGCCAGGTCGATCAGCTGCTGGCAACACTCACCAAGCGCCGTTGCATCGTAGCCACCCTCGGTCACGAAGACGATGCGGCCTTCACAGTGAGTGTCGGCGGCATGAAGCAGCCGTCGGATGAGGATGCTGAACCCTTCGGTGGTCATGCGCAGTCCGGCAAGCGGATCGCGCTCGTGGGCGTCGAACCCGGCGGAGACCAGCAGCAGGTCTGGGTTGAAGGCCTCGAGGATCGGCAGCGTCAGCTGGCGATACACCAGGTCCACATCCGCGTCAGTTGCACCGGCGTCGAGGGGCATGTTCACTGTGAACCCCGCACCAGCGCCGAGCCCCACGTCCTCCGAGGCACCGGTGCCTGGATAAAACGGGTGCTGATGGGACGACATGAACAACACGGTCGGGTCGCACTCGAACATGTGCTCGGTGCCGTTGCCGTGGTGAACGTCGAAGTCAACGATCGCAAGGCGTGCGACGCCCTTGGCCCTGGCGTAGGCGGCGCCGACGGCAATGTTGTTGTAGAGGCAGAAGCCCATCGCTCGGTCGGGCTCGGCGTGATGTCCAGGGGGCCTGACCAACGCCACGGCCCGCCTCGGGGCCCCGTCCAACACGTCGTCGATGGCGGTGAGCACGGCGCCGGCCGCCAGCCGGGCCACGTGCTCGGAGTCGGGAGACGTGAAGGTGTCGGGATCCAGCATGGCCGCCCGGCCGCGCGTCTCCGCGACAGCGCGGAGGTACGCCGCGGTGTGCACACGGCCGAGGTCGACATCGCCGGCTTCGCGCGGCTGGACGAGCCGACCCCCGCCCCGGGCCCAACCGTCCGCGACATGCTGCATCACCTCGGCTCGCTCGGGGCGTTCGGGATGTCCCGGCGGCGTCACGTGATCGGTGAACCGCTCGCTGGTCACGACACTCAAGGGCATCGTCTTGCTCCGGTCACGTGGCGGCTTTTCCCGGTGCCGCGAGCAGGCGCCCGCACCGCGTCTCGCATTCCCCCAACACGCGCTCCAAGGTCCGGCACGACTGTTCGATCTCCTGGGCGTCCGCCTGGGACGAGATCCGTATCGGCGGCGCAAAGGCCAGCGCCACGGTGGCAAAGGGCTTGGGGATCTGGCTGCCGTCCCAGCTGCCGAGCGTCCAGCGACGGCTGGCCTCGAGGTGGAACGGGATGATGGGGTTGCCCGTTGTCCGCGCCAGCCATGCCGCACCCGGCTGCGCCACGCGCGCCGGACCTCGCGGGCCATCCAGCGTAAAGGCGACCGGCGTGGTCTTGGCGTCGCGAATCATTTGCCGCAAGGCCTTGCGAGAACCGCGCGACGAGGAACCCCTGGCCGTGCGGTAGCCGAAACGGGTGATGATGCGCGCAATCCACTCCCCGTCGAAATTATCGCTCGTGATGACCACGATGCCGCGGTTCTTGAAGTAGATCGTACCGGGCAGAATGCGCCCGTGCCAGAAGGCGTGAATTGGCGGCCCGAGCGCCGACGCCGCCGTCAAGTGCTCCAAGCCGTCGACCCGAAAGCGGTACGTCGACCCGAGCGCTGCCAGCAGCGGGTAGCCCAGCGCTCCGATGAGCCCGGCCTGCGTTCGTTTGAGCCACGAACGCTGCCAGGCCGGTACGATTGGCGCCTCCGTACGACTTTCCACGTCAACGTTCAACGTCGTCTGCGGAGACCGCGGGCCCGCCGCTGCGCGGGCGCCGAGCCATGACGATCCGATCGATGGCAAGGTGGCGAGGTGAGCGGTCGCCCCTACATGCCGTCATACTGCGGTCCACCGCCGCCTTCGGGTGGCACCCAGGTGATGACCCCATAGGGATCCATGATGTCGCACGTCTTGCAGTGGACACAGTTCGACGCGTTGATCTGCAGCCGTTTCTGCCCGCGGTCCTCGACGATTTCGTACACGTTGGCGGGACAGAATCGCACGCACGGATGTCCGAACTCGTCGCCGCAGATCGTATGGCACACCTCGGTGTGGACCAGGAGGTGAACCGGCTGGTCCTCATCATGCTGTGTGGCCGAATAGTGGACGTTGGTCACCTTGTCGAACACGAGCTTTCGGTCGGGCGGGACCGCGTTCGATGGCGTGAGAATGTCTCGCTTCTCGAGTCCGTAGTACTCGTCGAGCTTGCGCAGTTTCGTATGACCTGGTTCGCCGTGGAGATCCCCCATCAGCCGGCCGCCGGTGAGCAGGGTCAGCCCGGCGACGGCCGTGCCCGCATAGAAGCCCTTGCTGAACGCCTGATGCACATTGCGGACCGGATAGAGCTCGGCCCTGATGGCGCTCTCGTCGACACGCGCCTTGTACTGCTGGAGGGCGCCAGCCGACACGTCTGCCGCCTTTACGGCCTCAAAGGCGGTCTCGGCCGCCAGCATCCCACTGCGCATCGCCAGGTGGATGCCCTTCAGCCTCAGAGAGTTCACGAAGCTCGCCGCATCGCCGACGATCAGGCACCCGGCGGCAAACAGTGCCGGCTGCGTGTTCCATCCGCCTTCTGGCAGCGCCTTCGCGCCGTAGCGAAGCATCTGGCCGCCGTCGAGCAGGCTTCGGACGAAAGGATGTTGTTTGAAGCGCTGGAAGGCCGCGTGCGGGTCGAACAGCGGATCTCGGTAGTTGAGTCCCACGACAAACCCGATCGACAACCGTCCGCCGGGCATGGCATAGAGAAAGCTGCCACCGAATTCTTCCTCCCGCAGCGGGTACCCCATGGTGTGGATCACCGTGCCCGCGGGAATCCGTTCAGCCGGCACGTCCCAAACTTCCTTGAGCCCGATGGCGTACTCGGCCGGATGCGCCGCGTTGCCCAACTGCAGACGCCTGCTGAGTTCCTTGGTCAGGTTTCCCCGCACGCCGTCCGCGAAGATCGTGACTTTCGCTCTGACGTCGGCCCCCGGCTCGAAGGCACTCTTGCGCTCCCCGGTTCGACCGACACCCTTGTCTCCGGTGCGCACCCCAACGACGACCCCGTCCTCGATCAGCACCGACTGCCCGGCAAAGCCCGTGAACACGTCGATGCCCGCCTCTTCAGCCTGGGCGCCGAGCCACGCGGTGAACTTGTTCAATGAAATGATCGAGTTGCCGTGATTTCTCAGCGGCGGCGGCGTGACCGGCAGACGAAAGCGCCCCTTTTGCGTCAGGAAATAGATGTTGTCTTCACGGACATCGCACTCGATGGGCGCCCCCCTCGCCGCGAAGTCGGGCATCAGGTCCCGCAGCGCCGACGGGTCGAGCAGGGCTCCCGACAGCTGGTGTGCACCGATCTCCCGAGCCTTCTCGAGGACGGCCACGGCCAACGGATCTCCGCCGGCGGCTTTCGGGAGCTGGGCGAGCCGAATCGCGGCCGCGAGGCCGGCCGGTCCCCCGCCGGCGATCAAGACATCAACCTCGAGAGCTTCGCGGCTCACTTGGTCAGTTCCGCGACCAGGGCTGGGGCAATCTCGAAGATGTCCCCGGCGATGCCGTAGTCGGCCACCTCGAAAATCGGTGCCTCGGTGTCCTTGTTGATCGCCACGATCGTGCGCGACCCCTTCATGCCCACCAGGTGCTGAATGGCGCCGGAAATACCAAGCGCGACATACAGCTTCGGCGCGACGGTCTGACCCGAGCTGCCGATTTGCCGCTCCATCGGCAACCATCCGTTGTCACAGATCGGCCGTGACGCCGCCAGTTCGGCGTGAAAGGCTTTCGCCAGCGACTCGGCGACGGGCAGATTGTCCTGGGTCTTGATGCCGCGGCCCACTGCCACGATGCGTTCGGCCTGCGCCAGGTCGACCGCCTGTTTGGCTTCCTGGAAGGGTGGTTCGGGCGATTGGCGAATCGCCGCCGCGTCAAGGGTGACCTCGACGGGAGTGATCGCCGCCGCGCTGGCACCGCGTCGCGCAGCATCGGCGCGAAAGGCACCAATCTGGATGGTCACGATGTGTGGACCCTCGCCAACGGGCACCACATCGGCCGTCAGTTTGCCCTGGAACATGGGTCGTGAAAACGCCGGCTCGCCGTTGACCGCCTTGACCCCGATGACATCGGTCACCAGCGCGCGGTCGATCGCCGTCGCCAGCGCCGATGCGAAGTCTCGAGCCTGATACGTGTGCGGCAGGACCACGAGCGATGCCGACGTGTGCTCGATGACCTGGCGCACGGCCTGCACGTACGCGCCTGGCGTGTACGGACTCAGACCGCTCGCCTGGACGGTGACCACGCCCGCGACGTCGGCCGCCGCAAGCTCGCCGGCCAGCGCCGCGACGTCGCTCCCCAGGGCCGCGACGGTGATTGGGCCCGTGGCGCCCACCTCGACCAGCTGCTGGGCGGCGGCGATCGACTCCCAGCTGGCGGGGTTGAGCTTGCCGTCTCGCTGCTCCGCTACGACGAGGATCATAGGACTCGCGCCTCCTCTCGCAAACGCTTGACGAGCTCCTTCGCCGCTTCCGCCGGCGATCCGCCAATCATCACGGTTTGCTTGGACTTCTCGGGGACGTAGAGGGCCAGCACACGCTGGCGCGACTGCACGGGCGCGGACGGCGCGAACTTCTTGATCTCCTTCTTCTTGGCCGCCATGATGCCCTTCAAGGTGGCGTAGCGCAGCTGGTTGATCCCGCTCTGAATGGTCAGCAGGGCCGGCAGCGGCATCTCGACGTATTGAAACCACCCGCCTTCCAGCTCCCGCTTGACGCGCAGGCGTGGCTGCGGATCCGCCTCGTGCACCTGGACCTCCATGATGATGGTGGAGTGGGGGATGTCCAGGCGCGTGGCCAGCATCGGCCCGAACTGGGCATGGCCCTGGTCGTCTGACTGCAGCCCAGTGAGCACCAGATCGAACCGCTCCTCGCTCATCACGGGCGCCAGTGCGGCGGCGGCCGCAAACGCATCTGCGGCACCCAGGGCCTCGTCTTCGACGTGAATCGCGCGGTCGGCCCCCCTGGCGAGCGCCTCGCGAATGACCTGCTGCACCCGGCCGGGACCGGCGGAGCACACGACGACCTCGCCCGCGTGCTTCTCCCGCAAGCGCAAGGCCTCTTCCAGGGCATAGGCGTCGGGCTCGTTCATCTCGTACGAGACGTCGCGGTCGCGCACCCACGTCTTGTCGTCGTTCAGCCGCGGCTGCCATTCGCGCGTTGGCACCTGCTTGATGCACACCGCAATCCTCATCGATGACTCCACCCCGCGTGTGGTACCTGCGCACCAGGCGGGACATGTGCCGGTCCGTCAGGATGTGTTTCCCGATCGGGTCGAGCACCCTTCGGCGGTCGCGAACCGCTCGTTATGACGCCGAGAATCGCTTGAACAGCAAGGCCCCGTTCGTTCCGCCGAAGCCGAACGAGTTCGACAAGGCATAGCGCACCGGCATCTCGCGGCCCTGACGCGGCACGTAGTCAAGGTCGAGGCCCTCATCAGGGTGCTCGAGGTTTGCGGTGGGCGGCACACGCTGATGATAGACCGCCAACGCGGTAATGCCGGCCTCGAGCCCTCCGGCGGCGCCCAACAGGTGTCCCGTCATCGACTTGGTGGACGAGACCGCCAACCGATGCGCGTGCGGACCGAAGGTTCGCTTGATCGCCTGGGTCTCGATGCGATCGTTGTGCGGGGTCGAGGTCCCGTGGGCATTGACGTAGTCGACGGCGTCGGGGCCGACACCAGCCGATTCGAGCGCGGCCCGCATCACCCGGCACGCACCATCTCCGTCCTCCGATGGGGCGGTCATGTGATATGCGTCCCCGGACATGCCGTATCCGACCATCTCGGCATAGATGGGTGCTTCACGACGTTGGGCGTACTCGAGGGCCTCCAGAATCAACACGCCCGCCCCCTCGCCCAGGACGAACCCGTCGCGATCCTTGTCAAAGGGCCGACTGGCTCGCGCCGGATCGTCGTTGCGGGTCGAGAGGGCTCGCAGGGCTCCGAATCCGCCGACGCCCATGGCACAGATCGCCGCTTCGGACCCGCCCGCGATCATGACGTCGGCGGCCCCCCGGCGGATGATCTCGAACGCATCCCCGATGGCGTGCGCGGAGGCCGTGCAGGCCGTGCACGTCGCAGAGTTGGGCCCCTTCGCCCCGAAGCGGATGGAGACCTGGCCCGAGGCCAGGTTGATGATGGCGCTCGGAATGAAGAACGGGGAGATCTTGCGAGGGCCGCCCTCGAGCAACGCACGGTGCTCGCGCTCGATCGTCGTGAATCCGCCGATGCCCGACGCAATATACACGCCCACCCGCGCCGCGTTGTCGGGGCCGACGACCAGTCGGGCGTCGTCGACAGCGAACTGCGACGCGGCCACCGCGAACTGAATGAAGATATCCATCTTCTTCAGTTCCTTTTTCTCGATGAAGTGCAAGGGGTCGAAGCCCTTCACCTCCCCGGCAAACCGCGTCGCGAAGGCCGACGCATCGAAGCGCGTAATCGGCCCGATGCCGCTGACGCCGGCGCACAGCGCGTCCCAGTTGGCTTGGGTGCCGATGGCCACCGGCGACACCAAGCCGATGCCCGTCACTACCACTCGCCTGCTCAACGATGCCTCCGTCCGCCCACGCACCGCCCCGCTATCGGTTATTTCTTCTTCGCGTGCCCCTCGATGTACTCGATGGCCTCCTTGACGCGTGTGATCTTCTCGGCGTCCTCGTCCGGAATCTCGATTCCGAACTCCTCCTCAAACGCCATCACCAGCTCGACGGTATCGAGCGAGTCCGCCCCGAGATCGTCGACAAACGAGGCGTCTGGCGTCACTTCCTCCTCGTCGACGCCGAGCTGTTCCACGATGATGCTCTTGACCTTGTCCGCAACGGCCACTGTCTCCCCTCCACCGGGGGCGCACCCCCGCGTTACGCATCTGCTGTCACCTACGCGGATGAAGCCGCCGCTTCCACCCGTGTCGCGCGGTTCGCGCACCCCTACATGTACATGCCGCCGTTGACGCCCAGCACCTGTCCTGTAATATACGACGCCTCGTCTGATGCGAGGAAACACACGGCCGCCGCGACGTCGGCCGGCGTGCCCAGCCGTGCGAGCGGAATCTGCGCCGCCCAATCATGGTGGGCACCGTCCTTCAGGGCTCTGGTCATGTCCGTGTCGATCAACCCTGGCGCGACGACGTTGACCGTCACACTGCGCGAGGCCACCTCGCGCGCCAAGGACTTGCAGAAGCCGATCAGACCGGCTTTGGACGCGGCGTAATTGGCCTGTCCGGCGTTCCCCGTCTGGCCGACGACCGAACTGACGGCGACGATCCGGCCCGAGCGCTGGCGAATCATCGGCTTCAGCACGGCCTGACACAGGACGAACGCGGCGGTCAAGTTGGTCGCGAGCACCTCGTCCCAGTCTGACCGCTTCATTCTTAGCATCAGCTGGTCCTTTGTAATCCCGGCGTTGCTCACCAGCACATCGATCCGGCCGTGGCGCTCCAGCGTGCCCCGCACGAGGTCCTCGAGCGAAGCCGGATCGGTCATGTCCGCGGCCGCCGCCTCAGCCTTGAGTCCGGCCGCCGCCAGCTCGTCTGCAACTGCGCGGGCATGATCGCCGCGCGCCACCGCGACGACTGTTGCGCCTCGACGCGCCAGCTCGCCCGCAACGGCGCGGCCAATGCCCCTCGACGCCCCCGTCACAATGGCGACCTTGCCGCCGAAGGCGAGCATACCCGCGCTCATGTCGCCTCGACGCCGGAATGGACGGCGAAGGCTGACGCGACGGCCTCCAACGGCTCGGGCTGGTCGGTGGCCGTACAGCCGGCCCCTGGCGCGATCTTTCGAACGAGTCCCGACAGGACACTTCCGGGCCCGACCTCGACGAACGCCGTGACGCCGTCGGCCACGAGACGGCGCACGACATCCTCCCAGCGGACCGGCGCGGACACTTGTCGAATCAGGGCCTCGACCGCGGCCTCGCCATCGAGCTTGGGCTCCGCATCGACGTTGGCCACGACCGGCACGCGCGGGTCGCTGACGGCCAGGGCCCTCAGATCCCGGGCCAACCGCTCCTCGGCGGGCTTCATGAGGGCACAGTGGAACGGTGCGCTCACCTGCAGCCGTACCGCTCGCTTGGCGCCAAGCGCTTTGGCCCGTGTGATGGCGCGGTCCACCGCCGCCGCCGCGCCGGCGATGACGACCTGTCCGGGCGCGTTGAGGTTCGCCGCACTGACGACTTCGCCCTCCGCCACCTCGGCGCAGGCGCGGCCCACCGTGTCGCCGTCGAGGCCAAGAATCGCCGCCATCGACCCGACCCCGACAGGCACCGCCTCTTGCATGTAGCGCCCACGTTGTCGCACGGTCCTGACCGCGTCGGCAAAGCCGATCGTCCCGGCCACGACGTGGGCCGAGTATTCGCCCAGGCTATGGCCCGCAACCATCGACGGTTCGAAACCTCGCGAGGCCAGCAGTCGCGCCAGGGCGACAGACATCGTGAGAATCGCCGGCTGCGCGAACTCGGTGAGCGTCAGCGTTTCGGCAGGCCCGTGGAAGATCACGTCGCTCAGTGACGCCTTCAACGCCTCGTCGGCCTCCTCGAACACCTGCCGGCATTCGGGGTGGCGCTCAGCCAGGGCGCGGCCCATGCCCACGGCCTGGGATCCTTGTCCGGGGAAAAGAAACGCAATCATCGGCCGGCCACCGCCATCGACGAGACCTCCTGCTCCACCCGGGCCGTCAGGCCGCTGTCCGCCATCCTGGCGGCCATCGCGACCGCATTGCGGACGGCCTTGGTCGACGACCGTCCATGTCCCACGATACACAAACCGGCCACCCCGAGCAGCGGTGCCCCGCCAAACTCCGTGTAGTCGACGCGCTTGCGAAACCGCCGGAACGCCCGCCGCGACAACAGAAACCCGACCTGGCTCGAAAACGTGCTGCGAAGCTCTTCGCCGAGCAGGTCCTCCACCATCTCCACGAGGCCCTCGCTGAGCTTCAAGGCGACGTTGCCCGTGAAGCCATCGCACACGATCACGTCAGCGTGACCGGCGAACACGTCGCGTGCCTCGACGTTGCCGACAAACCTGAGCGGCGAAGCCTTGAGCAGCCGATGGGCTTCTCGCGTGAGGTCGGTCCCCTTGGTCTCCTCTTCGCCGATTGAGAGCAGCCCGACGCGCGGCTCGGACACCCCCAGCCAAGCCCGTGCGTACACGGCGCCCATGATCCCGAACTGGCGCAGGTGGGCGGGCTTGCACAGGACGGTTGCTCCCGCGTCGATGAGAACAGCCGACCCGCCGCGAGTGGGAACCGTTGGCGCCAACGCCGGGCGGTCAACGCTCTTGAGCATCCCGAACGCGGCATGGGCGGCGACCACCGTGGCCCCAGTGTGCCCGGCGCTGACCAGCGCGGCGGCCTTCCCGCCAGCGACGAGCTCGGCCGCCACGCGAATCGAGGCGCCCGGCTTGCGCCGCAACGCCTGCGCCGGCGCTTCCGAGTTGTGGATGACGTCGGGTGCTTCGACGATCCGCACATCCAGCGCGGCGTCCTCGGGATGTCGGGCCAGCGCCGCACGAACCGCACCCGGAGAGCCGACCAGATCGATGCCAAGGTCGAAATGGCGTGCCGCCGCCAGAGCGCCATCCACGATCCGTTCCGGGGCATGGTCGCCCCCCATCGCGTCAACGGCGATGCGCATGGCGGTCAGGGTGAAGGTCCTTCTCCGGAAGCGCGGAGCAGCCTGCTCAGTCTTCGTCGACGGCTCGAACCTGTCGCTGCTTGTAGTGCCCGCAGTACTTGCAGACGGTGTGCGGAGCCTTGGGTTCTCCGCACTGCGGACAGCTGCCCGAGGCCGCCACCGCCAGGGCGTCGTGCGTCCGTCGTTTGCGGCCTCTGGTCTTCGAGTGACGTCGTTTTGGGTTAGGCATGGTCTTTGTCTCGATTCATCAACGCTTTGAGGCCCGCAAGCCGCGGATCCTCCCATTGCTCTTCACACTGACACATCTCGACGTTCCGGTTGACCCCGCATCGAGCGCACAGACCCTTGCACCCCTCCTGACACAAGGGCTTCATTGGCAAGGCGAGATAGAACTGTTCGTCCATCAACTGCCCGAGGTCGATCGTTTCGTCTCGATAGAACGCGTCGGTCAAATCGTCTTCTTCGACCTCGCGTTCGTCGCCCGTGTTGAGCGCGTGCGGCAGATACCTCACATCGACCGCCACATCGATCGGCAGCCGATACGGCTCCAGACACCGGCTGCACGGCACCTCCAGCACGGTGCTCATCCGCCCCACGAGCCGGAACCGGTCCTTGTCCTTGTGGACGCCCAGACCGAGCGCCACCGACTCGACCACCTGGAACTCGGTGGTGCGACCCGCAAACAGGGCGGCGTCGTACGTCCGATCGACGCGCGTCTCTGGCTGACGGATCTGCGACAGGTCGAGGAACATCAGGCAGCGTCTTTGGTCGCTTCCCTGGACGCGTCGTACAGGGAACTACGAACCTCCCATTATACCGTTGCCCGGGAACGGCTCGCGAGGCTCCGGTTTCCGGTTGGCCTGTCAGGACACCCAGGGGGGCCTGACGGCGCGCCCGCGTCGATGCCTGCTGCCCTACCTTGGCTCAATGAAGCTCTACCCAAGGCTTGGGAATGAACAGCTTCTCGTACAGGGCGACGGCATAGCGGTCCGTCATGCCGGCCAGGAAGTCTCTGGCCGCCACATCCAGCCCCTCTGCATCGACCGTCCGCGGGTCCAGAAACTCCAGTGGCCGCTCTCGCACCTTGCACCAGAGGCCTCCCAGAATGCCTTCCGCTTTTCGGAACTCGGCTGTGGCCGCGTCATTCTCGTACACGGATTCGAACAGGAAGCTTCTCAGCGCCAGGGTCGCCTCCAGGATCTCGCTGCTCATCCTCACCTCGGCGAGCCCGCCCGTCAGCGTCTCGTGCACGACGTCGCTCACCATCTTGCCGATTCGCCCGGACACCGAACGGCCGAGCACCGAGGCGAGCGTGGCGGGGAGCTGATCTGCCTCGAGCAGCCCAGCCCTCACCGCATCGTCGAAGTCGTGGTTGACGTAGGCGATGATGTCGGCGACGCGGGCCACCTGCCCCTCCAGCGTCGTTGCGCGGTGTTCGGGCGGTGCGCCGACAGGCATGCCGCTCTTCCCTTTCGAATGGCGCGCGATCCCGTCACGCACCTCGAAGGTGAGGTTGAGGCCCTGCCGGCCGTTCTCGAGCACGTCAACGATCCGCAGGCTCTGCTCATAGTGATTGAAGCCCGAGGGGGCCAGGGCGCTCAGCACGCGCTCCCCGGCGTGACCGAAGGGCGTGTGGCCAAGGTCGTGGCCCAGCGCGACGGCCTCGGTCAGTTCCTCGTGCAGGCGCAGGACTTTGGCGATCGTCCTCGCGATCTGCGCCACCTCGAGGGTGTGGGTCAGCCTGGTGCGATAGTGGTCGCCGGCCGGAGAGAAAAACACCTGCGTCTTGTGCTTGAGGCGGCGAAACGCCTTGGTGTGGATGATGCGGTCCCGATCCCGCTGAAAGGCCGGTCGAATCGGGTCCTCGGGTTCCGCGCGAAGACGCCCCTTCGTGTCAGCGCTCTTGGCTGCTTGAGGCGCGAGGATCTCGCGCTCCCGCCGCTCGAGCTCATCGCGGATCGTCATCGGAGAGCGAATTATGTCAGAAACGCGTCAGCTGATCAGATCCAGGAAGCTGGTGCCGGACCCGAGCGCGCCGACTCCAAAGTACGCGGCGAGCGTCTGGGCCAGGTCGGCGAAGGTCTCGCGAGTGCCCAGGTCTACGCGGGCGCTGACAGCCGGCCCGGTGACCAGCAGGGGCACGTACTCCCTGGAATGGTCGGTGCTGGGTGTGGTGGGATCGTTCCCGTGATCCGCGGTCACGACGAGCATGTCGTCGCGCCCCAGCAGCGGTATGAGCGACGCCAGACGCACGTCGAAACGCTCGAGGTTGGCGGCGTAACCGGCGATGTCGTTGCGGTGGCCGTACGCGGTATCGAAATCAACGAGGTTGGCAAACACCAATCCGGCTGGTTGAAGCTCCAAGCACCGCTCGACTTGCGCCATGCCTTCCTCGTCGCTCGTGGTGGAATGGGCCTCGCTGATGCCGCGACCGGCAAACAGATCGTTGATCTTGCCGATGGCTGACACGGGGACCGACGAAGCCGTGAGCCGATCGAGGAGGGTTTCGCCCCGCGGCGGCATCGCGTAGTCGTGCCGATTCGCCGTGCGGCGGAACGCCCCTGCGTCGCCGACGAACGGGCGCGCGATGACGCGGCCTATTCCGCAACCCTTGACGGCCAGATCAAAGGCCACCTCACACCAGTCGTACAGTCGTGCCAGGGGCACGACGGCCTCGTGCGCCGCGATCTGAAAGACGCTGTCCGCGGACGTGTACACGATGGGCGCCCCCGTCTTGAGGTGGGCGGGGCCAAAGCGGTCGATGACGGCGGTCCCTGAGGCGACGACGTTGCCGAGGGTCGGCCTGCCGATCCGCGCTTCGAAGGCCTGCATGAGCTCGCGTGGAAACCCCTCCGGAAACGTCGGAAAGGCGTGCTCGGTCACCAATCCCATGAGCTCCCAGTGCCCCGTCACCGAGTCCTTGCCGGCGGATCGCTCCGCCATTCGGCCAAACGAGGCGAGCGGGGAGGCAGGAGCGGGCACGCCGGCCAGCGCGACGATGCGACCGATCCCCAGCGCCGCCAGGGTGGGCACTCGCAGCGGCACCGCGTGCGCGACGTGCCCCAGCGTGTTGCTGCCCTCGTCGCCATACGCCGAAGCATCGGGCAACTCGCCGACGCCGACGCTGTCGAGGACGATGACAATGGCGCGCTTAGCCATTCGCGCGACTCCAGTCCATCAGCCGTGGCCGGCTGTGTCCGTGCCACGTCGCGGTGGCGGCGGCCGTCCGGCCCTGCCGACGTGATGCTTCGTCGACGGCCCTGCACGCGCCGGCTGGGGCGGTGGTGACCGCCCTCGGGTGCAGGCGCGACTTGGCGAAGGGTGCCCAGTTACGGATGATGAGAGGAGAAATAGTTCGGGACGCTGCGCGGCGCGCGAATGGTTGCGATGGCGTGTTTGAAGATCAGGTGGTCGAGGCCGGCATGCTCGACAATCAAGGCGAAGCGATCGAAATTCTTGATCCGCGCTTCAAACTCCCGACCATCGAGCAGATGAAGGACGACGGGGAGCTTCTCGCGACGCGCGTAGTTGAGGAAGACGTCCTGGATGTTCGGCGCGCCTGTTTTCGTATCAGCCATTGGGGGTCGATCTCCCGTCACTTACCAGGCCCCGATCGGCCAGCCAGGCGAAAATCCTCGCCTGCACCTCCTGCGATTCGCCGGGGCCATCGAACCACATTAGGTTAGGCTCTTTACGAAACCAGATCAACTGTCGCCGTGCATAACGGCGATTCTCACGGACGATCAGGTCGCGGCTGGCGGCCAGGTCACGCACGCCCCTGAGGTGCTCCAGCACCTGTCGGTACACCAGGCCACTCAAGGCCTGGGCCGTCTCCGGGACACCCCGCGCCATCAGCCGCTGCACTTCTTCGACCACGCCGGACGCCAGTTGGGCGTCCACCCGGGCGGCCAGCCGGACCGACAGGACATCGGCCGGCAGACGCAGGGCCACCGCGTGCACGCGCATCGAGGGGTCGAGGAGTGACGCGGTCTGCGCGAAGTGCTGCGTGAGTGGACGGCCCGTCTGAAAATACACCTCCAGCGCGCGCACCAGCCGCTTCCGGTCGCGGCGCATGATGCGCGCGGCCGATGGCGCATCGACGCGCTTCACCATACGCCACAGGAACTCGTCTCCACGCCGCCCGGCGATCTCCTCCAGCCGTCGGCGCAGTGCCGGGTGCTTGCCCGGACCCGGGAAGAGCCCCCGAGTCAAGGCGCGGAAGTAGAAACCCGTACCCCCGACGAGAATTGGCAGCCGACCGCGCGAGCGCACGTCGGCGGCGGCGGAGGCGGCATCGCGAGCGAAATCGGCAGCCGTGTATTGGGCCGTCGGTTCCACGATGTCGATCAGATGGTGAGCAATCCCGCGCCTGGCGTCTGCCGGCAGCTTGTCGGTGCCGATGTCGAGTCCGCGATAGACGGCCGTCGAATCGCAGTTGAGGATCTCGCCGCCCAGACGCTCCGCAAGCGCCAGGCCGACGGCGCTCTTCCCCGTCGCCGTGGGACCGAGGACGGCTACCAGATCGCTGGTCCGCACGACCGTGCAACTCCTCCGCGGCCACGGGAGGCGTCACCGAGCCCAGACGCTGCGCGCGGACGCTCCGGGGCCGCCCGGAGCGGGGGCGACGCCTTCAGCCCGCAATCCGCCACAAGGCGTACACGACGAGCAACGAAGCTGCAGCCACCAGGCCCAGTTGCTGGGAGCGTGTGGGCATGAGCATGCTCACGGCGATTCGTTGTAATAGAACGTGACCGTGAAGAACGCCCTGTCGGCCGGGTATTCCGGCGGCAGCGGCTCGGTGGGGTTCGAGGCGATCATGGCGTTCATGGCTGCGATGTTGAACGACTCGATGGGAGACGGCTGAACGACCTGGACATCGGTCAGTGCGCCGTTCTTGTGGACGTTGAAGGTGAGAACCACGCGACCCCGCAGCGACATCGCCGCATACGGGATGAACCAGTTGCGCCGGACCTGGGCGATGAATCGCCTGATCCACGGCCCGAATTCCACCCCCTTGGTGTCGAACTGCAGAGGCCCAAGGTTCTGGACTTGCCCCTGGTCGTTGTGGAAGGTCTCCTGATCGACGTACTTCTGGAGATTGCGCAAGGCTTCGCCGAGCGAGCCGCCCGGCGGCGGTGTGGGCCGCAGATCGGGCGCAGAGGTCTCGGCACGCCGCTGCGACACCGGGGGCGGGACACGCTCGACGATCTCAGGAGCCGGCGGCTCGAGCGACGGCATCGCCGCCGGTCCGCGACCAGCCGCCCGCTCTTCGGGCGCGGCTTCAACGCGCTCGGCGGAATTCCCTCGTGAAAAGGGCATCGGGTTGGTTGCCTCAGGCGGGCGCACCAGGCTTCGCGCGGTGCGATCCTTGTCCGACGCATCGGCCTGCTCAGGCGCTCGCAGCGCTTGCATGTCCAGCTGCGGCTGTACAAAGACAAAGCGCGGCGGGTCTGGTCGTGGCGGCGCTGGCTCCTCGGCCTCGACGCGCGGATCCGGCAACAGGGTAAACAGTGACAGGGCCGGTACGAACAGGGCGACCACAAAGACGAGGCCATGGACGGCGAGCGACACCAGCACGAAATCCCATCGGCGGAGCGACCCACCCACGGGCTGGTAGTCCTCGAAACGGTCCTCGAAATCGAAGTACATCAGCTACTTGCCAGTATAGGGCGAACCGGAGCCCTCTCGACAGCCCCCGCCGGCCTCCAGGCTACTCGCCGGGCTCGGCGACATACAGATAGACGACGCCAAAGCTCAATGGCCGGGTGGTGACCGCACCAAAGCCGGCGGTTCGGAGCAGCTCGGCGAACTCTTCGCCCCAGGGAAACGCGCCCACCGAGGCTGGGAGGTACGAGTAGGCGGCGTCATGGCGCGACACGAGCCGGCCAATTCTCGGGAGCACGTGTCTGAAGTACCAGAGATAGAGCCCCCGGACGCCGGTCCAGACTGGCAGGCCGAACTCGAGGATGACCAACCGGCCACCGGGCCTGAGCACCCGCCGCATCTCCGCGCAGGCCGCCATCGGATCGGCGACATTGCGGATGCCGAAGGCGACGCTCACGCGATCGACGACGGCAGCCCGCAGCGGCAGCGCCGTGGCGTCGGCGCGAACGAAACGCACGCGTGCCGGCCCGCGGACGGCACCAGCTTTGTCGCGGGCACGCACCAGCATCTCAGCCGCGAAATCCACGCCGACCACGTCTTTCGCGCCACGGCTTCCCCGAACGGCGGCCAGGGCCACGTCGCCCGTCCCGGTGCAGACGTCGAGCAACGATTCGGCACCGGTCAGCGTCAGGGCGCGGATCGCACGACGCCGCCAGTACCGGTCCAACCCGCCCGACAGGAGCCGATTGAGCAGGTCGTACCGAGGGGCGATGGCATCGAACATCGCCGCGATGCGGCGGGGCGTCTTGTCGAGGCTCGCCGCGGCACCTGCGCCGCCGGCCTTGGGCAGCGGCGGGGATGGATGGCCCGGGCTCACGGCGCCAGCACCGCCACGGCCGTGGTGAGGAAGTACAGGATGCCGACGTAGCCGTTGAGATCGAAGGCCCGTTTCACCTGCGAGAGGTCGTCGGGACCGACCAGCGACTGCTCGTAGGTCAGGAGGACGGCCACCATGGCCACACCCGCCAGGTAAATGGTCCCCAGCGGCACCACGACCGCCAGCAACGCCATCGCGGCAACCGCACTGACGTGCATCGCCCGAGAAATCACCAGGGCGCGGCGGATGCCGAAGCGGACGGGAATCGATCGCAGACCGTGCGAACGATCGAACGCCTCATCCTGACACGCGTAGAGGACGTCGAACCCACCGACCCAGCAGCCCACTGCCCAACCCAGCAGCCACGGCGCCCACCCCCACCCCCCACCAGCCGCCAGCCATCCCCCGATCGGTGCCACCGCCATCGCGAGGCCGAGGAACGCCTGCGTGAACACGGTGTAGCGCTTGGCGAGCGAGTACCAGAACACGATCGCGAGCGCGAGCGGAGACAGCGCGGCACAGAGCCAGCTCAGCTGCCACGACGCGCCCACAAATACCACTGACGACACCGCCACGAACCAGATCGCTTCAACGCGCGACATGGCCCCGCGGGGCAGCTCGCGCATCGCTGTGCGCGGGTTCAGCGCGTCGAAGCGGGCGTCCACCAGCCGGTTGAACCCCATGGCCGCGCTCCTGGCCGCCACCATCGCCACGATGATCCAACCGACGCGCGTCCAGGTCAGGGGTTGAACGCGCCCGGCAAGGAGGGCTCCGGTCAGCGCAAACGGCAGCGCGAACACCGTGTGCGAGAACCGCACGAAAGACAGGTAGGTGCGAATGCGCCCGATCATGGCTCCACCCACCGAATTTCCTTCTCCTCGACGCCATTGACCAGCCGCTCTTCAGGATCCGCGTCACCGGACGGCGAGAGGTCGACGGTGATGAGCGCCGCCCGCTTGCCCACTTCGATCGAGCCCAACTCCGCCTCGAGACCCAGCGCGGCGGCGCCATGCAGCGTGGCGCAGGCGAGCAGGGTGCGAGCCGGCGCCTCTGGCACCAGCCATCGCATGGTCTTGAGCTCGGCGAACAGGTTCATGTCCTCAACGCTCGCGAGACTGTCGGTGCCGATGGCGAGGCGAAGCCCTGCCGCCAGGAAACGCGACAGCGGAGGAACGCCGACGCCGACCCACTGATTGCTGCGTGGGCAGGTGACGAGCGTACAGCCAATGGCGGCCAGACGCGCCAATGCGGGCTGCTCCAGCTGCACGCCATGGATCACGAGCGTGCGCGCATCCAGCATCCCGAGATCGTCCAGGTACTCGACCGGATCCACGCCCGGCGGCGTCCACCCGTCGCGCGCGACGCCCAGGCGGCGGAGGATCGCCGGCCAGGGTCCATCGCCGCTCCGCAGGAATGCCACCTCGCTTTCCGACTCCGCGAGATGCACGGCCGTGATGGGCACCGCACTACGATTCACCTCGCGCCGAATGGCCGCAAACAGCTCGGGCGAGGTCGAGTACGGCGCGTGGGGCGCGATCGAGACACGCAGGTCGGGTCCGGCGCGCCGGGCGGCCGCTTCGCGGGCCGTTCGCGTCGCGTCAACCAACGCCCCGTCGGTCACGTTGAATCCCAGCAGCTCGTGAAACACGATGCCCGCCAACCCGTTCTCTCGAATGGCGTCGACCGATGCCAGTGAGTTGGTGATGTCGCCGACGGCAATCGTACCGAACTCCCGGGCTTCGCGCGCAGCCTGCCTCGCCGCGTCGAGCACCGCAGGGTCGTCGGCGGATTCGTGGCGACCGCCGCGCGTCACGACGAGCCGGGTGACCCAGTCGATGAAGCTCGCGGCCGGCGGCACCCGGCCGCGCAGCCAGGACAGCTCCAGGTGCGTGTGGGCATTGACCAGCGCAGGCATCAGGAGAACCCGTCCCAGATGCCTGCACGGATTCTCCGGCGGCGCCTGACCGGCACGGCCAATGCCTGCGATACGTCCCCGGTGTAGTTCGACCCACCCGTCGCGAATGGGCGGCTCGGTGATCGGGCAGACCCACTCCGCCCGCACGCAGGTCATTTGGGCGCGGGAGTCCGCTGGCGCTTCCCGGCGGGGCTCCGGGCAGGATAGTTCATGAGTTCGGCGGGCATCGAGACGTCGCCCTCCCCGCGCGACTGCGCAAGTTGAAGCATACGCGGCAGCTCGCGAACGCGGAACACCGGGTCCCCGAGGATCTCGTAATGCATGTTGCGTCGCTTCGGAGTGAACCCGGCATCCTCGACGTTTCGTACGATCTCGACTTCGTCCATGCAGTAGCTGGCGCCCGCAGCCCTCACGACGTTCTCTTCGATCATCACGCTACCCATGTCATTGGCGCCGAAGGCGAGGCTCAGCTGCCCGACCTTGCCGCCTTGCGTGACCCATGAGGCCTGGAGATTGTCGAAGTTGTCGAGCACGAGGCGGGCGATCGCAAGCGTGCGCAGGTAATCAATCCCCGTGGCTTCGTCGCCCCCGCGTTCGGTGTGCTCAGGCTGATAGCTCCACGTGATGAAGGCCGTGAAGCCGCCGGTTTCGTCCTGCAGCTCGCGAAGCCTCAGCAGGTGTTCCAGCCGCTCTTCGTCTGTCTCCACCGTCCCGTACATCATGGTCGCCGTCGTGCGCAACCCGGCCTGGTGGGCTCGCCGCATCACGTCGAGCCACTCGTCTGCGGACGCTTTGCTGTAGCAGTTGAGGAGCTTGCGCACGCGGTCGACGAGAATCTCCGCCCCTCCTCCCGGGATGCTGTCGAGACCGGCCGACACCAATCGATCGATGACGTCGGCCACGGGCAGGCGCGACATTCGCGACAGGTGCACAATCTCCGGCGGTGAAAGCGCGTGGAGGCGGAACGCTGGATACCGCTGCTTGACGGCTCGAAACAGGTCCTCGTACCACTCGAGCGGCAGATCCGGATTGTGGCCGCCCTGCAGCAGCAACTGCACGCCTCCGACGGCGATCGTTTCGTCGATCTTCGAGAAGATCTCCTCGAAGCTCAGGACGTATCCCTGCTGGTGCCCGACCGGACGGTAAAAGGCGCAAAAATTACACCGCGCCACGCAGACGTTGGTGTAGTTCACGTTGCGGTCGATGATGTAGGTCACGACGCGACCGGGGTGCTTTCGGCGCCGCACGCGGTCGGCCATCCGGCCGAGCCAGTGCGTCGAGGCCTGTCGGTAGAGAAACAGTGCCTCGGCCCCGCTCAGCCGTTCCGCCCGTTCGATTCGCTCCTGCAGGCGATCCAGGGTCATCGGATCCTCCGGGTCTCCACCGAATGCCGACCCGGCACGCGCGCGCCTCCCCCGGCTCTCACGACGCCTCGGACCTCGTCGCCGCGTCGGACGTCGCGACCTCGGAACGCTCCTGCGCGAAGAAGCGCAACTGGCGGAGTTGGGGGGCGAGGCTGAGCTCGACCGCCAGTTCGTGGAAGCGTCTCAGCCCCGCCAGCTCCGGCGGTCCGAGGCCGTATTTGAGGTTATCACGCAGGTATTCCAACACCTGCCGCTCGCGTTTCGCGCTGCCGGCGGCCTCTTGGCGGGCGATCGCCTCCAGCCCGGCTACCCCCCGGTCCCGCGCCGCGTTGAGGGCCTCCACGTGCTCGGGCGTGAGCGCGCCGGGCCGCCCGCTCCACATGGCATACACGAAGGGGAGGCCAGTCAGAGCGCGCCACTCGCTGCCGAGGTCGGTCTTGAGGATCCCCTGCGCTTCGGAATCGATGAACAGTGCCTTGTCCCCGATGACCAGCGCAGCGTCCGCGCGACTCAACATCGCGGCGAGGTCCGGCTCGGCGGGGGTCAGGCGCGGGGCGATGCCCCACCGCCGCGCACAGAGGATCCGCGTCAAGACCACCGACGTGCGCGAGCTCACGTCCATGGCCAGCACCTTGATCCGTGCCAACGGCACGCGACTGAAGAGGGCCACCGATGCGATCGGCCCGTCTGAGCCGATCGCAACGCCGGGAGCGACGCGGTAGTCGCCGCGCAGATACTCGATCGCCGGAATGAGGCCGACATCCACGCGCCCTTCGTGCAGCAGGGCCGCGCACTGCGCGGGCACGTCGAATCTGACGGTGAAGAGATCTGGCCGGGCGCCGAGCCCATGGACGAGTGGCCGCGTATTGAGGTACGAGACGGCGCCCAGGCGTACGGGCGTCATCGAGGACCTCGCCACTCTCGCGGTTCGAATCCCGCCGCCCGGATGTTGCGCTCCACGACCTCAACCGTCTCGCGTCGCTTCCCCAGCGTGGGATCGCTGGTCGCTTCCACGGCGTCGAGATGATTGGCCCCGAAGGTCAGGGCCACCTGTGCCAGCTTCGGCCCGTAGCGCATCCAATCCACCTCGATGCCTGCCACGCGGGCCGCCTCGTCGCCCGCGGCCAGCGCCAGGCGCGCCAGCGCCACCAGGCGGAGGTCTTCGTAGCCTGTCGTCGGGCGCTCGGCCGACAAGCGGTGCGGGAGCGGCGCGAAGTACAGGGGTGCTCCAGCGCACGCTCGACACGCGCGCATGCGTTGCAGAATCTCTCGAGCACGCGGACCGACCGGATCAGCGACCGTCACGCGTCGCGCCTCGATGCCGACGTCCCTGAGGGCACGCATCGACGCGACCGGATCGTGCAGTCGGTCCACCGGCAGTTCTGCGACATCGGCCCAACCCGCGGCAGCGAGCGCGACCAGCGCTCTGGGCAGCGGTCCCCACGAGCCACGGCAATGCTCCTCCACGTCAGCCATCGAATAGGCGACGACGCGACGCGGGCCGGCGCCCTGCTTCAGGCGCGCAATCTGCTCGAGGGCGAGCTCCAGCGTTGCGGGTGCCTCGTAGGCTCGGATTTCCGTCGCGGCGTCAGGGTAGGGGCTGGCGGCGCCCGGCGAGGACGGGGTCACGACGTGCACGCGGAGGAAGGTCACCTCCGAGGAGGTGTCCTGCAGACGACGCGCCTCGTCCGCCGCCATTCCCAGCGCGAGCAGGTCCGCGGTCCACCATTGATCCAGGTCGGTCAACTCGCTTTCTCCATTTGATGGACCACCCGGTCGGCGAGGGCCAGCGCCGCTCGTCCCTGCTCGCCCGTCACCGTGGGCGGCCGCCCGTCGGTGATGGCGGCGATGAAGTCCGCCAGTTCGCGCGTGAGCGGCTCCTCGTTGGGAATCTCGAGCTTTCCTCCTTCAATCCCGGGCATCTGGTCCGGCCTGGGGACGAGCCGCCAGACTTCCGCCTCCTGCGCGGCGTAGTCCACCGACACATACGCATCGCGCTGAAAGAAACGGATCTTGCGGACGCGCTCCTTGCTGATCCGGCTCGCCGTCAGGTTGACGATGCATCCACCCGAAAACCGGAGGCGCACGTTGGCGATGTCCACCCGGGGAGTCAGCACCGGTACGCCGATGGCATCGAGATCGTCAACCGGCTGTCCGACGATATCGAGCACGACATCGAGGTCGTGAATCATCAGGTCCAGGACTACGTCGATGTCGAGGCTGCGCGCGGAGAAGGTCCCGAGGCGATGCACCTCGATGAAGCGCGGCTCACGGATGAGTGGTTTGATTCGCGCGACAGCAGGATTGAAGCGCTCGGTGTGACCGACGCCCAGCACGACACCCTTGTCTCGCGCCAACCGGATGAGACGATCGGCGTCCGCAACGGTCGCCGTCACTGGTTTCTCGAGCAGGACGTGGACGCGACTCTCGAGACACGCGCCACCGACTTCCGCATGAGATTCGGTGGGCGTCGCGATCGTGACGGCGTCGACCTCGGGCACCAAGGCGCGCCAATCCGGAAAGGCGTGCGTGCCGAACTCGGCCGCCACAGCTTCCGCCCGCTCGCGGTTGCGGTCGGCGGCCCCCACAAGCTCGACGCCGGGAAGGCCCGCGAGAATCCGGACGTGGTGGCGCCCCAGGTGTCCGACGCCGATGACCCCGATCCTCATGCGGACCGTCCGACAATGACGATGCCAGCCTCATCGGCGGCCACGAGCAGCGGCTCGCGGTCGAACATCAACGTTCTTCCGGCATCGACGGACAGCACCGCGGCACCCGCCTGACGCATGGCCAGGACGGTCGCCAGCCCCACGACAGGCACATCGAAGCGCATATCCTGTCCCGGCTTGGCTACCTTGACGATGGTGCACCCGGGGCCTGCCAGGTAGCCGGCGCGGCCAATGACCTCGTCGGTCCCCTCCATGGCTTCGACCGCCACCACGGCCTGGTGCTTGACGGCGATGGTCTGCCCGATGTCGAGCGCCGCAATCGCGTCGGCCATGCGATAGCCGAACCGCAGGTCCTTCTCGTGTTCGTCGGTCGGTGCCGCGCGGCTGAGCACGCCGTCGCCGGCCAGCATCGGCTTCAACAGGGCTGTTGAGTCGAGCAGTTGAATGCCCTCCCGCTCCATCACTTCGGCCACGGCCGAGATCAACGAGTCGGTGTTGCGAAACGGCAATCGGGCCAGCACGCTCATCATCGTGGCGTCAGGCCAGACACCGCCGAAGATCTTCGTGTGTTTCACCTGCCCGGCCAGCACGGCGTGCGACACGCCGGCCTCGCCCAGGATCTTCAGGCAGAGGCCCAGTTGGCCCAGCGACACCCAGTGCACGGCCGCCGCCGGGGGCCGGGCCGCCGCCTCGTTGAGCGCCATCGACGCCTCTTCACGCACGGCGACGACCGTCACTTCGTGGCCCAACGCGCGCGCCGCCTCCAGGACCAGGAACGGAAAGCGCCCGTTGCCCGCAATGAGCCCCAGCCTCATGGATCAACTGTCCGCGTCGTCTTCGTCCGTTACCTTCCCGCGCTTGAGGATGGCCCCGCGCGATGCCGTCCGGATGAAGCTGACCAGGTAGTCCACTTCCGGGCTTGCCAGGCTGGGGTCGGCCTCAATCTTCTGCAACGCCTGCGTGGCGTTCAACTTGGATTGCAGGAGGTAGCGGTACGCCCGCTTCAGCCTGGCCAGCGTGTCGTTGGTGAACCCCCGGCGAATCAAGCCGATGGTGTTCAGCCCGTACACGCGGCAGAAGCCCCTGGCGCCGACGGTCTTGGCAAACGGCAAGGCGTCTTTGGTGACCACCGAATAGCCGCCAATGAAGGCGTGCCTCCCGACGCGACAGAATTGATGCACGCCCGAGTAAGCGCTGATCGTCGCAAAGTCATCGACCGCCACGTGTCCGCCCAACGTGGCGCCCGGCGCGAGAATGGTGTCGCTGCCGACGTGACAGTCGTGTGCGACGTGCACGTAGGCCATGAAGAGATTGCGGTCGCCGATCGTGGTGCGCCCGCCGCCTCCCGCCGTGCCGCGGTGGATCGTGACGCACTCGCGAAAGATGTTGCGCTGGCCAATCACCAGCTGCGTCGGCTCGCCCCGATATTTCAGGTCCTGCGGCGGCAACCCGATGGAGGCGAACGGATAGAACTCGGTGTCATCGCCCACCGTGGTGTGGCCGTCGATGACAGCGGAGGCACCAACTCGACATCGACGTCCGAGGACCACGTTCGGACCGATGACGGCATGGGGACCGACTGACGTGCCGCGTCCGAGCCGCGCGGAAGACGCGACGCTGGCGGTCGAATCGATTTGAACGTCCTCATCCTCGACCACGAGCACGAGGCGGGCCTCAGCCACCGTCTGCCCGTCCACGCCCGCCGATGCCCGCGCAAAAACGACGTCGCCGCGGCGTCGTTCCAGCGACACCTCCAGCGTCAGCCGATCGCCGGGCACGACCTGCTTGCGGAACTTCGCGTCGTCGACGCCACGGAGCGTGACGCGTCCCGCGGGAAACAGCAGCGTGGCCACCTGCGTCAGCGACTCGATCATGAGCACGCCCGGCATCAGCGGCGCGCCGGGAAAGTGCCCCTGAAAGAACTCCTCGTTGACGGTGACGTTCTTGAACGCGACGACGCGGCGTCCGGGATCCTGCTCCGCGATGTCGTCCACGAGGAGGGAGGGATAGCGGAAGGCGAGCCGGTTGATGGCGCTGGCGATGGGCAAGGGCGGGTACAGGATACCTGATCGGCTCTCGCGCCCGGGGAGGAGCGCCGCCCGGCGCCGTGCAGTGTGGACCGGCGCACCAGCGCGGGGCCGCGCGCGGCTTGGCCGCGGGGCTAGCGCGGCTTGGCCGGGGAGGCGTCGAGCTTCTTGATGACCTCGTCAGAAATGTCGAGGCTCGGATCCGCCCACACCAGGCCCGAGTCGGGACCGTTGAAGATGAAGAACAAGCCCTTTTCCTGCCCCATCGCCGTCAGGACGGGCTCGATGCGAAGCTGGAACTGCTGCTGCAGCTGCCCCTGCAACTCGGTGATGTCCTGCTGGGCGTCCTGGGTGAACCGCTGAATGTCCACCTGCAGACGCTCGATCTGTTTCTGAATGTCAGCCTGTGCCGCGGTGCTCATCACGGACGCTTCTTTTTCGAGCTTCTGCTGCAGCCCCTGAAGCTGCTTGTTCTTATCGTTGAGCTCGTTGGCCTTTTCCTGCTGAAGCGCCTGGATCCTCGCGGTCGCCGCCTTCCCTTCGGCCGATTCGTTGGCAATGCGCTGCAGGACGACGTAGGCGAACTTCGAGCCGTCGGGAAACGGCTTGCGCGCCGCCGCCGGGGCCGGCTGGGGTGGCGGCGCAGCTTGGGGGGCCGGCTTTGGCGCCGCAGTCGGGGCGGCCGGGGTCTGGGCGAACGCTGACACCGTCATGGCGACGATTACGCCGGCGCCAATAGCAACACCTTTCATTACGGTCGGTCCTTTCGTCAAAGCACGCAAGCTCGTCATTTTATACCAGCGGCCGGCGTCAGGGATGGACGATGGCGACTTCGTAAGTCACGCCCTGCGCGGTCGCGATCGTCCCGACGTCGTAGAGCCGCAGGCATAGGTTGCCGAACGACGAGACGCCGCCGACGATGATGGCCCCTTTCGACGCCCGATCGTTGGCGAGCACGATCTGGCACGTCGCCCCGTTCCAGGTCCCCAGGCTCATTCCGATGATCTCTTCCACGTCATCGGCGTCGGGCTCGAGCTTGGCCAGGGTGGCGGTGACGGTGCCGCTGGCCTGCGTCGAAAAGGTGTGGGTGGCGGCGCCGTTGCGGACGATCGTTCCCGAAAACGTCAGCGTGAAGGTCGTGGGCGTACTCGGGGTCGTGGGCGTGAGCGGCGTGTTGTCGCCGCACCCGCTCAGGGCAGCCGCGAGCACCAGTACCGGCCACAAGCGTCGATGGAGTCGATGGGACATACACTCTCGGACCATGCGAGGCGCGCTCAGAAGGTCGTGCCGACGGCAAATCGGAAGGTGAACCGCTTGGCCGGCTGGAAGTTGTTATCGAGCACGCCCACGCGGTTCGGATTGTGAGCGAAGATCAGACGGAACGGCACGTTGAGCACCGGCATGAAAAACCGGATCTCGGCGCCGGTGGACGATTTGAACGCGCTGGTCTGACCCGTCACCACGCTCGTGCTGCCTGGCGCTCCGGGCACCGACAGCCTGGTGGTCGTAAACGGGTCGAAGAGCAATGGACTCGCCGGTGGCCGTACCTCGACGATATCCTCGTTCCACGCGAAGCCCTGGCCGAGGTTGCGGACCTGACCCGCATCGAAGAACAGCACGAGCCGCACAGGTCCGGCGATCGAAATCAGGTACTCGGCGTTGACGAGCAAGCTCTTGTTGCCACCCAAGACGAGCTGGGTCTCGGGGTCCCGGGGCCCGACTGAACGGATGTCGAACCCCCTGATGCTGTACTCCCCGCCGAGGAACAGCCGTTCGAAGATCGGCAGGACCGAGGTGCCCGCATAAGGGCGGATGTACTCGACCTGACCGCGGAATCCGAACGATGTCCGGTTCGTGTGGCGGAAGAACCCGACCGCTTCGGCGCGCGGCTTGATGAAGTTGGTGTTGCCGCCCAGGCCCGCGAAGTCCGCCGACAGCGACAGCCGCCGGCCGGTGGTCGGAAAGATCGGATTGTCCACGGTGTTGAACACGAAGCTCGGCGTGACCTTGCTGATCGAGCGCTGTCCCCCCTGCCCGATAAGGAGCGAATCCTGGAGGAACGGATTGCGCCGCAGCAGCTCGAGCGTGTCGGGGCCGAGCTGTGACAGGTCGCTCAAGGAGATGTCCCGGCACCCGGTGTCGCGAAAGAAGCACGAGGGGTCGAAGAACGCTTCGTTGAGGTCGCTCACCTGCACGTTCTCGAAGCTGTAGGTGAGGAACAGCCGCGAGAAATCGGCGACGGGGAACCCGATGAGGAGGTTGCCACCGGTCGACCGCTGCGTGAACTGATTGATGTACTGCAGGCTGCGCTTGAAGACGTCGACGCCGCCCGTGATGTTGCGATCGAAGAGAAACGGCTCGGTGAAGGCGACCTGGTAGTTCTCCGCCCGTGAGCCGGCCTGCAGTGACAGAGTCAGCGATTCGCCGCGACCCATGAAGTTCGACGTCTGAAACGCCAGCTGACCGAAGAACCCTTCGAACTGAGACACGCCCGCTCCGAAGGTCAGCTGGTTGCGATTCTGCTCCTCCAGCTTGAGCGTGACGTCGACCTCGTTCTTCGCGTTGGGCGTTTTCTGGACGTCGACGGCGTTCGGCGACTGTTCGAGGTTCTGGAAGTAACCGAGCTGGTTGAGCCGTCTGATGCTGTACTTGAGGGCTTCGGTGCTGAACACCCCGCCTTCGACCAGCCGCAACTCGCGACGGATGACGTTGTCTCGCGTGGTGGTGTTGCCCGTGAACGTGATGCGATTGACGAAGTACTGTTCGCCCTCCTGCATCCGCATGGTCACGTTGACGGTCGGCTCGCTTGGGCCCTCGACCGGCCCCTCGGCGGGTTCGACAAACTCCATGTCGGGATAGCCGGTGAACTCGAAATAGCCGCCGGCGCCGTAGACCTCCCGCGACTTCTCGAAGCCTTTGCGAACGTTCTTCTCCGAGTACCAGTTGCCACGCTTGAGCTTGAACAGGGGCTCGAGGAACTCGCTCTTGACGACCGTGTTGCCCTCGACCTTGACGGTGCCGACGCGGTACCGATTCCCTTCGGTCACCGGAATGCGCAACTGCACCCACCGCGTCTTGCTGTCTGGCGAATCGGCCAGCGTGCGGATCTCGGGGGTGCCGACCCTGGCCTGGATGTACCCACGCTCCCGGTAGTACTCCTCGACCTTCTCGGCGTCCTCTTCGAACTTGGCCTCCTGATACGTGCCGCGGCCGGTGATGAAGGACAGGAACCACTGTTCCTTCGTTTCCTTCATCTTGCGCTTCAGGCGGCCGTCTCCGACCTCCTCATTGCCGATGAATTCGATGTCGCGAACCTTGACCCGGGGCCCCTCGCTGACATCGAACACGACTTTGACCAGCTTCGGTCCTCCCGGCAGTGCCTCGACACTCGACTTGACCGTCGCGAACTGGTGCCCCTTCTCCGCCATCAACGTCCGCACGATGCCTTCGACGCGGCGGACGGCGCCTTGATCGAGGAACGAGTCGAGGCGCAGCGACACGCCGGCCTCCTTCATCTTCTCGTCGATCTTCGTGCGCTCGACCTTCCCGGACCCGATGTAATCGACGATCTTCACCCGCGGCCGCTCTTCCATGTGGAAGATGATGCGCTTGCCGAGCACGCCGTTGTCGTACGGGGCATCGAGCACCTCGATGCGCAGGTTGTCGAGGAAGCTCGTGGCCCAGAGCCGCTTGAAGTCGCCGAGCAATCCCTCTTCAGTGGCCTCGTTGTAGGGCACCCACACGCCGTCGCTCGACCGACTGGGCTGGGTGTGGATGTAGTAGAGATAGGTCTGGGGTTCGATGAGCGACTCGTTGATGGGCTCGAAGCGCAGCTCGATGAACCGCACGAGCGGACCCGACCCCTCGGGCGGGAGCCGCAGCGGCTGGGCCGTCGGGGCCTGGGCGGGCGGCGCACCTTGGGCCTGCGCCAGGGGAGCCGTCGCGGCCACGATCAACACCGCGATCAGAGCGACGATCACACGCATAGGCAGCACAACGGCGCGGATAAAGCGGCCAAAACCCCCTGATTTTATCAAGGATCGGGAGCGGGACCCTCCGGGAGGCCCCGCCCCTTCCAGATCAGACGTTCGTGGGCAGGCGGCGGCCGGCGACCACCGGTTCTCCGGCCGGACGATAGGCCAGTTGTCCGCTCTCCAAATACACCTCGACCTCGCCCCCCGACAGGTGTCCCCGAATCAACTCCTCGGCCAGCGGGTCCTCAAGGTACCGCTGGATAGCGCGGCGCAGCGGCCGCGCGCCGTACGATCGATCCTTGCACGTGATGTCGATAATCCAGGTGGCCACCTCCGGCGTGAGGACGACGCGCATCCGCCGGTCGGTCAAGTTGGCGTTCAACTGGTCGAGCAGCAGGCCGAGAATGCTCCTCAAGTCCTCGTCGGAGAGCGCTTCGAACACGATGAGCTCGTCGACGCGGTTGACGAACTCCGGGTTGAACGTGCGCTTCACCTCGCCGAGGACCATCTCCTGGACGCTCTTCTGCAGCTCGCCGGCGCCCGACGACTGGAACCCCATCGACGCCTTCTTCTGAATGAAGCGCGCGCCGATGTTCGACGTCATGATCACGATGGCGTTCTTGAAGTTCACCCGGTTGCCGAGCCCGTCGGTGAGGTGGCCGTCTTCGAACACCTGCAGCAGGATGTTGAGGATGTCCGGGTGGGCTTTTTCGATCTCATCGAGCAGGACGACCGAGTACGGGTTCCGCTTGACCTTTTCCGTGAGCTGCCCGCCTTCTTCGTGTCCGACGTAGCCCGGGGGCGAGCCGATGAGCTTCGACACCGAGTGCTTCTCCATGTACTCGGACATGTCGAAGCGGATCAACGCCCCCTCGCTCCCGAAGAGAAAATGGGCCAAGGCCCGTGCCAACTCGGTCTTGCCGACGCCGGTCGGTCCAAGGAACATGAAGCTGCCGACCGGCCGGTTGGGGTTCTTGAGGCCCGCCCTCGACCGTCGAATGGCGCGCGACACCGCCGAGATGGCCTTCTGCTGGCTGATCACGCGCCGGTGGAGCTCGTCTTCCATCCGCAGCAGCTTGTCGCCCTCGTCCTGGTTGATGGACGCCAACGGGACGCCGGTCCACTTCGAGACGACTTCGTCGATCTCGGCCTTGGCCACCACCACGCGGCGCGCATTGGACCGCACGTCGAACTTCTCGCGGACGAACTGGAGGTTCTCGCGCGCCACCTGCTCCTGCTCGCGGTAAAACTGAGCCTTGTCGAAGTCCTTCGCCGACACCGCGCTCTCCATCTGCTCGACGGCCACGCGAATGCTCCGGTTGATCTCGCCGAATTCTTCGCTGTAGCCGGCCTCGCGCAGCTTGGCGCGGGCGCCGGCCTCGTCGACCAGGTCGATGGCCTTGTCGGGGAGGAACCGGTCGGTGATGTAGCGGCTCGACTGGTACACGGCGGCCTCGATCGCCTCGCGCGTGTACTCGACATGGTGGAACGTCTCGTAGCGGTCCTTGATGCCGACGAGAATGTCGATCGTCTCGCGCTCCGACGGCGGATCGACCTTGATCGCCTGAAACCGCCGCTCGAGCGAGCGGTCCTTCTCGATGTACTTCCGGTACTCGGCGGGCGTCGTCGCGCCGATGCAGCGAATCTCGCCGCGCGACAACGCGGGCTTCAGGATGTTCGCCGCGTCGAGCGAACCCTCGGCCGATCCGGCGCCGACCAACGTGTGCAGCTCGTCGATGAAGACGATGATGTTCGGGTTGTCGGTCAGCTCCTTCATGATCGCCTTGAGGCGCTCTTCGAACTGTCCGCGGTACTTGGTGCCGGCCACGATCAGCGAGATGTCCAGTGCGAGGATGCGCTTGTCGGCGAGGAAATGCGGCACATCTCCGTAGACAATCTTCTGGGCCAGCCCTTCGACGATGGCCGTCTTGCCCACACCGGGTTCGCCGATCAACACGGCGTTGTTCTTCGTGCGCCGGCAGAGCACCTGTTGGACACGCTCGAGCTCGTAGTCGCGGCCGACCAGCGGATCGAGATGGTTCTTCATCGCCGATTCGGTCAGGTCGCGGCTGAACTCCGCCAGCAGCGGCGTCTCCTTCACGCGCGTCAGGGTCGTCTTTTCGTTGAGCAACTGGACAATGTCCTCGCGGACCTGGTGCAGCCGCATCCCCTTCTCCATGAGAATGGTGGCGGCCACCGATCGCTCTTCGCGCAGGATCCCCAGCAGGAGGTGCTCGGTGCCGAGGTAGGTGTGGAGCAGGCGGTCGGCTTCCTCAGCCGCGAACTGGAGCACCCGCTTCGTCTCGGCACTGAACGGAATTTCGACCGACGTCGAAACCTTCTCCCGGAACACCGTCCGCCCTTCGATTTCCTTCCGGATGTTCTCGAGCGACAGGTGGGACCGGGCAAAAATGCGGCTGGTGAGGCCCTTGCCCTCACGAATCAGGCCGAGGAGGAGGTGCTCCGTCTCAATCGAGATGCTTCCGAGCTGGCTTGCTTCATAGCGGGCGAAAAACAGCACCCGCCGGGCTCTTTCGGTGTACCGCTCGAACATCCACGGCCGCCTGTAGGTGAATTCAACAAGGGCGGGACCACGTCCGCCCTACGCCATATTATACGGCAACGGCAGCCGGAGCGGCCCTAAGTGCCAGTCGGCGTTAAGTTTCGGAGGGCTGGGTCGCGTGGCGCCTAGAAGCGCCTGACGTAGGCCACGCGCACCGCCCGATACGTCTCCCGACGAAAGCTCTGCTCCTCGACCGTCATACGCACCCACGCACCCGGCCCAACCGTCAGCTGCCCATGCACCCCGAATTGACGCGTCAGGTACACCGCGCGCTCCGCCCCTTTCCCAAAGCTGTAGGATTCACCGGCCAGGGCAAACCCCACATAGGGATGGAGCGTGAGTGCATCGGTGAGGGTGAAGGCCTTGAAGAGTTGCCCCCCGGCGAGCACATACCAACCGTCGTCGCCCTCGCCGAAATCATCGCGGACGTACTCAGCGAACGCGGCCAGGCTGACCGGCGTCGAATCGTCGGCCTCCTTGAAGAGGAAATACCGCGCAAACGGCGCCCACTCGATCAGCGAACCGTCGTCGGGGCCACCAAAATCCAAGAAATACCTATTGAATCGAAAGCCGACGTCCCACCGGCCATCGAGCGACACCGCCCCATGGGTCTCCACGCCGTGCGAGAAGGGACCGACCGCCCAGGCGACGGACCCTTCGGCCGCCCGCTCACCCTGCAGCACAAACAGCGACTGCGCGTGAAGGGGCGGAGCGATGGCAAGCGCCACAAAAGCCAACAGCCCGACGATCCAGCGAATCATCGGGCCATCCTACCCACAACGCGTCCCCACGAGCCAGCGCAGATTCGCAGTCTCAGGCCGCCCGTGACGGACTCTGAGCACCCGCGCTGGCCGACGTCCTTCTAGCGGTGCACGAATCGACGCAGCACGTGGACCAGCGCGAGGGCCGGCAGCGCGGCCGCCACGATGACCGCGTACCGCGGCGCATCCTCGACGAGCCACGTGTGTGCGCTCGCCGGGGCGGTGGCCCGGCTGTCCGTCTGCTCGTCGCCCAGTGCAGTCACCAAGTATCGAGAAACGGTCGATTCAGACACCGGCCTTGCGCCGAAGGCCACCATGTAGCCCACCGACGCCACAGCGACAACGATCGCCACCGCGGCTGCGCGGGCACCAAAGGCAATGACGTGCAGGGCGCCCGTGGCCTCCTTCTTTTTCGGTCTCATCAGTCCGCCTCGCTGGGGGAGCGAAGATTGAAGACAAGCAGCAACGAAATTGCAATTGTCGCGCCTGTTTCGTCATTTGCCTCCCTGAGACCGATCTCCTTCTCACAGAACACGTTATGGCAAGCTCAGCCGTAGGGTCGCCTGTTCGTGTGGGCAATTTCCAGACACTGGTCTGCTCGCGCATGGCCCCAGATCAAGGCCAACCTGTCACCTATCAAGCGCTTGCAGCTGATGTGCTGAATCGGTCCATGCTGACTCGCAACAGCACACGGTCCGGTTCGACTTGAGGTTTGTGAAGGGACGGAACACAATACGCCTCCAATCCCCGAGGAGACCAATGCGCCACTTCACACTTCGGCCACGACGCCTGGCGTGGGCAACCGGCATTGCCGCGTGGCTGCTGTCCACCCCGGCGGCGTCGCAGCAATCGCCCGCGACGACCAACCCGCTGGCCGCCGACGCCAAGGCCGTGACGCAGGGCCGCAACATTTACCGGGGTCGCTGTGCCGTGTGCCACGGGATCGACGCCAAGGGCTACCGCGGCACCGACCTGACGAGCGGCGACTGGTCGCACGGAGGGACCGACCCGCAACTGTTCCGCACGATCTCGGAAGGCGTCACCGGCACCGAGATGCCGGCGAACCCCAACATGTCGGACGAAGAAGTGTGGATGGTGATCGCGTATCTCCGCACGCTGTCGGGACCTGGGCTCACGCCGGATCGCGGTGATGCCGGGCGCGGTGAGCAGCTGTTCTGGGCCAAAGACAAGGGCAACTGCGGCCAGTGCCATATGGTGTGGGACCGCGGCGGGCGGCTGGGCCCCAACCTCAGCCGCATCGGCGCCGCGCGATCGGCCGCCGCCCTCGAGCGCGAGATCCGCCGTCCCGCGGAGGTGATCCCCGTCGGATTCGAAACCGTCACCGTGGTGGCCCGCGATGGGCGCAAGGTGCGCGGTGTCCGGAAGAACGAGGATACCTTCTCGGTGCAGCTCATGACCGGGAACGAGGAGATTCGTTCATTCTTCAAGCGTGACGTCTCCGACGTCATTCACGAAACCGAGGTCTCGCTGATGCCGGCCTTCGGACCCGAGAGGTTGCCTGACGCGGATCTCATCGACATCGTCCGCTATCTTCGGACACTCAAGGGGCGCTCACTGACGGCCCAGTAGTAGGGTCGGCGGCGCTACGACGATCGGCAGAAGAACCCGGTTAGCAGCAAAGGAGTCACGGGATGGCGAGAAGGTTCAGTTCATGGGCAGTGGCGGCCACCATCGTCGCGCTTCTCTGGACCGCGGTCACGATCGCGCAGGGAGTGACCAACCAACGGCTGGCTGCCGGCTTCGCAGACCCGGAGAGCTGGCTTCACTATTCCGGGGACTACAGCGGCCAGCGACACAGTCCGCTGACCCAGCTCACTCCTGCCAATGTCGGCCAGCTGTCGGTGCAGTGGGCCTTTCAGACGGCCGTCCTCGGCAAGTTCGAGACGACGCCGCTGGTCATCGACGGGATGATGTACATCACCGGTCCCAACAACACCGCGTGGGCTCTGGACGCCAGGACCGGGCGCGCGGTCTGGACCTACCGCCGCAACCTGCCCGAAGGCTTGAACATCTGCTGTGGACGGGTGAACCGGGGCTTCGGCGTGCTGGGCAATCGACTCTACATGACGACGCTCGACGCGCATCTGTTGGCCTTCGACATGAAGACCGGTGGCCTGCTCTGGGATGTCGAGATCGACGATTACAAGAAGGGCTACACCGCCACAGCCGCGCCGCTGATTGTCAAGGACAAGGTGGTCGTCGGGATCGCCGGCGCCGAGTACGGCATCCGAGGATTCATCGACGCTTTCGACGCCACCACCGGCAAGCGCGCCTGGCGCTTCTGGACCGTGCCCGGCCCGGGGGAGCCGGGGAGCGAAACCTGGGAGGGTGATTCCTGGCAGCGCGGTGGAGGCTCCACGTGGGTCACCGGCACCTACGATCCCGATCAGAATCTGATCTACTGGGGCACCGGCAACCCGGGACCGGACCTGTTTGGCAAGGATCGCGAGGGCGACAATCTCTATACTGACTCGGTCGTGGCGCTTGATGCCGATACCGGCAAATTAAAGTGGCACTACCAGTTCACGCCCCACGATGTGCACGACTGGGACGCCACACAGGTGCCGATCATCGCCGACATGACCATCGACGGCGTGGCTCGCAAGACCCTCCTGTTCGCCAATCGCAACGGTTTCTTTTACACGCTCGACCGCGTCACCGGCGTGGTGATCAAGTCACGCGCCTTCGTCAAGACGACATGGGCCGAGAAGATCGGCGACGACGGCCGCCCCGCCGTCAAACCCAACACGACGCCGACCGAAGAAGGCAACGACGTGTGTCCCGACATCGCAGGCGGCACCAACTGGATGTCCCCCGCGTTCAATCCCAAGACGGGCTTGATGTATGTGACTGCACGCGAGGTGTGCGCCACCTACTACGGCTGGGAGCAGGAGTTCGTCCCAGGGGAGTACTACTTTGGCGGAGCCGCGCAACGTGTCGGCGGGCGCGGGTACGGAGCCCTGCGGGCCATCGATCCCAAGGTTGCTGGCGTCAAATGGGAGTACAAGTACTACACACCATCGATGGCGGGCGTCCTCACCACAGCCTCAAACCTCGTGTTCGGGGGGGACATGGATGGCAACGTCATGGCCTTCGAGGGGACCTCTGGAAAGAACCTGTGGTATTTCCAAACTGGAGCAGGCATCTGGGCGGCCCCGATCACCTACATGCTGGACGGCCGCCAGTGGGTCGTCTTGCCTGCCGGCACCACACTGTTCGCCTTTGCGCTGCCGGCAAGGCGATAGCCGCAAGGCTGCCAGGGAAGGCCGCTGCGAGGCGAATTCACGCCGGCCGGCCGCGCGCGCGGTCCACGGCTCGGTGCCTCGACATCAGTCGGGGCGCCGGGCAGTCGTGGTCACCTCGGACGCGCCCGGGGGTCCGACGATCGCCTGGTTCACCAGCACTCGCAGCTTTTCCTGCAAGTCGCTTCCACCGCTCGGCAGCAGCTGCGTCATGAAGACGGCCACCAGCTGCTCGGCCGGATCCACCCAATAGCGCGTGAAATAGGCCCCGCCCCAACTGAACTCCCCTTTTGAGCCGTAGCGACCTGACCGTCCCAGGTCATCCACGGTCTCAAAGCCCAACCCGAATCCCCGTCCGGGTGTCGGGTAGAGCCCGCCGATGTGGTTGACGGTCATCAGCTCGACCGTCTTGGGGCTCAGCAGCCTCACGCCGTCCAGCTCGCCGCCATTGAGCATCATCTGGAGAAAGCGGGCGTAATCACTGGCCGTCGAAAGCAGCCCCGCGCCGCCCGCGAAGGCAGTGCGGGGACCGCCGACGTAGTGCCCCTGGCCGGGGTGTCCCTCCGGCGCCCGTGTCAGCACGCCGTCAGCGGAGCGCGCATACACGGTGGCCAGGCGCAGCTGCTTCGCCGGCTGCAGATAAAAATGGGTGTCGGTCATCTTCAAGGGCTGAAGGACGCGAGTGTCGAGATAGCGGTCGAGCGGAAGCCCGGACACCTTCTCGATGACGTGGCCGAGGATGTCCGTCGAGTATCCGTACACGAACCGTTCCCCGGGCTGGGCCTCGAAAGGAAGCGCCGCCAGGGCTTCGATCCAATGCCCGATGGGCTGGGGCTTGTCCGCGAAATACCACTGCGAGAATCCGAGGGACCCGTACAGCTCCTGAAGATCGGGTTCACCGCCGTACGACACACCAGCGGTATGGGTGAGCAGATCGCGAATGGTGATCCGCCGCCTGGCGGGCACGCGATTCATCGTGCTCCCCGACCCGCTCCCGCGAACCGTCGTCGCCGAAAAGGTGGGAATGTACTTTCCGACCGGGTCGGTCAGCAGCAGACGCCCCTCTTCAACGAGCATCATCGCACCCACGCTCGTGACGGCCTTGGTTTGAGAAGCGATGCGGAAGATCGTGTCGGTGGTCATCGGCACGCGCTCTTCGAGGTCGCGAAATCCAGAAGCCGCCACATACACCGTGTGACCACTCCGGGCGATGAGCGTCACGGTCCCGGAGACCTGCTTCGACTTCGCGTACTCCTCCATGACTTTGGTGAGCCGCGCGAGCCGTTCCGAGGAGAGGCCCACCGACTCGGGTGACCGGCGCGCCTTACCCTGCGCGGAGATCAGCTGCGGCTCCACGGTCAGGCAGACGGCAATCGTGATCGCGGCAAAGACCCGGAGCCTCATCGCAGCCTCCTTGACGGGAATGATGGTTGGCGGATTATACCTAGCGAGGCTCCGCCTCGGACCGTCAAGCATGGTGTGGTGGATGTCGAGAAGTCCAGCCGGTCTGAGGCAGGGCCTCGTTAGAAAAAGTGGAGCCCCGGAAGCATGGCAGGGATTGCGCCCTGCGCCTACGTGATAGACCCTCTTGGGGTCGG